>JBIOWF010000134.1:0-20969 GCA_044868295.1 Microtetraspora sp. | reverse complement strand
GACCAGAGGCTTCCTGCGCTCTGTCACCGTGTATGTCGCGCGCCAGTTGACCTTGATGAACTGGTCGTCGCGAGGGTGGAGATCGGCCACGGCGGCGGCGCGGTTGAGGATCTCGGCGGCGGACATCTTGGTGACCTCCGGCAGGGTGACGACGGCGCCCCCGTGGCGGTCGTCCCCGTTGTCACCTGTCGGCGTCAGCACGGTGACAGCTGTCACGCTCGCGGCCGCCATCATCGCCGCCCCCGCGATCGCGACGCCGAACGGCCTGCGAGACCTCCGTGACTGCTGCGGATGCATGGCGGCGCTGAGTCTGCGCCGGGCCGCCATCTTGGCCTCCGTCGAGTAGGGCGCGACCTCGGGCCGGGCGTCCGCGATCATCTTCAGTTCGTCGATCATGCGATGGACTCCTCGTGAAGGTTGAGGTGGCGGCGGAGTTTGGCGCGGGTCCGGTGCAGCCGGGACCGGACCGTGCCGATGGGGATCTTCAGGGCTTCGGCGGCCTCCTCGTAGCTGAGATCGGCCCAGGCCACGAGCAGGAGCAGCTCCCGCTCGGCCGACGAGAGCTTCGCCAATGCCGCGGCCAGGGCCGGTCGCATCGCGCTGGCACTGGCGCGCTCGGCATGGCGCTCTTCCTCGTCGACTCGCGAGTCGGCCTGAGCGCCGTTGTGCGCGCGGGCGATGGCCTTGAGTCGGCGCACCTCCGACCGCCGATGGTTCGCGATCAGGTTGCTCGCGATGCCGTACAACCAGGGCCGGGCGTCCGACCTGGTCAAATCGAACCGATGACGTTTGCGAAACGCGATGAGGAACGTCTCCGCGGTGACGTCGTCTGCCTGGTTCAGCCCCGGCCCGAGTCGCCGCGCGACGTAGGCGTGGATCTCATCCGAATGCCGGTCGAAGACGCCGGCGAAGTCGTCCGGGTCGGTCAGCGACGCCTGTATCAGCTCGGCGTCGCTCTGCCCGGTGACGCTCTGCCCGGTGACGCTCAGCTCGGGATCACGCAGCTCGGGCTCGGCCAGCCTGATGTCGATCTCGGCGTCGTTTGCGGCGTCGCCCAACTCGGGTGACCACGACGACGTTTCCATACGCCTGGGGAAGACGAGCTGATCCCAGGTCTGGGTGCTCTGCCCGGCTGTCGCGGCTCTCAGCACCCGTTCTGTCCGTTCATAGGGGGAATCCTTTCGCAGGCGCCTGCGCGCCCTTCACCCCTACTCCGCCGGACGGGTCAGCCTGGTTCCCGATTTTGTGCGAGGACTTTATTCAGCCCAGGGCTGCCACTCGCTCGTGTCGATATCGAACTCGAATGGTCTGGGCACCTGGACGGCCTCGCCGAAGGTCCAGGTTTGTCGCGCCTGGTAGAAACCGGTCTCCTGGTTGGGTTCGGTGAGAAGCGCGATGTGCGGATGCCGCGGATCGCGCTCAACCAGCAGATAGTACGGAATGCCGACACGGGCGTATCCCGTGAACTTCGAGGGCCGTCGACGCCCTTCCGTAGGCTTGCGATCCACCCGAGCCGTTGAAGGCGACGTCACTTCGGCTACGAGTTCGATTTGGTGGGGAAGCAGATGCCGAGCCTCGGCTTTCCGTGCTTCGTTCAAGACCTCAACGTCCAGCACGATCAGGTCGGGAATGTACCCATCCTTGATCGTGACCAGGTTGAGGTCGGTCGTCTGGAGACATCGCCATCGGACTGAGGGGTCGGCCACGCGGGTCATGACAACCGCGTCCACGATCTCCTGAACGATCGCGTTGTGACCTAGTGTCGGGCCGGGGGACACGACGATCTCACCCCCGACAACCTCGACGCGAGTGCCGTCGTCAAGAACACGGAGATGGTCGGTGAGCTCTCCCCGAACCCACATGTCGTAGGGAGAGGCCGGCAGTGTGAGGTGAGCGACCGCAGCGACACTCATAGTGCCTTTCACTTTACTGGGAGGGCCTGCGGTTCGGAATGTTATCGTCCGGTCACTCTTCGTGTCCGATGGATCCAATGCAATCTGATCGCTGCGGTGCTCCTGGGCAGTCCGGGATCCGATCGGTTGAGTTTCAGGTGCGGCTGCCGCGAATCTCGAGGGAGGCGAGGAGGGTGGTGCTGGCCTCGGTGATCGCCGCCACGGCCTGGTCGAAGGCCTCCGCGTTATGTGCTGCGGGGGCGCGGAAGCCGGAGATCTTCCGGACGTACTGCAGTGCAGCCGCCCGGACGTCGTCGTCTGTCACCACGTCGGTGAAGGGCGGCCGCAGTGTCTTGATGCTTCGGCACATGTCTCGATCTTCTCCATCTTCTCCGAGAGAGGGGCTCGTATCCGGATGATCACGGGCGCCCGAACACCGACGCGCCGAACTCGTCGGCCACCTTTCTGAGTGAGGTGGCCAGCTCGTCCCGGTCGTGGGCGTCGATCCGCTCGGCCGGGCCGGAGACCGACATGGCGGCGAACACCCGGCCGCCGTCGCGCACCGGCACCGCCAGGCAGTGCACGCCGTTCTCCTCCTCGCCGAGATCCAGCGCGTACCCACGGGCACGGACCCGCTCGATCTCGTCGAGGAGATCGTGCGCTGTGGTGATCGTGTGTTCGGTGCGGCGGGGCAGGCCGGTCCGCTCCAGCACGGCCGCCGCGTCCGGCCGGTCGGCCAGCAGAACCTTGCCCACGGCCGTGCTGTGCGGGAGCACCCGCCGCCCGACCTCGGCGAACATCCGCAGCCTGCGCGGCGACGGCACCTGGGCGACATAGACCACGTAATCTCCCTCCAGCACGGCCATGTTCGCAGTCTCGCCCGACAGTTCCACCATCTTCGCCAGGTACGGCTCGGCCCACGCGCCGACCATGCGCTCGGCCGCCCCGCCCACCCGGACCAGCGCCCCGCCGAGCGCGTAGCGGCGATCGGACTCCTGGCGCACGTATCCGCGTGCGAGCAACGTCTGGAGGAGCCGGTGGATCGTCCCGTACGGCAGGCCGGTCCTGGTCGCGATCTCCGAAAGCCCGGCCTCGCCGCCTTGGTCGACCAGGGCCTCCAGCACGTCCAGCGCCCGATCCACGCTCTGCACACTCACCGAGGCTCCTCACTACGCCCAATCGAATCCGCGCTGAGGCCGCGCAAGGAGGCGTCGAGCACCTCGGCCGTGTGCGCCACACGCATGGCGCCTTTGCCCGATCTGCGCATCGACGCCGCGATCTGCATGGTGCATCCCGGATTCGCCGAGACCAGCAACTCGGCCCCGGTGGCCGCGACCCGCTCGGCCTTGCGGTCGCCCAGGTCACGCGCCGCCTCCGGCTGGAACAGGTTATAGGTCCCGGCGGAGCCGCAGCAGATGGCCGACTCCGCGATCTCCCGCAGCTCAAGCCCCGGAATCGCGCCCAGCAGCTGCCGAGGCTGGGACCGGACCCCCTGGGCGTGCGCCAGATGGCAGGCGTCGTGATAGGCCACCGAGATCCGGAGGGGATGGCGTTCGGCGACGGGGCCCAGCTCGACGAGGAACTCGGCGAGATCGCGCACCCGCAGCGCCTCCGCCCGGGCCACCCATTCCGGCTCGCCCTTCAGCACCTCGGCGTACTCCTTCATGCTCGACCCGCACCCGGCCGCGTTGACCACGATCGTGTCGACCCCGGCCCGCTCGAAAGCGGTGATCGTCCGCTTGGCGAACCGCCTGGCCTCGGCCTCACGGCCCGAGTGCAGCGACAGCGCGCCACAGCATCCCTGGCGAGGAGGGATCACCACGTCGCAGCCCTCCAGCGCCAGCACTCGGGCCGTGGCCGCGTTGACCTGCGGGAAGAACTCGCCCTGCACGCATCCGGTGAGCATCCCGACCGTCGCCCGAGGCTGCCCCCGTTCTTGGCCCAGGTGCCGTCCCCTCGCGTGCACCAGGCGCGGGAGCCGTACGGGGCGGGAAGGTGGGGGAGCGAGCTCGGCCATCGCTCCAAGAGAGGGGTTCACCCGCTCCAGGAACGGCTGGAGCCGCCCGCTCAGCCGCATCGGCAGGCGGAGCGCACGCAACCGCCGCCGGTAGGGGAACAACGCGAAGACGATCTCCCTGATGGCGCGATCGGCCGGTGCGCGGATGTGCTCCTCCTCCACGACGGCCCGGGTCTGCTCGATCAGCCGGCCGTACCGGACTCCGGAGGGGCAGGCCGTCACACACGCCATGCATCCCAGGCAGGCGTCGAAGTGGCCCGCCATCTCATCGGTGATCGGTGTGCCGTGGACGTGCTGGTCCATGAGGTTGATCCGCCCCCGTGGGGAGTCCATCTCCTCGCCCCACAGCACGTACGTGGGACAGGTCGGCAGGCAGAACCCGCAGTGCACACAGTCCTTGATCAGCTCAGGATCCATCAGATCCCCCCGACGAATCGTCCCGGCGACATCCGGCGGTCCGGGTCGAACCGTTCCTTGACCCGTCGCATTAGCTTCAGCGCGCCCACATGTCCCCACCGGTCGACCCGGCGCCCGATCTCGTCCGGCGCGGCCAGCACGACCACCCGGCCCGCGTCCCCGATGCCGGCGCGCAGCTCGCTGACGAATCCTGCGGCCGTTCCGGAGGTGGTCCCGGGAGGCAGCGTCACGTGGAGCACCCCTGAGGCCAGCGATCCGCGCACAGCGGCGTGCGTCTCCACGTCCTCGGCGGCGGAGAACGGTGCGACAAAGGACCCGGGCAGCTGGGAGGACACGTTCCGGACCTCCAGCAAGAGGTAGTCGACCTCCGCGGCGTCCGCGTCGATCTCCCCGGCGTCCGCGTCGATCTGCCCCGCGTTCGCGTCGGGCGGCCCTTGTTCCGTGTCGGGCGGCCCTGAATCGGCGTCGAGCCGCCCTGGTCGCGCGGCGGTGCGGTCTGGTGATTGGGCGGCGCGTCCGGGTGGTCCGGGCGGTCCGGGCAGACGGCCCCACCACGGTGGAGCCTCCGCCTCGATCCGTACCTCTCCGCCCGCCGCTTTCTCCATCAGGTCGCGTACGGCTCGCGCCCGCTCCTCGGCCGCCGTGCCCTCGACCAGGACCGCCAGCGTGCAAGGACCGGTCACGCCGGGCCAGTCGAGCTCGATCGCGCTCGGCTCCACCTGGGATTCGGCGACAGAGGTGACGATGCCGTGGAGGTCGGTCGCCAGGCCGGTCGAGGTCGTCGTGAAGGTCTGGCCAGCCTCGTTCGTCCGCACATCGTCGGTCTCCGTGACCGGCCGGTCGAAGGAGGCGAGCACCCAGCGTCGCTCGGCGGGCAGGGGGTGGAGGCGGAAGGTGGCCTCGGCGATGACGCCGAGCGTCCCGTACGAGCCCGTGTAGAGCTTCCCCAGGTCATAACCGGCGACGTTCTTGACGACCTTGCCTCCGGACTTGGCGATCGTGCCGTCCGCGAGCACCACGGTGATGCCGATGAGCAGATCGCGGGCGGTGCCGTACCGGAACCTGCGCGGTCCGGCGATCCCGGTGGCCAGCAGGCCGCCCACGGTGGTCCCGTCGACCGGCACGTCCAGGGCCAGCTCCTGGCCCTTCGCGGCCAGCGTCTCGGCGAGTGACTCCAGGGTCACTCCGGCCTGGACGCGGGCCACCAGGTCACCGGCGGCGTGTTCCAGCACCTCGTTGAGGCAGCACGTGTCGATCAGCAGGTCACAGCGCTCGGGCGGGTGGGCCCAGTGCAGCTTGGTGCCGCCGCCCACCGGGACCACGGCGAGGTCGTGTTCCGCGGCGACGCGCATGACGGCCGCGATCTCCTCGGTGGTCTCGGGCAGCGCCACCCAGCGCGGCCGGACCCCCGCGACGCGGTCGCCGACGTCGGCCTGCCGTACCGTCACGCCGGAGTCGGCGAGGGCCTTTTCCACGTCAGAGCTCATGGCTTCACCTGCCGCGCGGGTCCGGGAAGTGGGAGAGACCACGGAGCGTGGGCGGACATCAGAACTGCTCCGCCCGGCCGGACTCGACGAGCGGGTGGACGCCCTTGCGGACGCCGGGGACCTCGCCGCACAGTCTCGGGGTGGGGAAGATCTTGCCCGGGTTGGACAGGTTCTTGGGATCGAACGCGCAGCGGACCAGTTGCATGGTGTCGAGGTCCTCCTGGGTGAACATCTTCGGCATGTAGCGGGATTTGTCCACTCCTATGCCGTGTTCGCCGGTGATCGAGCCTCCGTGCTCGATGCACAGGTCCAGGATCCGGCCGCTGACGAGCTCCGCCCGCTCGCCCTGACCGGGCACCGCGTCGTCGAACAGCACGAGCGGATGGAGGTTGCCGTCTCCGGCGTGGAAGACATTGGCCACCCGGATGCCGTACTCCTCCTGTAGCCGGTCGATCCCGGCGAGCACCTCGGGCAGTGAGGTCCTCGGCACCACTCCGTCCTGGACGATGTAGGCGGGGCTGATTCGGCCGACGGCCGCGAACGCGGACTTGCGCCCCTTCCAGATCGCGGCCCGCTCATCGGCCGACGCCGCGACCCTGACCTCGAACGCTCCCGTCTCCCGGCAGATCCGCGCGACCTCGGCGAACTGGTGCGCCACCTCGGCGTGCGGCCCGTCCAGCTCCACGACGAGTACGGCTCCCGCGCCCGAGGGGTAGTCGCAGCGGACCGCGGCCTCGGCGGCCTCGATGGCCAGCGCGTCCATCATCTCGATGGCCGCCGGGACGATGCCCGCCCCGATGATGGCCGACACCGCCTGGCCGCCTCCTTCGATGCTCTTGTACGCCGCGAGGAGGGTGATCACCGACTCCGGGGTCCGCGAGAGCCGTACAGTGATCTTGGTGGCGATGCCGAGGGTGCCCTCGGACCCGATGAACGCGCCGAGCAGGTCATAGCCCGGATCCAGGTCGGACAGCCGGACGATGTCGCCGTCCGGCGTGACGATCTCCAGGTCCAGGATGTGGTTGACGGTGAAGCCGTACTTCAGGCAGTGGGCGCCGCCCGAGTTCTCCGCGACGTTGCCGCCGATCGAGCAGATCTGCTGGCTGGAAGGGTCGGGAGCGTAATAGTACCCCTGGCCCCGGACGGCCTCGGTGATCGCCAGGTTGGTGACCCCGGGCTCCACGACCGCCCGCCGGTTCGGGATGTCGATCTCCAGGATCCGCCGCATCCGCGAGGTCACGATCAGCACCCCGTCGGTCCGCGGCAGCGCGCCACCCGAGAGTCCTGTCCCCGACCCGCGTGCCACGAACGGCACGCCGGCCTCGTCGCACAGCCGCACCACGGCCGCGACCTGCTCGGCCGTCTCCGGCAGCACGACGATCCCCGGGGTGGACCGGTGATACGTCAGCCCGTCGCACTCGTACGTCCGCAGCCGCACCGGATCGGTGATCACCGCGTCATGGGGCAGCAACTCCCCGAACTGGGCGGCAAGCCGGGCAAGGGTCACATCGCTCACATGCGCTCCCCCTCCCATGGGTCCACGACCGGATCCATCGGATCGGTCGAGCCGGTCTCCTCACTGCAATCCTCCCGCAGCGCGGGCTTGCTCGCGGGGGGATAGGCCGGCCACGCCCAGGATCCGTTGCCGGCCGAGGGGCGGCCGGACGGTTCCGGGGCGTGGCGCGTGAGCATGGTCAGGGCATGCGGGCGTAGGCGGGCAGGGTGAGGAACTCGGCGAAGTCGTCGTCCAGGGCGACCTCCTTGAACAGTGCCGTGGCCTGGGCGTAGAGCTCCTCGTCGAAGCCGGGCTCGGTCGCGATCTTGCCGAGCTCCTCCGAGATGATGCGCTCGACCAGCTCGCGCGTCACCACCGCGCCCGTGTCGGCCAGCTCGATTCCGTTGTGGATCCACTGCCAGATCTGCGAGCGGGAGATCTCGGCGGTCGCGGCGTCCTCCATCAGGTTGTGGATCGCGACCGCGCCGAGCCCGCCCATCCACGCGGCGAGGTAGCGCAGCGCCACGTCGACGTTGTTGCGGAGCCCCGACTCGGTGATCTGACCGGGCGTCTTGGAGACCGACAGCAGGTCCTCCGCGGTGACCCGCACGTCCTCGCGCAGCCGGTCGAGCTGGTTGGGCCGGTCGCCGAGCACGCCGGTGAAGACCTCGCGGCAGATCGGCACCAGGTCGGGGTGGGCGACCCAGGAGCCGTCGAATCCGTCGCCGGACTCGCGCGTCTTGTCGGCCCGGACCTTCTCCAGGGCGACCTCGTTCACCGCGGCGTCGCGCCGGGAGGGGATGAAGGCCGCCATGCCGCCGATCGCGTGGGCGCCGCGCTTGTGGCAGGTGCGGACCAGCAGCTCGGTGTAGGCGCGCATGAACGGCGCGGTCATCGTCACCGCGTTCCGCTCGGGCAGCAGGAACTCCCGGCCTCGGGTGCGGAACTTCTTGATGACGCTGAACAGGTAGTCCCACCGGCCGGCGTTGAGACCCGCCGAATGATCGCGCAGCTCGTAGAGGATCTCCTCCATCTCGAAGGCGGCCGGGTACGTCTCGACGAGCACGGTCGCCCGGATGGCGCCGACGGGGATGTCCAGCAATTCCTGCGCCTTGACGAACACGTCGTTCCAGAGCCGAGCCTCCAGGTGCGACTCCATCTTCGGCAGGTAGAAGTACGGCCCGCGGCCCTTGGCGAGTTGCCTGGAGGCGCAGTGGAAGAAGTAGAGGCCGAAGTCGAACAGCGACCCGGACATCTCGGTGCCGTCCACCAGGACGTGCTTCTCGGGCAGGTGCCAGCCGCGCGGCCGGACCACGACCGTGGCCAGCTCCTCGTCGGGCCCGAGCGTATAGCTCTTGCCGCCCGTGGAGAAGTCGATGACGCGGTCGAGGGCGTCGCGCAGGTTGAGCTGCCCGCTGATCGTGTTCTCCCAGGTCGGGGCGTTGGCGTCCTCGAAGTCGGCGAGCCAGACCTTGGCTCCGGAGTTGAGCGCGTTGATGGTCATCTTGCGGTCGGCCGGGCCGGTGATCTCGACGCGGCGGTCCTCGAGCCCGGGCGCCGGAGGGGCGACCTGCCAGTCCGACTCGCGAATGTGCTTGGTCTCGGGCAGGAAGTCGAGGACCCCGCCAGCCGACAGCTCCGCCTGCCGTTCCTGGCGGGCGGCGAGCAGTTCGAGTCGCCGCCCGTTGAATTCCCGCTGGAGGGTGGCCACGAACGTGAGGGCCTCCGGCGTCAGGATCTCGTCGAACCGGTCCAGCAGCGGACCTGTGACCTCAGCGCCCATGAGCTTCCTTCCTCCAGCTGCAGATTTCCATGATGTGGAAAATAACTTCTAATCTGTGGAATCGACGCTACTCCATGGGTTCTCAGAGGGTCAACGCGAGGGTCGCGTCAGGGAACCCTCCGGGGATTCCCGGATGGGCGGGAGCCGTACCTGCGCAAAGAATCAAGAGCATGAGAAGAAAGAACATCGCTTTCGCGGGAGCGGTCCTGGGCTCGGCCCTCGTTCTCACGGCGTGTGACTTCAACGTGGCCTTCGACAAGCAGGACACCCTGACCTACGACGTGGCGGGCAAGGTCACCGTGCTGGAGACGCACACGGGATCGGGCGACGTCGACGCGAACGGGCTCGCCGGCAAGCGGGTCACCGCGGACACCGGAAGCGGTGACGTCGATCTGAAGTTCACCGCCGTCCCCGACCGCGTTGACGTGGAGACCGGCTCGGGTAACGGCACCGTGTGGGTCCCGTCCGGTACCTACCAGGTCACCACGGAGACGGGCTCCGGAGACCGCAAGATCGAGGTCGATCAGGACGTCTCGGCGCCGCATACCGTCGTGGTCAAGACCGGTTCCGGCGACGTCAAGGTTCTCAAGGTCTAGGTCGTGTTTTATAAATCAAGCCCTGCTGCGCGACGCCCGGATCGGCGCCTCGCCGCGTTGCCGCCCCACCCACGAAACTCTTCGCAGGCTCAGAGTTTCCGCGGGGCCCGGGGATTTCGCCGGTAGAGCACCGCTACGGGCTCCTCCTCCGCCTTGCGGTCCACCAATCTGGATCGCCGCTCGCGACGGGCGGCATTCATAAAACACTCCCCAGCCGTCCCTAACCCAGGACGGGATTGTTGCTGCGGAAGACCCCGTTCGGGTCGCGTCGGCGCTTGATGTCGCGCAGCCTGGACAGCGTGTCGCCGGAGAAGGCCGAGGCGGCCTTCTCGCCGTAACCGAGGTAGGTGAACGGCTTTCGCCCCGTCGTGTACGGCACCAGCGCCTGCGAGATCGCCGCCTGCCGTTCCTGGACCGCCTCGGTGATCTCGGGCGAGAACACCACGCCGAGCATGCCGAGCAGGTACGGCTCCGCGATGTGCCCGCAGGCCCCGGCGTCCGCCGCCGGACGGCTGAGCGCGCCGCCGAGGTGGCGCACCTGCACCGAGACGAGGGGGGCGACGGATCCGGCCCCGGCCGCCGCAGACAGCAGCGTCCCCGCCACGGCGTCATCCAGGTGAGTGAGCAACTGCCCCCGAAAGAGGGTCGCGCCGGGATCTGTCGGCTCGGCGCAGATGCGGCCCAGCTCCGCCACCGGCAGCGGGGCGCGGGTATCGAGGATCACACCGGGGATCCGGTCGAAGCGGCGGAGCAGGGCCTGGCCCGCCGCGCAGTCGCCGAGGAAGGCCACGTCTATCGACACCGCCGACAGGCCGCGCAACGGTTCGGGCAGCTGGGGGAGGGGCGGGAACTGCATCAGAGCGAACCAGAGGCTGAGCTCTTCAGGGGCATCGGCGGTGATCTCGCGGAAGGCGGACAGGACCTGCTCCGCTTGGGCCGCGGGCCACAGGATGCGCCCGCCGTACAGCTCGGCGGCCGGATAGAGGTCGAAGTCCATGGCGGTGACCAGGGCGAAGTCGCCACCGCCACCCCGAAGCGCCCAGAACAGGTCGGGATCGGAGTCCGCCGTCACCCGCGATCGGGCGCCGTCCGCGTCGACGACGTCGAAGGCGCGGATGCTGTTGGCGGCGTAGCCGTACCGCCGCCCGAACCAGCTCAGCCCGCCGCCGAGGGAGTATCCGGTCACGCTCACCACGAGCGAGCTCCCGGCCAGGCCGGTAAGCCCGTGCTTGCCTGACGCGGTGAGCACCTCCCCCCACTGGACGCCCGCCTCCACTCGCGCCAGCCGGTCCTCGGGACGGATCTCGACGTCGCGCATCCGTCCGGTGCGGACCAGGATCACGCCGTCGAGGGCGGCCGACGCGCCGTGCCCGCTCGGCTGCGCGGCCACGCTGAGCCCGGCCAGCTTGGCGTAGGAGACAACCGCCGCCGCGTCGGCCGCGTCCTCCACGTCGACGACGGCGCGCACCCGCTGGTCCACCGACCTGTTCCAGGGCAGCCGCGCGGTCTCGAAGCCGTCGTCGCCCGGGACGAGGACCCGGCCGCGTACGGTGCGCCGAAGGTCGATTCCGATGGTTGTCATGAATCCTCCCGCTGTTGAGCTCTCATGTCCCACAGCGTGTGGCAACGGGCTTGAGGAGGAACTGCCAGCGACTAGTAGGCCACTGTTTCCATGGTTGAAATGGGGCCTTACGCTAGCGAACTGGATGGTCAGGGTTCGTGATGAGGAAACAATGGACTTTCGCTTGTTCGGTCCGCTCGAAGTCACGGACCCGAAGGGCCGGCCCGTCGACATCGGCACGCCCAAGCAGCGCGCGGTGCTGTCCATGCTGGCGTTGGAGCCGGGCCGGGTGGTCTCCCTCGACCGGTTGATCGACGAGCTGTGGTCGGGGGAGGCGCCGTCGAGTGCGACTGGATCGCTCCAGGCGTACATCTCCCAGCTCCGCAGAGCGCTCGAGCCAGGCCGCGCCCCGCGGACGCCGCCGAAGACCCTGCTGACCCGTGAGCCCGGTTACCTGCTGGCCGTGGCTCCCGGGCAGGTCGATCTGGTCCGGTTCGCCGCGTGGGCCGAGGACGGCCGCCGGGCGCTCGCCCAGGGCGAGTACGGCACGGCCGCCGAGCTTCTGGGCCGCTCACTTGACACGTGGCGCGGAGACCCGCTGGCCGAGTTCGCGGGCTACGACTTCGCCCAGCCGGTGATCGCACGGCTGACCGAGCTGTACACGTCGGCCACCGAGGACCGCTTCGACGTGCGGCTCGCTCTCGGGGACGCCGGGTCCCTCGTCGCCGATCTCGAAGACCTGGTCGAGACGCACCCCTACCGGGAGCGGTTGTGGGGCCTGCTGGTCCTCGCCTTCTACCGCGCCGGACGGCAGGCAGACGCTCTCGGAGCCCTTCGCCGGGTGCGCACTCTGCTGGCCGCCGAGCTCGGCCTGGAGCCGGGCCCGGAGCTGCGCAGGCTGGAGCGGGCGGTGTTCGACCAGTCTCCGGAGCTGGACCGCGCCGCCCCGGCTCCGGCTCGGATCGCGGCCCCGTCGCAGGCCGCCGAGCCGATCGTCGCCGATGGTCTGATCGCGCGCGACGAACAGCTGCGCCGCGTCGCGGAACGCCTCGCGGAGGTACGGCGTGGCCGCGGCGGCGTGCTCCTCGTCTCAGGAGAGGCGGGAATCGGCAAGACCCGGCTCGCCCAGGCGGCGGCGGACGAGGCGGCGGCACTCGGGCTGGCCGTGGCGTGGGGCCGCTGCGCGGAGGACACGGGCGCGCCGGCCTTCTGGCCGTGGATCCAGGTGCTGCGCGACCTCGGAGACGGGACGGCGGACGCTCTGCGGGCGCTGGCGGGAGACGGGATCACGCCTGCGGACAACCCCGGAGCGGCCCTCTTCGAGCTGCACGAACGTGTCGTGGGCGGGCTGACCGGCGACAAGACGCCGACGCTCGTCGTGCTGGACGATCTGCACTGGGCCGACGCGTCCTCTCTCCGGCTGCTGGCCTTCGCGGCGGGCGAGTTGCACCGTGTTCCGGTGCTGGTCCTGGCAACCATGCGTCCCGAGCCGGGAGGCGATCCCGACCAGTTCCGCGACACCCTCGCGACGCTGGCCCGCGAACGCGGCGCCGAGCGGATGACCTTGCCACCCTTCACGAGGGAGGACGTCTCGTCCTACCTGAGCAGCCGGGATCTCGGCGATTCGGCGCTCGCCGGGGTGCTCTTCGAACGGACCGGCGGCAACCCCTTCTACCTTGGGGAGCTGATTCGGCTGCTGGGCAGCGAACACCGGCTGGACGCGGCGTCGCTCGGCGTGCCCGAGGGCGTCCGCGAGGTGATCGGCCAGCGCGTGGCGCGGCTTCCCCGGCAGACCCAGGAGCTGCTGCGCGCCGCCGCGGTCCTGGGGCGCGAGGTGAGTGTGGACGTGCTGGAAGCCGTCACCACCACGTCCGCGGAGCAGGTCATGTCGCTGCTGGAGCCCGCCGTGGCCACTGGGCTGCTCGTCGAGCTTCCCGACGGTTTCGACTACCGGTTCTCCCATGCCCTCGTCCGTGACGCGCTGTACGCGGACCTCGGCCGGGTGGCGAAGGCCCGACTGCACCTGGGCGTGGGCGAGGCCATGGAAAGCCTTCCGGGTGTAGAGGTGTCCGTCCTCGCCCATCACTTCGCGATGGCGTCCCGCGCGGGAGGCGCGGCCAAGGCGGTCCGCTACGCCGTACGAGCCGCTCGGCAGGCCACGGCACAGTGCGCCTACGACGAGGCGATCGATTTCTGGGGGAGGGCCCTCACCGTGCTGGGCCCGGGAGACCCGGCGCGGCGCTGCGAGCTGCTCATCGGACATGGCCGGGCGCTGAGAGTCGTCGGCGACGTCGAACGAGCCAGGGTCGCGCTGGAGGAAGCGATCGCGCTCGCCGCGGATCTCGGTGACCGGACGGCGCTGATCGAGGCGATCAACGTGTTCGGCGGTGTCACCGTGTGGAACTGGCGTGCCTACGGTGTGGTCGACGAGCGCATGGTGGCGCTGCTGGAGGGCCTGCTGAAGGAGCCCCTCGACGACGCGGACCGAGCGGCGTTGCTTGCCACCCTGGCGATGGAGCTCGCCTACTCGACCCGCCGGGCCGAGGGCGAACAGCTGGCCGAGGAGGCGGTGGAGATCGCCCGGCGCGTCGGGGATCCCACGCTTCTGGTCCGGTGCCTCAACAGTTTCATCCTGGTCGGATGGGTGCCGGAGCGGGAGCACGAACGCCGCCGCGCGGCCGAGGAGATGCTCGCCGTGCCGGGTCTTTCGGCCACCGCTGAGCTGGTGGCGCGGATCTTCCGGATGGCGAACCTGCTCAGGACGGGTGAGCTCGCCGAGTGGGACCGTGACCTGGCGCGTTGCCGGCGGCTGGCCGAGGAACTGCGGCGTCCCGAGCTGACCGCCATGGTCCACATCGCCGAGGCCGCCGGCAGCACTGTCCGGGGCAGGTGGGCGGAGGCCGAGCGCCTGGCCGCCGAATTCACCTGCCTGATCGAGGGATTCAGCATGTGGGGGCTCGACTACACCGAGCTGATCACGCTGTTCACCTGTCGGCGCGAACAGGGGCGCATGGGGGAGATCGTCGACCGGCTGGTGGCCCGGGCCGCCGACCCGGACATGGTGCCGCTGCGCCCGGTTGCCGTGCTCGCCGCCCTCGACGCGGATGACGCGGCGCTGGCCCGCAGGCTGATGGAGCGGTGGGGTTTCTCGCTCCCCGAGGACTGGAGCGCGGAGTTCCTTTCGGTCATCTGGGGCCACGTCGCCGCCCGGCTGGGCGTTCCCGACCCCGCCGTGCTCTACGACAGGCTTTCGCCGTACGGCGAGCGACTTGTGATCAGCGGTATGGGCGCGGCGGGGTGGGGATCGATGCATCTGGTCCTGGCCGAGCTCGCGGAGGCGATGGGCGGTCGTGACCTGGCACGGGACCACGCGCGCCGGGCCCACGAGACCCACACCCGCCTGGGCCTGGGCCATTGGGCGGGAAAGAGCGAGCGGCTCCTCGCTGACCTGGGCGGATAACGAGATGCGGGATTCCGGGGAGTCGTGCCACCATCGTGGGGAAGACACTCTGGTGTCGCAATGTTGGTCTAGTAGAGATGACGTATATGCACAACGAGCCAGAAGACATCGGCGACTACGAACTGGAAGAGCGTCAGGCGCTCCGGCGCGTCGCGGGTCTTTCGACAGAGCTCGAAGACATCACCGAGGTCGAATACCGCCAGCTCCGGCTGGAGCGGGTGGTCCTGGTGGGCGTCTGGACCGGCGGCACCCTGTTCGACGCGGAAAACTCGCTGCAGGAGCTCAAGCTGCTCGCCGAGACCGCGGGCTCCGACGTCCTGGAAGGCCTGATCCAGCGTCGCGACCGGCCGGACCCGGCCACCTACATCGGATCGGGCAAGGCGATCGAGCTGCGGGACATCGTCGCCTCGACCGGCGCCGACACCGTGATCTGCGACGGTGAGCTCACCCCCGGCCAGCTGCGGCAGCTGGAGGAGGTAGTCAAGGTCAAGGTCATCGACCGGACCGCGCTGATCCTGGACATCTTCGCGCAGCACGCCAAGAGCCGTGAGGGCAAGGCCCAGGTCGAGCTCGCCCAGCTGCAGTATCTGCTGCCGCGCCTGCGAGGCTGGGGCGGCAACCTGTCCCGGCAGGTCGGTGGTCGCGCGGCGGGCGGCGTCGGCATCGGCGGCCGTGGCCCCGGTGAAACCAAGATCGAGCTGGACCGGCGGCGGATCCGCGAGCGGATGGCCAAGCTCCGCCGCCAGATCAAGGAGATGTCGACCGCCAGGGAGACCAAGCGGCACCAGCGGCACAGGCGGGAGGTGCCGGCGGTGGCAATCGCCGGATACACCAACGCCGGCAAGTCGTCGCTGCTCAACCGGCTGACCGGCGCAGGCGTGCTGGTGGAGGACGCGCTGTTCGCCACCCTCGACCCGACCGTCCGCAAGGCCCGCACGCCTGAAGGGCGCCTGTTCACGCTGGCCGACACGGTCGGTTTCGTCCGGCATCTGCCCCACCAGCTGGTCGAGGCGTTCCGTTCGACGCTTGAGGAGGTCGGCGACGCCGATCTGATCCTGCACGTGGTGGACGGTTCCCATCCCGACCCCGAGTCGCAGATCGCGGCGGTGCGTGAGGTGATCGCCGAGATCGAGAGCGCTCGCCACATTCCCGAGATCGTGGTCATCAACAAGGCCGATGCCGCCGACCCGGTGGTGCTCGCCCGGCTGACCATGAAGGAACGGCACAGCGTGGTCGTCTCCGCGCGCACCGGCGCCGGGATCCGCGAGCTGATGGCGATCATCGAGCGGGAGCTGCCCCAGCTCGATCACGAGGTCCGGATGCTCGTGCCGTACGACAGGGGAGACCTGGTCGCCCGGGTGCACAAGGAGGGCGAGGTGCTGTCGGTGGAGCACACCGGCGACGGCACGGTCCTGCACGCGCGGGTGCTCGGGGCTCTGTTCGCGGAGCTGGACCGGGTGGCCAAGCCGGTGGAGACCGTCTGAGCAAGGCCGTCTAGCGTTTCGGTCCCTCCGGGACGGAGGGCTTATAGCCGTGCATAAATGGCGAAAAACGGCAGTAGCCCACTACGGTTGACCTTGCTACGATAAGGCAAGCTTTACGGGACATTCTGGCGCGGGTAACGACATGACATCTGTGAGCGATGTTACGCGCGGGGGCGTTGCGTGGATGCCGGATCTGAGCTGGGGGATGCAGATTCGGGTGCGGCGGGGGAGACGGCAGAGCCAATCGGATGCCAGGGAGGCGATCCGGCGTTCTTCTCAATAACCCTGTACAGCGAGCCGACCTGTGAAATAACGTAACTGAACTGAAATCGCCTGGGTCACGATCCCAGCGGTACGGTCATCGCACAACCCGGTGCGCGATGAGGCAGGAGACCCCCCAATGACGTCCGGACACGGAGCGGACCCAGCGGGCGTGGCGCCCACGAGCTGGGCTTGTTCGGCGTCCTGGGATGTGCCGCAGGTGGTCGGATGACCGTTCGTCTTCTGACCAACATCGGTCGACTCTGGACCGGGCACGATGTGTGCAGCAACGCGGCCATCCTGGTGCACAACGACCGGATCGCCTGGGTCGGCCGCGCAGCGGACCTCCCACAGAGCGTTCCCGGCGTCGTCGACGACATCGTCGACGTGGACCACGTCGAGAACCTGGGCGGCGCGCTCGTCACTCCCGGGCTGATCGACGCCCACACCCACCCCGTCTATGCCGGAAACCGCTACGCCGAGATGGCGATGCGCTCCGGCGGCTCGACGACCTCTGCCATCACGGCGGCGGGTGGTGGCATCGGTTCGACCGTCACGGTGACCCGTGGCACCGACCCGTGGACCCTGTGCAACGGCGTGCGGGAGCGACTGCGCGAGTGGCTCCTCAGCGGCACCACGACCGTCGAGGCGAAGACCGGCTACCACCTCACTCGTGACGGCGAGCTGGCCGACGTGCGGTTGCTGCGCGAGCTCGAGAAAGAGCCGATGATGCCGCGCGTGCACGTCACCTTCCTGGCCGCGCACGTCGTCCCTCCGGAGTACTTCGGCCGCCAGCGTGACTACGTCGAGGCCGTCGCCGCCTGGTGCGCCGACGCGGCAGCCGCCGGAGCCGACAGCGTCGACGTCTACTGCGACGACGGACACTTCAGCACGGAGGAGTCCCGCTGGGTCCTGGCCTCCGGGCGCAACGTCGGCCTCCTGCCGCGGATCCACGCCGGCGCGTACAACCGCCGTGGCGCCGTCCAGCTGGCCGCCGAGATGGGCTGCGCCTCGGCCGATCTGCTGCACCACACCTCCGACGAGGACATCGCCCTCATGGGCCGGTACGGCGTGCCCGCCGTGGTCTGTCCTGGCACCGCGCTCCAGAGTGGCCACCTGCCGCCCGTCCGGCGGATGCTCTCTCAGGGCGTCGTGGTGGCGCTGGGCAGTGACCACAACCCCGGACACTGCGGCATCACCTCGATGTCGCTGGTGATCAGCCTGGCCGTGGCCGCGTTCGGGATGAGCGTGGGCGACGCGCTGCGTGCCGCGACCCTTGGCGGCGCGCAGGTCCTGGGCGCCCCCGACCGGGGCATCCTGGCCCCCGGACGGCTCGCCGACATCGTGCAGTGGGACGCCGACCACGAGGGCGCCTTCGCCTGGTCGTTCGGCCTGAAGCCCCGCCGCGTCTGGCGCGGCGGCACCCCCGTCCAGTAAGCCCGTCCCACTCCATCGAGTCGGTCCAGCCGGTCGAAGCGCCATCGCTGGTACCCGCTGGATCTTCCTGGGCGCATGCTGGTCTTCTGTGAATGGAATGCCCGTCCCCCGGCGGGCCGCCCGTCCCGCCCAACAGGCCTGTTACGCCTGCTGGTGTGTGCCGGTATTGCCGTGAACACGCGGTGGTTCTTCCTTGAGCGCGTGCCTGAGCGGCCGGCTCGGTTTTTTTCGGCCGCAGGGGCGGTTGTCATCCGATCGCGTACAGGTAACCTCGCGATATGTCACCATCTGTCGCTGTCGTCACAGACTCCACTGCCTATCTGGGTCAGGCGGAGGCGGCGAAGTGGGGCATAACGGTGGTGCCACTCCATGTGATCGTGGGGGGCCGGGAGCTCGACGACGTCGCGCAGATAGACGCGGAAGGGCTGGCCGCCGCTCTCCGCGACTGGGCCCCGGTGACGACTTCTCGGCCCGCGCCCCAGCGCTTCGTGGACGTCTACGAGGCGGCGGCGGCCCGTGGAGCCGTCGGCGTCGTCTCGATGCACCTCTCCGGAGAGATGTCCGGCACCGTGGAGGCCGCCAGGCTCGCCGCCGAGGACGCGGTCATTCCCGTCGAGGTGATCGACAGCAGGTCTATCGCCATGGGTCTGGGTTTCCCGGTTCTCGCCGCCGCTCAGGCCGCCGCGAACGGCGCCACTTTTACTGAGGTGGTGGCGGTGGCGACCCGCTGCGTCCGAGCCACGCGCAGCTTCTTCTACGTCGACACGCTGGAATATCTCCGGCGCGGCGGCCGGATCGGAACCGCCGCCAACATCCTCGGATCCGCTCTCGCGATCAAGCCTCTGCTGCACTTCGGTGATGGCTCGATCACTCTGCTGGAGAAGGTGCGCACCGCCAATCGCGCCATCGCCCGCCTGGAGGACCTGGCCGTACAGGCTGCCGGGCAGCAGCCGGTGAATGTCGCCGTGCAGCATCTCTCGGCGGCCGCGCGGGCCGAGGCTCTCGCCGAGAGGCTGGAAGCGAGACTGCCCGAGGCGCTCCGGACGACGGTCGTTGAGGTGGGCGCCGTCATCGGCGTCCACACCGGCCCCGGAATGCTCGGTGTGACGATCTCCCCTGAGTCTCCGCAATCCGCCGGATGAAGCTCGCCTGTGGATAATCAACGCTGTCCACAGAACGCCGTTCGCCTATCAGCCGGGCGGGGTGGCGGCCTAACGTCGCGGGGTGCGAACCAAGGAGCAGGCGTCCCACCGGATCGCCGCCGAGACACGGCTGCGTGGTCTGATCGCACGCGCGGACAGGCGCCCGCATGCTGCCTGGCTCCGCTCGTCTCCGCTGACCCTGGCGCGGCCGTACGAAGACGTGCAAGCCCCGGTCCCCGAGCGGCAAGCGGGGCCGCTCGATGACCTTCCCCATGGCCGATCCGCCTCCGCCGCGGGCCTGCGCCGTCAGGCAGAGTCGGAGGCCGTCGCGTCGCAGGCAGTCGGAGCGTTCGATCCTCCATTCCGGCCCGGTACGGCTGCCGCAGCCGGTCCTGCGGCGGACGAAACATGGCCGCCCGAATGGGGCCGGGCAGGCGAGAGAGCGCCCGAATGGGATCGGCCGGAGGGGAGACCGGGCGGAGCCGGCTGGGCGGCGGCGCCTGGAACGGGCGGGGTAGGGGAGACGCCGCCCGAATGGGATTGGCAGGAGGAGGGGCCGAGCGAGTCTGGCCGGTCAGGGGGAACACCGCCCGGAATGCGCCGGGGAAGCGAGTCACCGGCTGTAATCGGTCGGGTGGGAGAGACGCCGATTGCAGGGCTTTCGTCGCGAATACGTTCGGCGCTTGGTGTGACGGTTCCCCTTCTCGATCCGGGGAGGCCGGGCCTGCGGGTGTTGCTCTTTGTGGGTGGGCTGGCGGCCGTGGTGGCGGGGATCTTCATGTGGTGGTCACGACCGGTCGCTGAGCCGATCGCGGCCCCCGTCCCCGTCCCCGTCGCCCCTGTGGCGGTGGCCGCGTCCCCCTCACCGAGGTCGAGCGTGACGGTTTATGTGACGGGCAAGGTCCGCAAGCCGGGCGTTCTGGAGCTGGTCGCGGGCTCGCGTGTGGTGGACGCGATCGATGCGGCCGGGGGAGTGCGCAAGGGAGAGACCGTTGGTGGGCTGAATCTGGCCAGGCGGCTCGTCGATGGCGAACAGATCGTGGTCGGAGCTCCTGCTGGGGCGGGCGGCGCGCCGGCTGCGGCCCCGGTCTCTGGCGGTCCGCTCGCTCTGAGCTCCGCCACGACGGACCAGCTAGAAGAGCTTCCGGGGGTTGGGGAGGTGCTGGCTCAGCGGATCATCGAGTTTCGCGACACACACGGAGGATTTCAGAGCGTCGAGCAGCTGCGTGAAGTTTCCGGAATCGGCGAACGCAAATTCGCTGAGATGAAGGACAAGGTGACCCCGTGACGGCCGCCCCACACCTGAAGGTGTCGATCTCGACTGTCCCGGCTTTCTGCTGCATCGGGCCGTCCCTTCACCTGGTCACGGGCGCACCCGCGTATGAGTTGAAGGTGACCTCGTGACGTCTTCCGCACATTGGAGGGTGCCGTTCTCGACTCTCCTGGCTTCTGCCGCATCGGGCCGTCCCTTCACCCGGTTACGGGCGGCCCCACGTTTGAGGTGTTCGTTGACCGCTCCGGTTCCGCGCATCCGCCGACAACGGTCGGGGTTGAGATGGCGATGACTGCGGCCGACGAGGTGCCGTTTTCGGGTGACAGGCTTTCGGGTGACAGGCTTTCGGGTGACAGGGCGAGTGAGACATGTCGCCATTGAGCTTCAGCCGTTCGTCCACCACCGGGACGGCAGCCGGCGGCGATGAGGGCGATGTGACCGGGTGGACGATCCACTCGTTGCGGCTGGTCTGTCCGGCCATGGGGGCGTGGCTGACGGCGCTGGTCCTGCTGGGCCACTCGACATTGACCGCGGTGATCACGGCTGCGGTGTCGGCCTCGGCCCTGGCGGCGGCATGGATCGTGCTCCGTGCCCGAGGTCGGCGGAACTCGGCTCGCCGGGCCGCCAAAGCTGGGACGAACGCTGTCCTTGCGGTGCTGGCATG
>JBIOWF010000133.1:0-2024 GCA_044868295.1 Microtetraspora sp. | reverse complement strand
GGGCGGGTATCACCCTCTCCGCCAGGAAGTGCCACGCGTCCGGGTCGCGGAAGAAGCGGGTGACGCCGATGAGCAGGTCATTGAACAGGGCCGTGAGCTCGGCGGGGTCGCCGCGCAGGAGCTGCAGGTAGTCGGGCACGCGTTCGACATGTCGGAGCCCCAAGCGGCGGCGAACCCGCCGGGCGAGCATGCCCGTCTTGTAGCCGCTGAAGTCGAAGCGCAGCCGGGTACGCACGAGTGCCAGGACCCCGGTCAGGTCGGCGGCGGCCGTTTCAGCGGCCGGGGCCGACGTCGCCACGTCGACGTAGGGATGTTGCGCGTACCGTAGCAACGCCTCAGGCATCTGCTCCAGGGCCACGACGCGGTCAGCCGCGCCGTGGGCGATCGCACTCCGCGGCATGCCATCGTACTGCGCGGTGTCCGGGTCCTGGACCAGGGCCATGCCCCCGACCGTCTTGATCTCCTTCAGGCCCAGCGTGCCGTCGGTGCCGGTGCCGGAGAGAATGATGCCGATGGCCCGCTCCCGCAGATCCTCGGCCAGCGTGCGAAAGAAGAAGTCTACCGGCATGCGCATCGCCCGCCGCTCGACGGGCGGCGTCAGACGCAGGACCCCCTGGTGGATGCTCAGGTCCTTGTTCGGCGGGATGACGTAGACATGATCGGCCTCGACGGGCGTGTCGCCGGCCAGCTGCCGCACCGGCATCCGGGTGTGCCGGCCAAGGAGCTCGGCGGTCAGGCTCTCGTGAGTGGGATCCAGATGCTGCACCAGGACAAATGCCATGCCGCTGTCGGGGGGCATGGCGAGGAAGAAGCGCGTAAAGGCATCGAGCCCCCCCGCGGAGGCACCCATCCCCACTACCGGACAACGCGCTTGCCGATGGCGGCTACCCGCGGCCAGGCTCGTGGGACGACGCTGCGCGGTCACTCGAGGCGGTGTCCGCCGCATCGTCCGCGTGCGCTCCGCGTGTCGCACGATCGAGAGTCTAGCTAACCTCGGGCCGACGCGCCACTGGCAGGGTCTGCTGGATGCGGTGCGATTGTCGGAGCACCAACTGGAACCTGCGAACCATTCCGGCTCCGGAGTGCAGCGTTGGTGCGAGACGGACGGATGGGTCGGGGGGACGACAGTCCGGTTCCCGACGACGGCGGGAGCGTCGGTGGGACGCCTCTACTGGGGCCTGACCATCGCTCACCCACGGTCGCCGCCATCGATCGCCCGCCGGATCGGGTCGCTCTTGCTGGTCGCTGCCTGCACGTCGATCTGGAAGAGATCACTGACGACCGCGTGGGCCCCGACCTGAAGGCCGCCGCACGTCAGGCACCGGAAGCCCCACGCCGCCCGGCACACCTTCGCCTCGCGACTCCTGGAGAACGGCGAGTCGCTGCCCTACGTGAAGGAGCAGATCGGACACGGCTCGATCCGAATCACGGTGGACATTTACGGGCACCTGACCCCCGCGGGAACCGGGCGGCGGTCAACAAGCTGGACGACGTGGAGGTGGCGGTCCTCGTCGGCTGATCGCACGCGTGCGGCCGGGGTCAAGGAGGTGGGTCACGGGGTCCGCCTCCCGTCGTTTTGGGCTCAGGTACACGGCCGGACAGGCCGCGTCATTCCGCAACCCCCGCGCAACTGGCACCGTCTAACGGGTAGCAGCGTCAGCGAGGGAGGATGCCGTAAGTGCCTGAAAAGACGGTAACGGTCTACAGTTCGCCGACCTGACGCCCCTGCAAGCAGACGAAAGAGTTTCTTTCGTCCAAGGGCGTGGCGTACCGGGAAGTGAACGTGGCGGAGGACCTGGAGGGCCGGGAGGAACTGATCCGCCGCACCGGTCAGCTGGCCGTGCCGGTGACGGTGATCGACGACGAGGTGGTCCTGGGCTTCAACCGGCCCCGGCTCGTCGAGCTGCTCGGACGCGACGCCTAGCCCATCAGCATCCCCAAGCAGAACCGGCTAGCGGGAGCCCCCGCCGGCCGGCAAGTCGGCCCGTCCCGAGGGCGGGGGCCGGGGCCTCCGCCGCGTGGCT
>JBIOWF010000132.1:0-13395 GCA_044868295.1 Microtetraspora sp. | reverse complement strand
TCGTGAAGTGGGCTGTCGAGCGGCAACTCGGCAGCCCACGAGACAGAAAGACGCACGACCACGCCCTCGGGCGTGTCCTTACGCGCACGTACCTCCAACAGGAAGGAGAACAGCTCGTGCTGTTCACCGGAAAATCGATCAGCGATCGCCTGGTCGCCGCGCCCGTCGTGGCAGCGGGCGTGCTTTTAGTGGCGGTGGGAGTCATCCCCGGCGCCGGGCGGACCGGAGCCGCTGCCGCCGAAGAACATCGAGTGCGCCAACCTGACGGTGCCGCTCGACTACGCCAAGCCCCACGGGAAGACCATCCAACTGGCCGTGATCCGGGTCAAGGCCACCGACCAGGCGCACCGCATCGGGTCGCTGGTCTTCAACTTCGGCGGCCCGGGCGGGTCCGGGCTGGACGCGTTCGCCGGCGGTGCTGCGGCCGGGTTCGAGAAGCTGGGCACCCGCTATGACCTGGTCAGCTTCGACCCCCGGGGAATCGGCCAGAGCAGCCCCGTGATCTGCGCGGACGACAAGCAGAAGGACGCCCAGTTGGCGGTCGACGCCACCCCTGACGACGCCGAGGAGAGAGCCGCCCTGATTTCCTCGGAAAGGGCATTCACTCAGGGCTGCGCGGAACGGTCCGGCGCGATCCTGCCACACGTCGGCACGGTCGACGCCGCGCGGGATCTGGACAGGCTGCGGGCCGCACTGGGCGACCGGACGCTGAACTACTTCGGTTTCTCCTACGGGACCTGGCTGGGCGCCGGATACGCCCACCTGTTCCCCAAGAACGTCGGCCGTACGGTCTGCGACACCCGGCATATGGGGATGGCGCCCCGCACATCGCGGGCACCGCGCACACGAGAATGGCGTGCCGCGCACGTGAGGATGGCGTGGCGCGCACGTGAGGATGGCAACACCACCCACATCCCACACAGGAGGAATGGATCGATGCCACGCATCAGCCAGAAACCCGAGATTCTCGACGCCGCCCTGTCCTGCTTCGCCGAGCGCGGCTATGACGCCACCCGCGTCAAGCACATCGCCGAACGCGCCGGTGTCGCCGAGTCCGCCCTGTACCGGCACTACCCGTCGAAGGAGGCCATCGCCCAGGAGCTCTACGCCCACCACACCCAGCGGTACGCGCAACACCTGGCCGAGATCGCCAACGGCCCGGAAACGCCGTCCGGCAAGCTCACCGAGATCGTGCGCTTCATGCTCCGCGTGTACCGCGAGCAACCGGAGGCGGTCGTGTTCACGCTGCTGAACACGCACTCGTTCCTGCCGAACCTGCCCGAAGGCACGTCGTACCCGATCGACGTCGTCGAACGCGTCGTCGTCGAGGCGCAGCGCGCCGGAGCGGTCCGCGACGGCCAGCCCAACCTGCTCACCGCGATCTTCCTCGGCTGCGTCCTGCGGCCGATCATCCTCGCCACCCTGGCCCGTCCGGGCGCATTGAACCTGCTCACTGAGAGCCGGCACGACACCGTCATCGAAGAGGCGGCACTCGCCGCGATAGGGAGACCGTTCACTGAGTCTCAGTGTTTCTCAGTGATTCGCCCGTTACCAGGCGAAGGTCCCCGTCTGATCCGGGCGGGACTGCCCGGTGCGGGATAGACGCTTCACAGCCACCCGCCGGGCTATGCCCGGGCTTACGGTCGGCTCCACGTCCGTTTACCGTCTCCGGGCCACTCCCGGCGACGTGCCGCTTCACCAGCGCGGCAAGGTTGAGCGCCGCGTTGGTGTCCCGGTCGATGACCAGGCCGCACGACTCGCACACGTACGTTCGTACCCGAAGGGGCAGTTTGGGTTTCACCGCGCCGCAGCCGGAACACGTCTTGGAGGAGGGGAACCAGCGGTCGGCGATCTCCAGCCGGCCGCCGTTCCACTCGGTTTTGTAGGTGAGTTGTCGGCGGATCTCGCCGAACCCGGCGTCGGCGACGGCGCGGGCGAGTTTGCGGTTCTTGATCATGCCGGACACGTTCAAATCTTCGACCACGATCGTGCCGTACTCACGGGCCAGGCTCGTGGTGAGCTTGTGGATCGCGTCCCGGCGCAGGCCGGTGGTGCGGTGCTGCACCCGATTACGGGCGCGGTCGGCGCGGCGCCACCGGTTGGACGGGCGCTGCCCGATGCGCCGGTCCGGGCCCCTCTTGCGGGAGACCGCCCGGGAGAGACGGGCGAGCTTGCGCCGGGCCGCGTCATAGTGGCGGGGGTTGTCCATCGGGGGGCGGCCATCGGAGAACACCGCGAGGGTTTTGACGCCGAGGTCGACGCCGACCACCGCGCCAGGCCGGGCCGGGGCACGCTCCGCGCGCTGGACCTCGACGGCGAAGGCCACGAACCAGCGTCCGGCCTCGCGCCGTACGGTCGCCGACGTCACCGTCGCGGTGCCGTTCGCGATCCGGCGGTGCAGATTGCGGGTCGATTCGTGGGTCTTGATCGTCCCAACGACGGGCAGCGTGACGTGACGGCGGTCGGCCTCCACCCGGATGGTGCCGGTGGTGAACCGGCACGACGGGCTCGCCCTCCGCTTGGACTTGAACCGCGGGAAACCCACTCGCGGGCCTTTACGTTTGCCGCGCTTGGAATCCGACCAGTTGCCCAGCGCGCGGGCGAGCCGATCCAGACCACCCGCGTACGCCTCTTTGGAGCACTCCGCCCACCACGGCGCGACCTCGCCCTTGACCAGATTCCACGCCTTACGCATCGCGTACATCGACCAGCCCAGCGGCGGCGTCAACTCGGCCTCGCCGATGCCGTAGGAGCGCTCGGCCTCCCGCTGCCCCAAGTTGGCCTTCACCCGCGCCAGACCCCAGTTGAACGCCACCCGCGCCGCGCCGCAATGCCGCAGCAGGTCACGGACCTGACGCGGGGTCGGGTCGAGAGCGAACCGGTAAGCCTGACGGACCCGCACACGCCCTCCCTGCCCGTGGTCGGCCGATTACCGTGAGTTTACCATCGTGATCACGTTTGATGCCCCTACGACCAGCGAACAGACACGCCCGTACCTGGGCTCAAACGGCGCCCGCCGCGAATCCGCCCAAGAACTCCGAAGGGTCCACCGGCCGGTCAAGGCCGGACGCGCCCTACCGCAGCCCGCAGCCCGCAGCCCGCAGCCCGCAGCCGAGCTTGACACCCGGTACGCCACACATCCCACCCGACAGACAAAGCCACAGCAGAAATGAGAAGCGCTGATGAAGCGGCGAACAGCACATAAGCCCCGCATGTTCACCCGTCTTGACCACCTGATCGAACTCGCCACGGGGCGCCGGGTGTTGTACGCGTTCCTCGCCTTCGCCGGCGTCCTCGCGCTGATGACCGTCGCCGTGACCGCGTTCTATGACGCCACCGGAGCCGGCATCTTCAACCTCGCGGGTGGGCGCAACTCGGCCGATCTCCGCACCGGCGGCTACACCCCCGACATGGCCTACACCTGGCTGACCATGTACGGTCCCGACGGCAGGCGCAATCATCTGCTCATCCTGCTCCTGGACATGCCCCTGATCCTGTCCTCCGTCGCCTTCACCGCGTTGGGCCTCCGTTACGCCGCCCGACGCCTCGGCGCACCCGGCTGGCTGCGCGTCGCCTTTGTGGCACTGGCGCTGGTCGGCGGCACCCTCAACCTCATCGAAGACGCCGGGGTGACCACCCTCCTGCTCGGCTTCCCGCGACGGCTCGACGGGCTCGCCTCCGCCACCAACGTGATCAACACGCTCAAGTCGGCCGCCTACACTCTCGCGCTGATCACCACCCTGACCACCCTGGTCATAAGCGCGGTCCATCGGCGACGGGCAAACGTCCCGTGCGCCGCCACACGAGTGCGCGGGTGAACGGATAGCCCGGCCTGCGCGTGACCTCCCGGGGCGGCACGACTCCAAATTGGAGCGCCTGCCTGGGCGATCGCCCGAGCCGCACGGCGGGAAGCCTGAAGCAGCCGGCCGTACGCGATCGAGTTCAGCGGGCTGAGACGCCGGGGCGGTATTTGGGGACGCGGACACTGACCTTGGTGCCCGCGCCGGGGCCCGTCTCCACGACCAGGCCGAACTCGTCGCCGTAGACCTGGCGGAGCCGCTCGTCCACATTCGCCAGGCCGACCCCGCCCGCCCCGGATCGATCCTCTCCGGCGAGGATGCGGCGCAGCCGTTCCGGGTCCATGCCAATGCCGTCGTCCTCGACGGTGATCCCGCAGTCGGCCCCCGCGTCCTCCGCGATGATCGTGATCCGCCCGACTCCCGGCTTGCCCTCCAGGCCGTGCCGTACCGCGTTCTCGACGAGCGGCTGCAGGCACAGGAACGGTACGGCCACGGCCAGCACCTCGGGGGCGATGCGCAGCGTCACCAGGAGTTGCTCGCCGAACCGGGCCCGTTCGAGGGTGAGATAGCGGTCGATCGAGCGGAGCTCCTCGGCGAGCGTGGTGAAGTCGCCGTGCCTCCGGAACGAGTACCGGGTGAAGTCGGCGAACTCCAGCAGCAGCTCCCGCGCCCGCTCGGGATCGGTGCGCACGAAGGAGGCGATCGTGGTCAGCGAGTTGTAGATGAAGTGCGGCGAGATCTGCGCCCGCAGCGCCCGGACCTCGGCCTCCATGAGCATCGTGCGCGACCGGTCCAGCTCGGCCAGCTCAAGCTGGGAGTCCACCCAGCGGGCGACCTCCTGGGCCGCTCGGACGAGACCCGCCGAGGCGTGTTCGCCGTACGCCGCCAGGGAGCCGACGACCCGCTCGTCGGTGGTGAGCGGGACCACCACGGCGCGCCGGATCGGGCATTCGGGCGATCCGCAGTCGAGGGTGAGGACCTGCGTGCGGCCGTGTTTCAGCGTCTCGGCTGCGTGCTCGAAGGCGTCACCGGCATGGTGCTCCCCCGCGCCGTCGTAGACGAGCAACTCCTCGCCGTTGGTGATCGCGATCGCCGGGGAGCCGAGGAGTTCGCGCAGATGCCGCGACGCCTTCAGGGCGCCGGCTTCGGTCAGTCCGGCACGGAGCGCAGGCGCGGCGAGCGAGGCGGTGTGCAGGGTCTCGAAGGTCGCCCGCTCGGCCGGGCTGCTGCCGAGCTCACCGCGCCCACGAAGGACCCGCCACAGCACCACGGCGGGCACTCCGACCAGCACTGCCACTACGAGCACGGCGACGACGGGTTCCACGCCGCCGGAGCCTACCCCGAAAAACCCGCGTCAGGAGACCGTCTGAGAGCCGTCGCGGCCGAACTGCACGCGGGCCTGCGGCGACCGAGGAGGATTCGGTGACACCATGCCGTTCACTATCTCGCCGAACAGCGTCGGCACGTCACAGGTGGTCTTCGAATGCGCCGGCAAGGCGGCGACCGCCAACGGGAGGCGCCGAGCGACCCCCTTTACAATGTAGATTTTTTACTGACCCTTCAGCGCGGCGCGGATGCGCTCCGCGTAGTCCTCGGCTTCGGCGTCGTCGGCGTATTTGGTGCGGGGCCAGAAGAACCCGCGCAACCCGTCCTTGCGGTTGCGCGGCACGATGTGGACGTGCAGGTGCGGCACGCTCTGGCTGACGCGATTGTTCATCGCCACGAACGTGCCCGCCACGCCGAGGCCCTCCTCCACCGCCCCGGCCATGGCCCGCACCCGCTCGAAGAACGGCCCGACCGCCTCGACCGGCAGATCGGACAGGGTCTCGACATGCGTTCGCGGCACCGCGAGGACGTGCCCCTTGAACACCGGCCGCGCGTCCAGAAACCCGATGGCCACCTCGTCGGACAGCACGATGGAAGCGGGTCTCTCACCCGTCACGATGGCGCAGAACAGGCATCCGTCCACGCGCGAACCTCCTGTGATCTCCCCGATGTCGTCTCGTCCATGCTGCTACCAGCCCAGCTTCGCCGCGCCGGAGAAGAGGGATTCGGCGATGAGGCGCTGGATGTCGTTGGTTCCCTCGCCTATGGCCATGAGCGGGGCGTCCCGATAGAGGCGCTCGACCACGAACTCCTGGGAACAGCCGTAGCCTCCAGAGCACCTGCTGCATACCACGGCCCTCGGCGCCGCCGAGCAGCCGTGAGGCGGGCACGCGGACGTCGGCGAGGACGACCTCGCAGGTCTCGGTGCCCTTGTACCCGAGCTTGGGCAGGTCACGGCTGACGCTGAAACCCTCGATCCCTCCAAGGCCGAACCGCCCAGGCCGAGTCACCGTCCCTGAGACATCCCTGAGGCTCCCCCGAGTTATCCCCGAAGTCCGTTCCGGAACCGGGATGATCGGGTTCTTCCCGCCGTACGGTGCCAGGCATGTCGTCATCGACATCATCAATCTCTTTGGCATCGATCGAATCGAGGGACTCTTGCGTACCAATTTCCGCAGCGGACTCGGCGTCGTCGCGGCGGTCGTTCTCACATATTCGCTGACGGTGACCACGTCGGCGAGCGCGGAACCCGCCATTCCCCGGTCTGCGCCGTCTCTCACGGCGGTGAAGCAGCACCTGGCCAGGTTCCAGCAGATCGTCGACGCCAACGGAGGCGCCCGAGCCTCCGGAACGCCGGGTTTCGAGGCCTCCCGCGACTACGTGGCGACCAAGCTGAAAAGCTACGGCTACAAGGTGACGGTGCAGCCGTTCGAGTTCCCGTTCTTCCAGGAGAAGTCGACGGCGGTACTGCGGCAGACCTCTCCGGACGCGAAGGTCTACACCCCCACTCCGACGTGATCGCCTCGCCGGACTACGCGCTGAAGATCTACGACGGCGACAACTCCGACGGCGTGGGCGCGCCGTCGGGCCCGGCCGGGTCCGACGAGATCGAGAAGCTCTTCGAGACCTACTACAACAAGCTCCGCCAGGGCCACGTCGGCACGGACTTCGACGGCAGGTCGGACTACAGCGCGTTCGTCGCGGCCGGGATCCCGTCCGGCGGTGTGCTCACCGGAGACGAGGGCATCAAGACCGCGGAGGAGCAGAAGCTGTTCGGCGGTACGGCGGGCACCGCCTATGACCCCTGCTACCACCAGGCGTGTGACACCAACGCCAACATCAACGACAAGGCGCTGGCGCTGAACACCGGTGCGATCTTCACGGCGGCCGCGACCTACGCCTACAGCGCGGATCTGCCCGGCAGCGGGCGTGTCACGCCCACCGCGAAGCGCACCGCCGCCCGGGCGATGCCACACGCGAAGGACTAGGTGTACCGTCCCGGCGAACCGCATTCGAACGGCCGGTGGCGGCGACCCAGCGATCTTCAGCCCGCTCTCGCCGCTGGCCGTTCCACTGTCGCGGCAAGCCCCGATCCCGCAGCCCCGCCCCCGTGTTCATTTCCGGGCGGGTGCTTGTCTGCGCCTCCTTCGCAGGAGCCGGCGCAGGACCAGCAGCGCGACGGCGGCGATCGTGGCGGTCATGACGGGGTGCCGCCTGGACTGCTCGGCCACCTTGTCGGCGGCCTCCTTCACCGGCTCAGGGGTGGCCCCGCGGACGCGGACGGCCATCTTGTCCGCCGCCTCCTTCACGGTGTCGGGCGTAGCCTCGCGAACGCGCCCCGCCACCTCGGTGGCCTTCTCCTTGGTCATCGTTCTCACGTCCTGCACTCGTTCGCGTGCCCGGGTCCTGACGTCCGCCTTGGCCGCGATGGCGTCGACGGTTTCGCCGAGTTCGTCACGGGTCTGGGCGATGTCCCGCCGCACCTCGTCGACCTCGTCGACCTGGCCGGTCGTTCCGCTTTTGTCCGTCCGCTTCATTCCGGCCTCCTCCTCGTACGTGCCGTCACCCGACCGCTCGGGCTTCTCCTCTTCGCGTGTGCCCCCTGACCGCTCGGCCCCCGCCCGTTCCATTTCGGGCTTCTCCTCTTCGCCTGTGACCCGCGACCGCTCGGCCTCGTCGTCCGACGAGTCCTCCGGGCGGACCGGAGATGTCCCTGTGGCCGTCCGGCCCCGCTGGGGGGCCACGTTCCGCGAATCGCCGACGTCGGTCACCGGTTCCGTCATGTCCTGCCTGTGCACCCCGACCTCTCCGGCCGTCGGCTCGTGAGGGGCGGACCCGGGATCGCTCTCGGTCATCTCCGCACCCTTTCCTTCAGCATGTCGACATCCGTCCGGACGCTCTCGATCGCCATGTCGGGAATGGGCGGGGCCGCCTCCGCCACCCGTCGTTTGCCGATGAGCCCGACCAGGCCGGCCACGGCGAGCAGGGCGGCGCCCACGATCACGGCGGCCAGCCAGGCGGGCGTCACCAGGGCCAGCAGCAGGATCGCCGCCGCGACGAAGGAGCCGGCGGCCAGCAGCGCCAGCATGCCCGCCGCCCCGAAGAGCCCCGCTCCGATCCCGGCGCGCCTGCCCTTCTCGGCGAGCTCTATCCTGGCCAGCCGCAACTCGTCCCGGATCAGCCGTGAGACCTGCTCCGACATCTGCCGGACGAGTTCGGCGGTGGACTGGGCTTCCTTGGTGTGGATCATGGCCGGCCTCCCTCCGGGCGATGCGTAGCGCTTACCCCTGAAGGGGCGCTCTAACCAACCGCGACACGCCCAGCAGCCCTGGCCACCTGGGGAGCGCGAAAGCCGTACTGAATATGACCTTCAGGCGCGGCGCCGGGAGGCGGCGGGCCGCGCCCAGCGGCTCACTCTGGCTCGACCAGGCGGATCTCGACCTTGAGTTCGTCGATCTCCGGAATACGCAGGCTCGGCCCGGTCTCCGGGCGGGACACCCATTTCCGTGAGGGCACGGACTCGAAGCCGAGCCTGCGGTTGATCTGCCGGGTGTCGAGGCCGCGGCGGTAGCGGACCGACCAGTCCCGGCGCAGCCCGTGGCGCCCGGCGTAGTCGTGGAAGAGGTCGGCGTACCCGTAGATGTCGAACGCCGTCTGGTCGGGCCAGCGGCCGTCGATCTCCACATCGACGCGGCCGGCCCTGACGTGCAGCTCATGCGTGCGCCAGTCGATGACCAGGGCGAGCTCGGCCCAGACGCGCCCGTCGTCGTGCAGGGCCTGTACGGCGACGCGTGCGATCCATCTGTGGTCGAGCCCCTTCTCGACCATGCTGAGCATCTCCTTCTCCGGTGGCTCCCCGCCGAGCGCCCGCAGCAGGAACTGGCGCACCTGCAGCTTGATGGCGAGCATGCGGGCCATCGTCACCGTCTGGGCCTGAGTGGACGTCCCGGTGCCCGCGAACGCGCCGTCCATCACGGCTCCTGAACGCGGCTCGCCTCGACCAGCCGGCGTCCCGCGTCGATGAGCGCGTCGAGAAGCGGCGGGTCCGGCATCCGGAAGGCCCTGCCTTCGGCGAGCCGGCCGAACGCGGCGCGGACGCCGAACTCGCTGATCGCGTCCCACAGGATGTCGTCCTCGGCGACCCCGCGCAGCGAAGCGAAGAACGCGATGGTGCCGTCCGCGAACTCGGTCAGCAGCTTCTCGCGCTCGTCCCCGGCAAGCTCGGGAAGGAGCGCGGCCAGGGTCTCCAGCCGCTCCTGCCTGTCCGGGAGCCAGTGGAACCGCCGCATCCGGCCGTACCTGATCAGCGGGCCGTCCAGGGTGGTCAGCTCGTTCGCGGTGACCACGACGGGCACCCGCGCCACGGTCAGGTCGTTCACCGCGTGCGGGAAGTCGGCCAGGTTCATCAGCTCGGCGCACACGTTCTGCCGGTTCACCGTGTACTGGACCCGGTCTCCCCGGTCGCCGATGGCCATGTCGAGGTCGTTCACGAAGACGACCGCGGGCGCGTGCGTGCCGGCCCGGTGGGCCGCCGCCTTCTCGTAGGCCCTGCGGATGCGGACGGCGGGCTCGCCCGCACGGTAGTCCTCCAGCTCACCGCCCGAGACGCGTTCGACATGCGCGCCGATCTCGGCGAACAGCCGCTCGCACTGGAATGTCTTTCCCTCGCCCGGAGGGCCGTGCACGCCGAGGATCAGCGGGACGCCCTGCGGCGTCTCCAGGTCGAGGTTCCGATAAAGGTGCAACACGAGCTCCCGTCGGAATCTCGTCGAAATATAGGAATGTCCCACTTCGGCTCCGTGGACGCTCTTTGACATTGATTTCGGCCGACCTTATCAACGGAGATAATCCGGCTTACCAGGTGGTGGGCGCTGACCCGAACGCCATTCTTCTATCAATTGCCCGGTCTGCGTGATGCGTTGCCGCCAATAGGGCTCCACCTCCGCACGGGGCACCTGGACGAGGCGCGGCCGCTCCCGAACTGGCCCCTCCTGAATCCGCGCGGGGATCACCAGCCCCAGGCTGCGGCGGCGCTCGGCGATGACCTCGGCGAGTTCGGCGAGCAGGTCCTGGAGCGCCGCCCGGTCGCCGGGACGTATCTCCGCCGACAGGTAGACGCCGCGTCGGCCCTGTTTGACGGAGGACAACTCGGCCAGGACCTGCTCCAGCTCGCGCATGACCTGCCGGCGGATCTCGCCGACCGGCACATCGCCGATCCCGGCCTCCCGGATGGCGTCCACGACGATGCGCCTGAACTCCTCCTCCGTCACCCGCCTGCCCCGCCGGTTCACGATCCAATCCGTGATTAAGCCGCCGAGCACCTCGCCCACGACGTCGACAACGAACTCGAGCACGAATTCCCACCCTCCTCATCCGCAACGTTCGACGCGACGAGACGGCGATTGGTTGTCCCGCAAATTTCCGATGTCCATTTTGAGCTAATTTGCTCTGTCATGAAGACCGTTGACATCCATTACCGATGAATGACAACACTTGAGCGCGGGCTGATCGGCAGGTAGAAGGGAAACCTACTGTCGCCACGTACAGAACGAGGATTCGGTGCAGCAGATATGGTTGCAAGAATCGGCCGATAACCCGGATAAAAAAGTCTGTTTCGAGGTGGACCTCAACGGACCCGTGATCAACGACACCTTCTTCGAACGCCGGCTCGGCCTGACCAAGGACGGGCCGTGCATGCTCAAGTCAGCGCTCGGCTCGTCGGCGTCCGCCAGGCTCAAGCACGAGGTCCAGGTGGTCGAGCGGCTGCGGGGCGGCCCTCCCCAGATCACCGCCGTGCTCGGCTCCGACATCAACGGGGATCACGCACGCGCCCTGTTCACCTGCGTCGGCGAGCCGCTCTCCCGCCAGGGACGCTTCCTGCCGCTCCAGGGCCGCACCGTACGGCAGGCCGCCACGGACCTGTTCACCGCGCTGAGCTTCGTGGCCGGCCAGGGCTACGTCCACGGCGACGTCTCGCCCGAGGCGGTTCTCTGGAACGGGATGCTGAAGTTCCAGCTCTCCGGCTTCGGCGACGCCAGGAGAGGGCAGGACGGCGGCGACGACGTCCACATGGCCGCCGTCCTCCTCTACTACCTCGCCACCGGAGACCTGCCCGACGACTCCCCCGGCTTCGACCTGATCGGTCACCTCTCCGGGATCAACCCCGGGCTGGCCGAGTTTCTCCGCCCGGCCCTCGCCCCGGAGACGGGGAGGCGCCCCACGGCCGCCGAGATGCTGCTCCGCCTGGAGGCCCGCGAGTCCCCCAACGGCCGGTCCGCCACCGCCGCACCGCCCCGGCCCCCGGCCGGCCGGCCCCCTCCCCAGGCGCGCCGGCCGCGCCAGGCCGCCCGGCACTCCCAGGCGAAGAGCGAACGGGAACACACAGCCAAGAAGGAGTTCCACAAGCTGCGCGAGGACCAGGCCGCCTTCCACCGCAGCGAACGGCCGCCGCCGGTGGTCGTGCCGCCTTCCGTTCAAGTGATCACCGCCCCGCCGCCGGTCCCCAATCGCCCCGACTGGCGGATCATCGCCCCGCTGGCCACCGTGTCCGTTCTCCTGGTCGTCCTCATCCTCCTGGTGGTGATCAAGCCGTGAGCGCCGTGAACGACGACGACGAGCAGCCGAGCCTGCCGCCCATCCCGCCGACACCGCTCGCCCTCACGCCCCCGCCTCCCCAGCAGGAGCGGGCCGATTTCACAGCCTGGTACCAGCCGCCCGCCGACGAGCCCGAGCGCGCCGACGGCCCCGGCCCGTACGGGGAACACTCGGCGCCATACGCGGGGAACGCGCCGCCGTACACGGGAAACGCGGCACCCTATGGAGGGGAATCCGCGCCCTATGGTGATGATTCGGTGTCCTACGGGGGGAAGGCGGCGCCGAACGGAGGAAACTCCTCGCCCTACGGCGAGCACTCCGTGCCGTACGGCGAGGAGGACGCCAGGCCCGCCCGCGCCGCTGGGGGCTCTCCATGGAACGCTCCCGCAGAGGAGGTCGTCGGCGAGCCGTGGGACGCGCCCGCGACCGAGGCCACGCCGGAGTGGGCCGCCGCCACGCACGACGAGCCGCCCGGAGGAGGCTGGCGGGGCGACCTGGACGAGTCGGCTGAGCTGGGCGGGTTCGCCGGGCCGGTGGCGGAGGACCAGTTCGGCCGGGGCTCCTCCAGGCCCAGAGGCCGGGCCCGGGCCAGGAAGGCCCCGACCGGGGACGGGCCCACGGTCGTCTGCCCGTACTGCCTGTGGGACCTGGACTGGAACACCCTTCCGCTGGTCTACCGCGACGGTGACTCGATCACGTACCTGGAACGGCAGCCGGGCGAGTCGGACGCACGCTGGCTCACCCGGACCAGCGGCGCGGAACGGATCTGCGAGGGCGATGACGGCCAGCACTACCTTCCCGCGGACTACGGCGAGTACCAGCCGTTGATCATCGGGGTGGTCGGCGGGACCGGCTCGGGCAAGACCCACCTGCTGGCGGCGATGATCGACCAGCTGGTCGGGACGATCCTCCTGAAGATCAAGCACAACCTGACCATCTCGCCCCTCGACTCGGTCAAGCACCGCGAATTCGTCCGCAGAAAGGTCACCCCGTTCGTCGAGGACCGCAAGGTCCTGCCGGGAACACAGCGCGACGAGCAGATCGAGTTCGTCTACGCCCTGCGCGCGCACAACAACCGCACCGGCGAGAAGCACGCGCTCATCTTCTTCGACGTCTCGGGCGAGTTCTTCAACGACGCGTACGCGGAGTACGTCGAAGACGGCACGAACGGCCCCGAGATGAGGGAGCTCCAGTTCATCAGCATCGTCGACGCCCTGCTGTTCGTCGCGGACGGCGAGAAGCTCGACCGGCACCTCCGTCTGCCCGACCGGCGGCTCCCTGATCCGGCCTTCATGAAGCCCTTCGGGCACATCGACCGAATCCGCAATCCCACCAGTAAGGCGTTCCTGCCGCTGCCGGCCGCGCTGGTCGTGGCCAAATCGGACGTGCTGCACTGGCATCCCGTGGTGCAGGGGTGGCTGTACGCCGACGACGACGACCTGGAGACGGTGGAAGAGGAGAGCGAGGAGGCCTACGTCTTCCTCCGGTCGCGCGGCGCCGAGTCGTGGCTGCATCCGGTCGTCCACTGCGCGAGCTCCACGATCCACTTCGCCTCCGCCTCAGGCGTGCCGAAGGTGAACAACGCCGCCTTCCAGGAGAAGGGGTTCGGTCCGCGCCGGGTGCTCCGGCCGCTGCTGTCGCTGCTGGCCATGAAGGGCGTCATCAAGGATGAGAG
>JBIOWF010000131.1:0-2073 GCA_044868295.1 Microtetraspora sp. | reverse complement strand
TCACGGGGAAAGTGCGGTCTCGCAGACGGGACGGTACGGCCGGAGTACTTTCCGGCCGGCCCGCGATTCACGGGGGTTGCCTGGCGTAAATCAGTTCACGCCGAGCGAGGCAGCGACATCGATCCGGCCCCGCCCGAAGAACGGGTCGGTGCCGCGGGGGCCGAGATCATCGGCGCCCTTCAGGATCGCCGCTCGCAACTGCGAGGCGCCCCTGACGCCTTCGGCCGCGAGCGAGGCGGCGAGCCCGGCGACGTGGGGGGCGGCCTGGCTCGTCCCGACGAGACCGACGACCGGAGGGATCTGGGGCGGGCAGAGCAGGCCGAGCGACGGATCGGTAAGACCGGGCAGCAGCGAGCCGAAATCCTGCGCTGTCGTCGAGCACGACGACCACACGGGCGTGAGGCCCACGACGGCGCCACCGGCGATGACCACGTTGCCGCCCGGCGCGGCAACCGTGATGGCCGACCGGCCGAAGTTGCTGAAGCTCGAGGCGAACGCGTCCACATTCACGAACGGTCCGAACGCTCCGACGCCGGTGGGTCCCAGCGCCGACACGCAGATCACGTGTGGTGCGCTGCAGTAAGCCGCAAACATGTTGCCGTCATGGTCCAGGTCCGACGCCGAGTTCCCGGCCGACACCACGACCAGCGCACCCTTCCGTTGCGCGTAGCCCATCACGGTGTTGAACAGCGAGACGAGGCCTGGGTTGCTACTTTTGGAGAATGTGACCGCAATGCTCAGGTTGATGACCGAGGCCCCTGCATCGGCGGCGTATCGGATACCTTCGAGCACGCCGAAAACGGGGCAGCGGCCGCGCATCGTGCAGACTTTGACCCCCATCAGCGTTGTCCTCGATGTGATCCCCGCCGTGATGAAGGCGTTGCTGCTCACGACCGCGCCGACGTGCGTGCCGTGAGTGTTGAGATCGGTGATCGGATGCCACCCGGCGCCGACGTATTTCACGATCGAGTCCGTCTCGCCGACCAGATCGATGGACCGCGCCAGGTCCACATGGCCGGCCAGATCCGGATGGGTGTAGTCGAGACCGGTGTCGAGGATCGCCACCTCGGTGTCCGAGGAGCCGAGCTTGCCCGCCGCCCAGGCCGCGTCGGCGTGGACGGCGGTCATGTTCCATTGAAGAGGTAAGAAGAGCAATGCGTCGGCGGGATTGCTCGGACTGGTGACCCTGCCCGGCAGGGGTCTCATCGGCTTCTGAACCCCGTAGGGATGCAGCTGAAGCACCGGCTCTACCTCCGCCGCTTGGGCCAGGCCGTCCCGGACCAGGTCCTGCGCCTCCCGGTCGGTCAAGCCGCTCACCGCGGCCGCGCGGAGCACCTCGTCCTTCAGCGCGATCTTGCCGCCAAGCGCCTGGACTCGGCGGGTGAAGCCGTCGGGAATCGCAGCCCGGAACGTGAAGAGGTGCCGGCTGAGGGACGACTTCAGGGTGGCTGCATTGGAACCGGGTTGGTCGGCGACCGGGGTGGGAGCGGAAGAGCTGTCACAGGCTGCGAGACCGGCGAGGAGCAGCACGGTCGCGTACGCGGCAAGACGATGGCGATTCATTCGTCGAGCTCACTCGTCTGGAGGTGGGTCGAACCAGGCCCGCGTGAAGCGACTGTCGTGGGATGGCGCGAAACTTGACGAAGGCACGTCAGGTTAGCAAGCGAAGCCGGCCCCGCCGATCGCGCGTGTGCTTCACGCGGACGGCTGGACGCTCATTCAGTCTCCCGGTACCTTCCGGCGACTGTGCCACTTCCCCCCGCTCGAGGCCGTGCGATGGCGACTGCGACCCGTCCCGCTTTCAAGCCGTTCGTCCCGCCCCAGTCCGCCCCCGCCGAGCTGACCGCTCGCGCCCTGATCCTCGGCGCGCTACTCGGTCTGGTCTTCGCCGCCTCCAGCGTCTACCTGGCGCTCAAGATCGGCCTGACGGTCTCGGCCTCGATTCCGATCGCGGTGCTGTCGGTGGCGTTCTTCCGGACCCTGGGCCGCTCGACGATTCTCGAGAACAACATCGTCCAGACGACCGGCTCGGCGGGCGAGTCCGTGGCGGGCGGCGTCATCTTCACGCTCCCC
>JBIOWF010000130.1:0-2167 GCA_044868295.1 Microtetraspora sp. | reverse complement strand
CGCACACCAGGCTCCTTGGGTTCGGAGCGCCCCGGTGCTTGTCTCGAGGCCACGCGTGGCGCTGGCTGTCCCGCCACAAGTGGGATCGCTCGAGGGCCACCGAGGTCGCCAGTGAGTGCCGCCGTCGTTCCTGCACGCGGCGTCCGTCAACGCGTCGATAGACCTAGTTAGTTGGTCGGTGAGATGAGAGCTCGTGAGGACCGGGCCCGTGACCGGCGTCCCCGGTTCTCACGCTCGACGATGATGATCGAGCGCGTGGAGAAGCGCAGGTGCCGCGAGCGGCGCCAGCCCCTGATGTGTCGGTGAAGGAGGGTCAGCTCCTTCCGCTGGGCGGGGCTGACCTTCTTCGCTTGAAGCCGGTCCAGTACCGCCACTTCGAGATCCGCCAGGCCCCGGCCCTCGCCGAACGCCAGAAAGGCGCGGCCGGCGGCCACGGGTACGACCGAGACCCCCGGCACGCTGTGGATCAACTGGGGGTCGACGACGATCAGCGCGCTGTCGGGTGAGAGCTGGGCCAGTTCGACGCGGGCTCCCGATTCGCGGCGAGGCCGGTGCACCTTGTCCGCTCGCTTCTCGTACAGCGAGACAATCGCCCAGGCGGGATCGGGATGCATGCGCCGAAGCCCTTGCACGACATCGTGGGGCAGCGTCAACGCCAGGATCTGCGCGGGACGGCCAAACTTGAGGGGGCGCCCACGCTGTTTCCTGGACACGGGCCACAGTTTTTCTTCAATCAAATTGCCTGTCAAGTGGGTTTCATGTAAGGAAAAACACGGACAGCCCCTGTCCCACCGCCAGCGCGGTCGCGTGTCGGGCTTTTTCCCGAGATCGTGCATGTTCCCCCGATAGTGCGCGCTGCCGTTCGTCCCTAGACTTGCGGCAGCGGAGAAAGGCACTGTCGATGGGGACCCCGCGCTACTCGATCATCGTCCCGCTCTACAACGAGCAGGATGTCTTACCGGAGTTGTGTCGACGGCTCCGGGCGACCGTGGCGCGGCTCCACGGTCCGGCCGAGATCATCTTCGTGAACGACGGAAGTGGCGACGGCACCCTCGGAATACTGAAGGCGGTGCAGTTCGAGGACAAGCTCATTCGCGTGGTGTCACTCTCGCGCAACTTCGGACACCAGGCGGCCGTCTCGGCCGGTCTCCATTTCGCCGAAGGGGATGCCGTCGCGGTCCTCGACGGCGACCTTCAGGACCCGCCGGAGCTTCTACCCGCGCTCCTCGAGAAGCTCGACGAGGGATGGGACGTCGTGTACGGCATCCGGAGGCAGCGGCGGGGCGCGATCCTGAAGCGGCTGTCCTACTTCGTCTTCTACCGGCTGCTCCACCGGCTTGCCAACATCGACATCCCGGTCGACGCCGGGGATTTCTGCGCGATGAGCCGCCGGATCGTGGAGCACCTGAACCGGCTGCCCGAGACGGACCGATTCCTGCGCGGCCTGCGAGCCTGGGTCGGATTCCGCCAGACCGGCATTCCCTACGAGCGGGATCGTCGGCAGGCCGGGGTTCCCAAGTACACGATCGCCAAGCTCGTCCAGCTGTCCCTGGACGGACTGCTGTCGTTCTCCTACGCGCCGCTCCGGTGGCTCACGGGCATCGGGTTCGTCCTGTGCGCGGTCAGCTTCGTCGGCATCCTGGTCGTCCTCTATCGCTATTTGTTCACGCCGTACGTGCCCGGGTACACGTCCCTGGCCATCCTGGTGTTGTTCTTCGGGGGGGTCCAGCTCCTGACTGGAGGGCTCATCGGCGAGTACGTCGGCCGCACCGCCCAGCAGGTGAAGGGTCGCCCGCTGTACGTGGTCGACGAGCTGATCGGCTTCGAGCAAGCGCCCGCCTTGCGGCTCCCCCGGAGGTGACGTCTCCGACCGCCGGATCGCCCACACGGCTGTCGGCCGGACAGCACGCCGCCGTCCTGGGCGGCTTCCTCTTGCTCCTCGCGGTCTTCACGTACCCCCTTGTCCGCGACCCGGGCCATCTGCTGCCGCGCCACAAGGACCCGATGATGTACGGGTGGACCATGGTCTCCAACACCCGGCGGCTGCTCTCCGTCCCGCTGGCGGTGTTCCACGGCAACACCTTCTATCCACACGGCAACGTGGTCGCCCACACCGACCTGCTCCTGACGCCGACGCTCTTCCCTGCCGGACCGGTGTACCTCCTGA
>JBIOWF010000129.1:0-5924 GCA_044868295.1 Microtetraspora sp. | reverse complement strand
CGCCTCCCGCGGGTCCGGCGACCGCGCAGGTCACCGGCTCGGCGGTGATCGACCTGTCCATCGCGCGGGCGAGGACCTGGGCGACCCGGCGGGCCAGCGCACGGCCGTCGCCACCACCGGCCGCGGTTTCGCGCAATGCCCCGAGCAACTCTTCGACCGGCTGGTCCGCGGCCGCGCAGACCAGCAGCAGGCCGCTCAGATGGGCGACGACACCCTCTCCCGGCAGCGGGCGGACCACCCCCACGCCCTGTTCCGTCACAGAACTCTCCCTCCCCGGAAACGCCACCGGATGAACGGCACTCGCATCGGCCCGTTGGCCACCAGCCAGACCCCGATCCAGACCACCAGGAAGTGGGTCCAGAAAGTGGCAGCGGATGGCACCGGATCGATCACCCCGGAACGTAGCAAAAAGAACAGTAATAGACCTTCCGGAATTAGTGTGACCAACCCGAACAGCGAGGGCCAGTCCTTCTCCCAGCGGAACTGCATGAGTCCGTGGTAGACGAGTTCCCAGACCACGCCCAGAACGGCCACCCCCAGCAACACCAGGAACGCGGTCACGTCGAACGCCGGAAGCAGGAGCACAAGCAGAGCGGTGGCGACCAGGCCGACGGTGCCCAGCAGGAAGAGGCGGGTCTGGATTCGCCCGATGAGCGTCGGAACCATCTAGATCTCCTTCCCCCGCGCCCACTTGATCCACTGTGCGGTGGACCGCAGCGGGCCCATGCGCGCGACGAACCCGCGCCGCGCGAGGTCGTCGGCGATCTCCTGGGCCGCGATCTGGAGGCCGAGGAAGGTGTCGACACCGGGAAAGTAGCCGCCGAGGGTGGCGGCACCGGAGGCGTAAAGCGCTCCATCGCCGCTCGCGGTGCCCTTCACCTCGAAATGCCGCTCGACCTCCAGGCGGCCCACCGGGTTCCGGTACGCGCCGCCGTACTGGAGAAGATCGGCGAGGACGCGATGCTCGGCGATGTCGGCCTCCAGGCCGGTGCAGTCGATGACATAGTCGGCGACGGGGTCGCGAATCGTTCCGTCGTTGCTGACGACGTGACTTCGGATCCGGCCGTCGGGGGCGGGCGCCACCGTCTCCACGCTGCCTTGCACAGGGTGGTAGTACCCGCCGTGCCGGCCCGCGCGCATCTGCTCCTGCCAGCGTCGCCGCCTGGGGGTGTTGGTGCCGCCCATGTCCTTGTATTTGCGCGCCCGGTCGGCGCCCTCAAGCGTGCGCATCTCCGCCTTGAGCTGGCCGCCCCACACCGACTTCGGATAGTTGAAGCCCTGATAGGCCCAGCCGTCGCCGCCCCGGCGCCGCATGAAGATCGATGGACCGTGCGAGCCGGTGATGAACGTCCTGAAGATGTGCACGATCTGGGTTCCCAGGTTGTACGCGGCACGGTCGTCGAACAGCCGCTGCAGCACGCGCGACGCGACGATGCCGCCGCCGCGGATCACCACGGTGCCCGAGCCTCTGGACTTGAGGAACTCGTAGACGTGCTCGTGCGGCTCGTAGGCGTTCACCACGCGCTGGTAGTCGCCGTGCTTCTGGCGGAACTCCTGCAGGTCGGGCAGGAACTTGAGGCCCGGATAGCCGACCGCGAGGTGCACGAACCGGGAGCGGAACGCGATCCGCTTGGTCGGCGAGGTGCCGTCCGGCGGGGTGACGACCGTGAAATAGCCGCCGCCGACACGGCGCCGCACCATGCGGACCTGCCCCTTGACGAGCATGTCCCAGTAGCGGATGCGGCGCGCCTCGCGCTCCAGGTTGCGGAACACGGTGCCCGCGCGAGGCGTCCAATAGTCGTCGAATATCGGCTCCACGGCGACCTGGAACAGATGCTTGAGGCTCTTCTCCCGCCAGGCCTCCTCCACGGCGTACGACGGGAAGCCCCAGATGTTGTCCGGCCGGGAGGAGGAGTCGGAGCGGATCCGCTCGGTCTTCGGAATCTGCGAGACGCGTGTCAGGAACTCGTACGTCTGCCAGGGGTGATCGATGTTCGAGATCACCCGCATCTGATCCGTGGGCACGCCGTAGATGCGCAGGTAGTCGAGCGTGACGAAGGATCCGATGCCCCCGCCGACGGTGAGGAACTCGACGTCGCGCATGGGGATCCCGGCGGCTGCCACCATCTGGTCGGTCCAGTCGGCCGTGGCGAGCAACTGGGGCGTCAGATCGCCGGCTCTCGGGGGGGTGGCCAAATTACACGCTCCTGATCAGTTTGGCCAGAACACTAGTGCCAGCGGTCCCGGAAAACGAGTGAGACAAAAGGGGCATCAGACTCCGCTGAACACCTTGTTCACGTCGGAGGTGACGAGCACGCCGTAGATCTCCCCGCCCCGCTCGACCAGCAGGTATTCCGCCGCTGGGGTGCCACGCATGGCGTCGAGCAGCGACTCACCCTCGAGATCGGCACCCAGGACCAGTGCGGGCTCGAGGCTGCGGGCGAGGGAGCCGACGTTCACCCACGGCCTGCGCTGGTGGGGAGTGGCGTTGACGGCGGCCTCGTTGACGATGGCGACCGGCCTGCCCTCGTGGTCGACCACCACCATCGCCCCGGCCCCCGCGTCCGTCGCGCGTCGCAGCGCCTCCGACAGGGGCACCTCGGCCGTCACCGGTAACGCCCTGCGCGCCAGGACCCGCGCGCGCACCTGCGGCAGCCGGGCCCTGACGCGGGCCACCCGGAGCGACTGCGAGGCGCCCATCCAGATGAACAACGCGAGGACGATCGACCAGACCAAGAACGTCGAGTCCACGCTCTGCCCCGTCATCAGCGAGGTGAGCAGGGGCCAGGCGACCAGGACGACGGCCAGGCCGCGCCCCACCCAGGCCGCGACCATGGTCCCGGCGCCGGCGTTGTGAGTGACCTTCCACACGGCGGCCCGGAGGATCCGGCCGCCGTCCAGCGGCAGACCCGGGACCAGGTTGAACACGCCCACGATGAGGTTGGCCGCCATCAGCTGCACGGTGAGCACCTTGACGATGCCGCTGTCGGGCACGATGAAGGCGTTCAGCAGCGCGCCGAGGCCGCCCAGCCCCAGGGAGACCAGAGGGCCGGCGACGGCGACGAGGAACTCCCGGCTCGGCGTGTCCGGCTCGCGCTCGATCTCGGACACTCCGCCCAGCATGTAGAGCACGATCCGGCGCACGGGAAGCCCGAAACGCAGGGCCACCACGCAGTGCGCGAGCTCGTGCAGCAGGACGGACGCGTAGAGCAGCACGGCGAAGAGAAGGGCGACCGCGTATGTGGCGAACGTGGTGAACTCGGGCAGGTAGACGGCGAAGGTGGGCCGGAAGCTGATCGTAATGAAGGCCGCCACGATGAGCCACGTCCAGGACACGTAGACCGGGATGCCGAACGGCCGCCCCATCCGAAGCCCGGGGGAATCCTTGGTGGGTGTGCTCATGATGGTCGTCTTCCCTCCCTAGGCCTCGATGCTACGCGCCGCGAGGTGAGATCAGACCAGAGGTGCGATCAGACGAGGAGTTCTGTCGGCCGGGTGGCCTACAGTGCTCGCATGACCCTCACCGAAGAGCGTGCCATCATCGGTGCCCTTTCCCCTTCCCGTGCGGGCGATTTCATGACCTGTCCGCTGCTCTACCGGTTCAGAGTGATCGACCAGCTGCCCGAGCGGCCCTCCCCCGCGGCGGTCCGCGGCACGCTCGTGCACTCCGTGCTGGAGCGCCTCTACGACCTGCCGGCGCAGGAGCGCACGGCGGCGGCGGCGAGAGATCTGCTTGAGCCGCAGTGGGCCCGGCTGCTGGCGGAGGAGCCGGAGTACGCCGGACTCTTCGCCGACGACCCGGCCGGGGCGGCCGAGCGGGACACCTGGTTCGAGCAGGCCCGGGGTATGGTCGATCGCTACTTCACGCTCGAGGATCCGCAGTGCCTGGAGCCCGCCGAGCGTGAGATGTACGTGGAGGCGGTCCTCGACAGCGGTCTGCTGCTGCGCGGATTCATCGACCGCCTCGACGTGGCGCCCACCGGGGAGGTGCGGGTCGTCGACTACAAGACCGGCACCGCGCCCGGCCGGGATTTCGAGGCCAAGGCCCTGTTCCAGATGAAGTTCTACGCGCTGGTGCTCTGGCGGCTGCACGGGAGCGTGCCGCGCATGCTCCAGTTGATGTACCTCGGGAACGGCGAGATCGTCCGCTATTCGCCCGACGAGGCCGACCTGCGGGCCACCGAGCGCAAGGTCCAGGCCCTGTGGGAGGCGATCGAGCGCTCCCTGCGCACCCGCGAATGGCGGGCCCGGCGCTCGCGTCTGTGCGACTGGTGCGACCACCAGGCGCTGTGCCCGGAGTTCGGCGGCACGCCGCCGCCCGTCCCGGACCGCGAGCCCCGGCCGTCCCCCCGCATGGCGAAGCGGGCGGCCACGGACGAGCTGTAGGCCGCCGTGGCACCGTCCCGGGCGGAGCTCATCCGATCGAACGATGCCCGACATCCCCCTTGAGCAGGGCGGTGCAGCTGGGAGGCGGGCCTAAATTGAATGGGTGCGCACCACCCCCGGCAGTCCGCGATCCTGGTTTCGTGTTCATCCTCTGATCGCCGACTCTGTCCTCGCGGTGGCGCTGACGGCGGCGTCGGTCGTGTTCATGCTGGTCGTCGATGCCGAGACCGTGGCGGGGTGGCAGGACGTGCCCTTCGTGGATCTGCGCGCCCCCGACTGGCTGAGTCTCCTTCTCGGCGCGCTGTGCACGCTGCCCGTTGCGCTTCGCCGCCGCTGGCCGTTCGTCCTCCTCGTCCTGACCGGGATCCCCGAGTGGGCACTCGACGCGCTCGGATACAACGACGGCCTGAGCTCGGTGAGCGCGCTCATCCTTCTGTACTCCGTGGCCGCCTACCGCGGCCTGGCGCTGAGCATGGCCGCCGTCGCCGTCACCGCCGGCGGCTACGTCGTCACCGTCGCCGTGCGTCACGACCCGCTGTCGTGGACGGATCATGTCGTGGTCACCGTCATCCTCATGCTCTGCTGGGTCGTCGGCCGGAGCGTCCGGCTTCGCCGCGCGTATCTGGCGGAGCTGGTGGACCGGGCCGAGCGGCTGGAACGGGCCCGGGAGGCCGACACCAGGGCGGCGCGGGCCGAGGAGCGCTCACGCATCGCGCGCGAGCTGCACGACGTGGTGGCGCACCACGTCAGCGTGATGACCGTGCAGGCCGCCGCCGCCCGGAAGATGCTGGACATCGATCCTGACGTGGCGCGGGACGCGCTGGGCGCCATCGAGCAGATGGGGCGCACGGCCATGACCGAGATGCGCAACATCGTCGGCGTGCTGCGCACGGACGGCCCGGCCGAGCGCGGCCCGCAGCCGGGCATGGGGGACCTGCCGTCCCTGATCGAGCAGATGCGGGAGGCGGGGCTGCGGACCCAGCTCTGGATGGAGGGCGAGCATCGCGTGCTGCCGCCGGGGATCGACCTGGCCGCCTACCGCCTCGTCCAGGAGGCACTCACCAACAGCCTGCGCCACGCCGGCCCCGCCGCCCGCGCCTGGGTGACCGTACAGCGGGAGCCGAGCGAGCTGACCGTGCACGTCGAGGACGACGGGCGCGGCGCGGCGGCGGACCTCCAGCGGCCCGCCGGCAAAGGTCATGGCTTGGTCGGCATTAGGGAACGAGTTGCCCTTTATGGTGGAGTTCTGCGAATCGGCCCACGGCAGGGGGGCGGGTTCGAGGTCCGGGCTCGATTCCCCCTCAAGGACGAATAGATGACGATCAGGGTGCTGCTGGTGGACGACCAGCCGCTGTTGCGTACGGGGTTCCGGTTCATCCTGGAGGCCGAGCGGGAGGTCACGGTCGTCGGCGAGGCGGGCGACGGGGCGACCGCGATGGACCAGTCCCGCGCGCTGCTGCCGGATGTGGTGCTCATGGACATCCGCATGCCGGGCATGGACGGCATCGAGGCGACCCGGCGGATCAAGGACGCCGCGC
>JBIOWF010000128.1:0-3831 GCA_044868295.1 Microtetraspora sp. | reverse complement strand
CTGCTCGCCGCCGGAGAGCTGGGCGGGAGCGGCGCCGGCGCGCTCCGTCAGCCCCAGTTCGCCGAGCAGGTGCTCACGCCGCTGCCGAGCCTGCTTCGGGGACGCCCCGCCGAGGAGCGCGGGCAGCTCCACGTTGTCGGCCACGGTCATGTTGGTGACCAGGTTGAAGAACTGGAAGACGAAGCCGATGCCCTGCCGCCTGAGCACGGCCCAGCCGCTCTCGGAAAGAGTGTCCGCGCGCTTGCCCTCCAGCCAGATCTCGCCGCTGGTGCGGGCGTCGAGACCGCCGAACATGTGGATGAGGGTCGACTTGCCGGAACCGGACGGCCCCATGATGGCGACGAACTCGCCCTCGTCCACGCTCATGTCGATTCCGCGCACGGCCGGAACCGGCACTCCCCCGGTTTGATAGATCTTCACGAGGTTGATCGCTTTGATCACGGGCGTCCCGGTCACAACGCACACCTCCCCACCAGCAGTGAGGGGCGCGGCGGTGAAGTAAGGGAGGAACGCCCGGAGCGAGGCACGAGCGAGGACGCGACGACCGCACGAGCCGCCTCCAGGGCGCCCCGAACCACCGAGCGAAGCGAGGCCATGGATGCGGGGAGCATCAGGACAGGTCCTCCTGGCAGCGTTCGAGCCAGTCGAGGTCGGCCTGCAGATGTAGCATGGCGCCCTCGATCAGCAGGAGAGCGACGCGATTCCCCGGGTCGGTGCGCTCGGCGACTTCGTTGAGGTCTCTCATCAGCGAGAGGTAGTGGCGCCGTTGCCGGTTGATCAGCGCCATCCGGTCGGCGATGCCCGTCAGGGGCGCCAGCACGAGCTTCATGTAGAACTCGTCGCGGACCCTCGGACCTTCGGTGGGTTCGTCCACCCAGGTCTCCAGCGCCTCTCGGCCGATCGCCGTGAGGTAGTAGACCTTCTTGTTGGGACGGCTGGACTGCTCGACGTCGACGGCGCGGACGTATCCGTCCTTCTCCAGGCGGCCGAGCGTGACGTAGATCTGCCCGATGTTGGGCGAGGGGTAGGCACTGCCGAACGTGTGCTCCAGCGCCTGTTTGAGCTCGTATCCGTGGGCAGGTTCCTTCGCGAGGAGCGCCAGCAGCGACAGCCGCACGCGCCCACCTCCCTGCTTTCGACCCAACCAGACTACGCGTTATCGGAGCGTTACGGACTTATCCGTTGCTCCAACATTATCGCTATGCATAACATGCATGCACCTACATAACACGTATGTAATCATGAATTAATGCGGAGGTCACGTGGCCCGTCGAGCCGTCCCCGTGCTGGCCGCCCTCCTGGTGGCCCAGCTACTGGCGGGATGCACAGGGCCCGGCGACTCGGGTGGCGGGAGCCTGCAGGGAACGGGCGGGACGGGCCCGTTCACGCTCGTCATCGGCCGCGACACGACGGGATACCTGCGGCCGTTGCTGGACCGGTGGAACCGAACCCACCCGACCGAACCCGTCAGGCTGCTGGAGCTGCCCGAGGCGTCCGACGAGCAGCGCGCGCAGATGGTCGCCAACCTACAGGCACACAGCGACCGTTACGACGTGCTCGGCCTTGACGTGGTCTGGACGGCGGAGTTCGCCGACGCAGGCTGGATCGTCCCGCTGGACCGGAGCCTGTTCCCCCTGGGCAAGCTCCTGCCCCCGGTCGTGGACACGGCCACCTACCAGGGAAGGCTCTGGGCGGTGCCGTACACGAGCAACGCGGGCCTGCTCTACTACCGGTCCGACATCCTCAAAAAGGAGCATCTCAAACCTCCCAAGACCTGGGCGGAGCTTCGCGACCAGGCCATGCGCCTGGGCAAGAAGTACGACATCGGTGGATACGCAGGTCAGTTCCTTCCGTACGAAGGGCTGACCGTCAACTTCGCGGAAGCCGTACAGTCCGCGGGCGGGACCATCCTCAGCCCCGACGCGCACCACGTCACGATGGACCCCGGCACGGCGCGGATCGCACTCGACTTCCTGGTCGGCGGCCTCAAGGAGGGGTGGATCCCCCAGGAGGCGCTGACCTTCAAGGAAGAGGAGTCCCGGCTCGCCTTCCAGCGAGGGAGGCTGCTGTTCGCCCGCCACTGGCCATATATGTACGGCCCGGCCACCCACTCAAGCGTGGCCGGGAAGTTCGATGTCACCCAGCTGCCGGGACTCAACGGCCCCGGCTCCAGCTCGCTCGGCGGGTACAACCTCGCCGTCAGCGCCTACTCCAAGCGGCAGAAGTCGGCCGTCGACTTCATCCGCTACTTCACCGGACTCGAAAACGAGCGCCTGGTGCTCACCGAAGGCTCCTTCCCTCCGGTGTGGGCCGAGCTCTACGACGACCCGGTCCTGATCAAGCGGTTCCCCTACCTGCCCGCGCTGAAGGAGGCCATCCTCTCGGCACGTCCCCGGCCGGTGACCGCGAACTACAACCAGGTCAGCCTGGTGATCTCCAGCGCCGTCTCCGGCGCGCTCAACCAAAGCAAACCCGTCGATGAGACCGTCGCCGATCTGAAACAGCAGCTCGACGAGGTCATCCAGACCGGAGGATAGATCATGCGCAAACTCCCCATAGCGGTCGCATTCCTCGCCATCGCCGCGACCGCCTGCAGCGGCACGACGACCGCGCCATCCGGGACGGCCAGTGCCCCGGCGGCGAAATCCCTCAGCGGCGTCAAGATCGAGGTGGCGGCCAAGTGGACCGGTGACGAGCAGACCAACTTCGAGAAGGTGCTGAAGGCGTTCGAAGAGAAGACCGGCGCCACCGTCACCTACGCCTCCACCGGTGAGGACACCGGCGCCTACCTCGGCCCGCGCATCCAGGGCGGCAACCCGCCGGACGTGGCGATCCTCCCGCAGCCCGGCCTGGTCCAGCAGTACGCCGACCAGGACGCGCTGAAGCCGCTGACGGGCAAGGTGCAGGTGCAGATCGACCAGAACTACACGCCGTACTGGAAGGAGCTCGGCTCGGCCAACGGCAAGGTGTACGGCGTGCTCGTGAAGGCCGCGCACAAGTCGATGATCTGGTACCGCCAGCCGGCCTTCGACGACGCCGGCGCGCAGCCGGCCGCGACCTGGGACGACCTGATCGGCAAGACCGCGCAGACGCTCGCCGACTCCGGTACCACCCCGTTCGCGCTCTGCGGCGCCTCCGGCTGGACGCTCACCGACCTGTTCGAGAACGTCTATCTGTCCACGGCGGGGCCGGAGAACTACGACAAGTTGTCCAAGCACGAGATCCCGTGGACGGATCCCACGGTCGGCGTCGCCCTGCAGAAGATGGCCCAGATCTTCGGCAAGAAGGAATCCGTGCTCGGCGGTGCCTCCGGCGCCCTGCAGACCGACTTCCCGACCTGCGTGACGCAGGTCTACGGCCAGAAGAAGGCCGCGATGGTCATCGAGGCCGACTTCGTGGCGTCGTCCGCGACGCAGTCCGGCGCGAAGGTCGGCGAGGACGCCAAGATCATGCCGTTCCCGAAGGCCGGTGACACCGAGCCGGTCGTGCTCGGCGGCGACATCGCGGTGGCGCTCAAGGACTCCGAGGGCGGGATGGCGCTGCTGGAGTTCCTGGCTTCCAAGGAGGGCGGCGAGATCTGGGCGAAGCTCCCCGGCTACCTGTCGCCCAACCGCAACGTCTCGCCCGACAACTACCCGAGTGAGCTGACCAAGCAGCTGGCCCAGACGATCATCTCGGCCGGCGAGGCGGTCCGGTACGACATGTCCGACCTGGCGCCCAGCGCCTTCGGCGGCACGGACGGCAAGGGCGAATGGAAGGACCTGCAGGACTTCCTGCGGAACCCGGCGGACATCAAGGGCGCCCAGAAGGCACTCGAAGCGGACGCCGCCA
>JBIOWF010000127.1:0-3541 GCA_044868295.1 Microtetraspora sp. | reverse complement strand
ACCGTCGCGTTCCAGAAGCTCCAGCGTTATGCGCATGGCGACGTCGAGATCCAGGATTATCTCGACTTCGTGGCCACGCACTTGAGCGAACAGTCTCGCGCGCTGTGCATCTATGCGAGCGATGCGGAGATCTTCGACTTTGCCGAGCTTGTTGCTGTAGACACCCGCCCCCGGCTCGGCCGGGAACGGGGGACGCATCAAGTCGGCGGTCGCCGTCGCGTGAGTCATCGCCTCGGTCTCCCTCTCCCGGTCAGTGCCCCGCTGCCGGCGCGCTCGCCGACGCCGGCTCGCGGTCGGTGGGCAGCTTCTCGTGCTGCGGCAGGTAGTCGCGGCTCCCCGCCTCGGGCGCGCTGAACTGGTACGGGCCGCGGTACACCGTGGGCGGCCGCTCCCAGGTGCCGTGCGGCGCGGGCGAAGGCAACGACCACTCGAGCCCGTTGTCCTCCCACGGATTGAGCGGCGCCTTCTTCCCCTTCTTCAGGTTCCAGAGGAAGTTGGCCGCGAACAGGACCTGCACCGCGAACAGGGAGAACGCGGAGATCGAGATGAACACGTTCATCGGATGCTGCGGCTTGAGGAAGTCGTACATCGTCGGATCGTACAGCCGCCGCATCTGGCCGCCCATGCCGAGGATGTGCATCGGGAAGAACGTGAGGTTGTAGAATACGAACGTCAGCCAGAAGTGCACCTTCCCCACCCGCTCGTCCATCATCCGGCCGAACATCTTCGGATACCAGAACGTGATCGCGCCGAACAGGGCGAAGAGGCTGCCGCCGAACAGCACGTAATGAATGTGGGCCACGATGAACTGGGTGTCGTGGATGTACATATCCACCGGCGTCGCCGCCATGAACACGCCCGAGAGGCCCCCGATCGTGAACATCGCGACGAAGGCCACGGCGTTGAGCATGGGCACGTGGAACCGGAGGTTCCCCCGCCTCATCGTCCCCAGCCAGTTGAACACCTTCACCGCCGACGGGACCGCGATCACGAGCGTGGAGATCATGAACGACGAGCCGAGCGTCGGGTTCATGCCGCTCATGAACATGTGGTGCCCCCACACGATCCAGCCCAGGAACCCGATCGCGATGATGGCGAACACCATCGAGTGGTACCCGAAGATCGGCTTGCGGCTGCCGTTCGCGATCATGTCGGACACCATCCCCATCGCCGGCAGGATGAGGATGTAGACCTCGGGGTGCCCGAAGAACCAGAACAGGTGCTGCCACAACAGCGCCTGGCCGCCCGCCGGCGGATCGAAGAAATGCGTCCCGAGCGTCTGGTCGAACAGCAGCAGGATCGCGGCGCCCTGCAGCACCGGGAGCGCCAGCACGGCCAGGATCGCCGTGATGAACAGCGCCCAGAGCGAGAGCGGCATGCGGAACCACGTCATCCCGGGCGCGCGATGGTTGATGATGGTCGTGATGTAGTTCACCGAGCCCATCACCGACGACAAGCCGAGCACGACGATCGACACGCACCACAGGATCTGCCCGACGGTCACCCCCGAGAGATCGGGTCGCGCGGACAGGGGCGCGTAGTTCGTCCACCCCGACCGGATCGCGCCCTCCGGAACGAACAGGCTCGCGAACATGAGCAGGCCCGCGAGGAACGCCGTCCAGAAGGACGCCATGTTGATCCTCGGGAACGCCATGTCGTGCGCCCCGATCTTCAGCGGAATCAGGAAGTTCGCGTACACGCCCACGAGCAGCGGCATGATGGCAAAGAACACCATGAAGGTGCCGTGCATCGACACGAGCTGCACGTAGTACTCGGGCAGGATGATCCCGTTCGTGGCCATCGTCTCCGGGAGCAGGCCGCCCCCCGGCATCGGTTTGCCCGGGAACCCGAGCGCCCAGCGCATCTGCATCGCCAGCACGCCGCCCAGGAGCAGGAAAAACAGGCTCACGAACAGGAACTGGATGCCGATGATCTTGTGGTCGGTCGAGAAGATGTACTTGCGCCAGAAGCTCATCGGGGGGTGATGCGCCCCATGAGCCGGCGCGGTGGCGGCGACGCTCGTCATGAGCCGGTCCTCCCTGTCACTCCCTCGGCCGGCGGCCGCAGGCAGTCAAGGAATTCCTCTGCAGTCTTCTGCGCGCAGGAGTCGTACCGCTCGGCCGGCCACACCCACACGCGCGCCCGCATCCTGTAGTGACCCATCCCGCAAAGCTCGGCACAGCCCAGCTCCATGGAATCCACCATGGTCGCCTCGAACCACGCTTGAATGTCCATCCCCGGCACGGCGTCCTGCTTCAGCCGGAACTCCGGAATAAAGAAGGAATGGATCACGTCCTCCGCGCTCAAGTGCGCCACCACCGGCCGGGAGACCGGCACGTGCAGCTGGTTGCGCACCGTGAAGTCGTCCGCCGTGCCGAGCTTGCCGTCCGGCCCGGGATAGGTGATCTGCCATTCGAATTGCTTCGCGTGCACGCCGATCGGATACGCGCCCGCCGGCACGCTGTTCCGCCCCTTGATCCTCGTCCACAGTCCGTTGCTCATAATGCCGAGGATCACCACCGTCACGGCGGGCACCGCCGACCACACCACCTCGGCCTTCGCGCTGCCGTGCGTGTAGAAGGCACGTCGGCCCGGACGGGCGCGATACCGGAGGGCGAACGTGATCACCCCGGCCTCCACGACCACGAGCGCGATCCCCGTGATCACGAGGATCAGGGTGAACAAGAAATCGATGTCGCCGGCGAAGGTGGACGCGGCCGGAGGCAGCCACCAGCTCATGAGGGTCCCCCCTATTTCGCTGCGAAGGTGAAGGCGGCCGTCTTCGTCTCGGTGCCGGTCACCGCCACCGTGGCCGTCTGCGTCCCGTACTTCTCGTGCCACGCCTCGACGGTGTACGCGCCCGGCGGCAGCCCCTTGATGGCGTAGCTGCCGTCCGTGCCGCTCACCGCGAAGAACGGGTGCGGCAGGACGCCGACCCACGCGTGCATCCAGCCGTGCACGTTGCACTCGAGCGCCACCGTCACCTCGGACGCCGTGAAGGTGCGGGTGGACGTCATGACGGTCGGCTGGCTGATGTTGAAGGGCCGGTTCTTCGTACCCTTTGCCTTGATGTTGTGCAGGATCCCGTCGGAGTTCTTGATCTGCAGTGTCTGGCCGATCATGATGCCGAACACGTGGGGATGGTAGCGACACCCGTCCTGGTCGAGGATCACCGGAGCCGACGGCGCGGCAGGCTTGTAGCTCGCCGGCAGCCCCGATTTCACGTACACGAACACGTTGGCGAGCGTGCCGTTGGGGTTCACCACCACCGTCTCCTCGGTGGGCGGCGCCGAGCTGTACTTCGCCTTACACTTGGGCTCCTCGCTCATGTCGATCCTCGGCATGACCGGCTTCGCCCCGGTGAACTTGACCGAGCCCGTGACCGTGCCTCCGCCCTGCGTGGCTGTCGTTCGCGCCGCCGGAGCCTCGGCTGCCTGCGCGACCGCCGTGGACCCTGCTATCGTGGCCTGCCCGCTTGCGCCGCCTCCGGCCCCGCCCCTGCCCTCGCCCCCCCCGCCCCCGCCTCCTCCGCCCCCGGCCC
>JBIOWF010000126.1:0-6252 GCA_044868295.1 Microtetraspora sp. | reverse complement strand
GGCCGCCGAGGTGGCCCACGTGGACCGTACGAACGGTAAGAAGGCCCTGAAATTGACATCTGGGTCACGTTGGAAGATCGCGGCAGCCTCTCGAAAGGGCGGCCGAGGGCTCTCCGGCGACGACGTGAACCTCGACGAGCTCCGCGAGCATCACACCTGGGACTCGTGGGCCGCGGTCACGAAAACGACGATGGCGCGGCCGAACGCGCAGGTGTGGGCGTACTCGAACGCCGGCGATGACAGATCGTTGGTGCTCAACGACCTGCGCGAGAAGGCCATAGAGGCGCTCGCGGACCCGTCGGCGGACTCGTCGCTGGGGATTTTCGAGTGGTCGGCGCCGGATGATTGCCCGATCGACGATCCGGCGATGTGGCGGCTGGCCAACCCGAGCCTGGGCTATCCGCAGGGGATCTCGTATGAGGCCCTGCGCTCGGCGCTGGAGACCGACCCGGAGCCGATCTTCCGCACCGAGTGCCTGTGTCAGCGGGTGCCGGATCTGGTGCCGTCGAAGATCCCGCTGACGGCGTGGGTGAAGTGCGCGGACCCCAAATCCGCCATCTCGGGGCCGGTGGTGCTGTCCTGGGAGGTTTCGTGGGACCGCTCGAAGGCCGCGATCGGTGTGGCGGGGTTCCGTGAGGATGGCCTGCCGCACGTCGAACTGATCGACTACCGGGACGGTACGGACTGGCTCGCCGGCCGGCTGGGTGAGTTGACCAAGCGGCACAACGTGGCCGCGGTCGTGTTCAACCCCAGCGGACCCGGTGCGTCGCTGCTGACCGAGGTCACCGAGCGGTTGCCAGTCAAGCTTGAGCCTAGGGCGATGACCGCGCGGGACCAGGCCAACGCCTGCGGGCTGCTCTACGACGCGGTGGTCATTCCGGATCCGGAAACGGTGACTGCGGACCCAGCAACGGCAAGAGGTCGGCTTCGTCAACTCGGCGACGACCGGTTGCTCACGCAGTTGCGCCAGTCGGCTACGCGGACGCTGGTCGATGCGTGGGCGTGGGACCTGAAGCACGCCACGGGCGACATCTGCGGTCTGTGTGCGGTGACCACGGCGTACTTCGGGCTGACGGTCTATGGCCAGCCGCCGGGCCCGGCCGCCCTGCCGATGGTGACCCTGATCGACGCCCGCACCCGCTCCGAAACCTCCGACCTGATGACGCTCGGCTTCTGAAACGGGGGTTGCGTATGGCCCCCCCCACGCGCGAGATCGGATACGCCCAGAACACCGCTCACGGCGGCTACTGGTGGATGCTCGAGGACGAGACCACGCCGGAGTTGGTCTGGCCAAATTCGGTCATCGTCTACGACTCGATGCGCCGCACCGACGCCCAGGTCGCCTCTGTCCTGCGTGCGGTGACGCTGCCGGTCCGCCGGACGCCGTGGCGGATCGACCCCAACGGGGCCCGTGACGAGGTCGTTGAGCTCGTCGCGACCGATCTCGGCCTGCCGATCGTCGGCGAGGAGGCACCGGAACAGCCGATGCGCATGCGCGACCGGTTCTCATGGCCGGAGCACCTGCGCCAGGCGCTGCTGATGCTCACCTTCGGCCACTCGTACTTCGAGATGACCTACCGGGTCGACAAGGACGGCAATCGGGCGCACCTGCACAAGCTGGCTCCGCGCCCGGCGAAGACCATCGAGCGCATCGAGGTCGCCCGGGATGGTGGGCTTGAGTGGATCAAGCAGTATCCGGCGGGCCCGGGCGGACAGGGCGACAGCCAGATGCCGATCCCGGTTAGCCGTCTGGTGGCCTACATTCACGACCGCGAGGGCGGCAACTGGCTCGGCTCGTCCGTACTCCGGCCGGCCTACAAGAACTGGCTGATCAAAGACCGTCTGTTGCGTGTCCAGGCCCAGACGATCGAGCGCAACGGGATGGGCATCCCGCTGTACAAGGGCAGCGAGATCACGGCCACAGAAGGCGCTGCCGCTGACGCCGAGATGAACCGCGGCCTGTCTATGGCCACGGCGTGGCGAGCTGGTGAGGCCGCTGGCACTGCGGTGCCGAACGGCGCCGATCTGGTCCTGCGTGGCGTCGAGGGCGACCTGCCCGACGCGCTGCCGGTGATCAAGTACCACGACGAGCAAACAGCAAGGGCCGTCCTGGCGCACTTCCTCAACCTGGACACCCAGTCCCACGGCTCCTACGCCCTCGGCGCGTCCTTTATGGACTTCTTCACCCTGAGCCTACAGACCTTGGCGCAGCAGATCGCCGACACGGCCACTATGCACGTCATCGAGGATTTGGTCGACGCCAACTGGGGCGAGGATGAGCCCACTCCGCGTCTCGTGTTCGACGAGATCGGCAGCCGGCAGGCCGCCACCGCGCAGGCGATCAAGCTCCTGATCGACGCCGGGATCATCCACCCGGATGACGTGCTGGAGGAGTCGGAGCGTCAGCGTTACGGCCTGCCGCCGGCGGATCCGGACACGGCCCGCGTCGGCGAGGGCGTCACAGACCCCGGCGCGATGGTCTCGGCGATCGACGCCTATCGCGGAGGGAAGGTCGCCGCGGCGGCTGGTCCCGACTTCAACCGCCTGCACCCGCGCGGTCGCCAGGGCCGGTTTCGGACTACCTTCACCCGGGTCCTCGACTCGCTGACGAAGTGGGCCGCCGCCGGCGGTAAAGGCGAGCCGCTGCCGGAGTCGGAGTTCAGCCGGGAGCAGTTGCGCCGGGTCGGCGTGGCGCGGGGTCTCACGTTCCGGCGCGGTGCGGCGCACGGGGACATCCGCGACTCGCTGCTCGACAGCCTGCGCGACGAGCTGGCCGGCAAGGGCGACACCCCAAAGCCCGACGAGCCGGACGAGAAGCCGAAGCCGGCCAAGAAGGCGCCAGCCAAGAAGGCCACCCCACGAGCGAAGAAGGCGGCGCCGAAGAAGCGGGCGTCGCTCACCGGCGACGCAGCACTGGCCGCCGCGCCCATCGACTTCACGCGGCCGCACCCAGATTCGGGGCTGACGGCCGAAGAAGAGGCGGTGTTCGCCGACTACGTGGTCGATGGCGCCTACAGAACCAACCCCACCTTGCGCGACTACAAGGGTCACCTTGACCCACATGACGATGAGACAGCCGCAGAGGTGCGGCTGATGGACGCCGCCATGTCCCGCTCTCCGCTGCCCGCCGATGTTCTCGTGGAGCGGGGCATCTCGTATGGCGATGCCGTAGAAGTGTTCGGCGGCGAGGAGCGTTGGCGCGGAGACCTGACCGAGTCGACGGTTCTCGACCACGCTTTCATGTCCACGACGGCCCGGGTCGGTGGGGGTGCCGAGTACGCCGCACAGTCGGGTGACAACCCCGGAGATCAGGCGACGCTTCGAATTCGCGTCCCGGCGGGCACCAAGGCCATCAAGATGTCCGGCTCGGAGTACGAAGACGAACTACTCCTCGAGCGCGGATTGACCCTGCGGGTCATCTCCGATTCGGGTTATGACGAGAACGGCGGCCGGGTTATCGAGGCCGAAGTTGTGGGCAAGCCCGTCGCCCCGGCGATGATGATGGGCGCCGAGTTCGACGCGCTGACCCGAGAGCAGAAGGTTAAGCGCCTGAAGGACTCGGGGTTCGACGATTCGCTGATTGAAAATACGTTGGGTCCCAAACCCGCCCCCAAGCCCGACTCCGTCACCCAGGCCCGCCAGCGTCAGGCCGACATCGACACCGCCCGCGGCTACGCCGACGCCGCCAGCCAACTGGACGAGATGCTCGCCAACGGGGCATCCACCGAGGCTGTCCTGGCGAGGCTGGACGCGTCAGGCAAACGCCACGGAACCACCGAGGATCTCGCGCCGGTGCGGGCGGCGGTTGAGGAAGCGCGGCAGGTTGAGGTAGAGAACCGCATCCGCGCGGCGTACCGCGATCTGTCGACGCGCCCCGGATCGTGGGTGGCGTTGGCGGATGTGCGGGACCGTCTCGGCGATGTTGACCGGAGCGAGTTGGACGGGGCGCTGGAGCGCATTGCCGTCCAGCCCGGCCACCACGTCATTCCGTGGGACAACCGGAAGGCGCTGACTGACCGCGACCGCGCTGCGTCGGTGCGCCTCGGTGGTGACGACGCGCACGCGATCCGCCTTGAGGACCCCTCCGACCGCCCCGTCCCCGACGCCCGCGCTGAGATGGCCCGCATCCTGTCCACCCGGGGCATCACCCAGGACAGCAAGGCAGGCGACGCGGCCCGGTTCACCCCCGGCCAGCACCAGCCGATCGGGGACCTGCGTGAGGGTCAGCCGGTGGAGGTGGTCCGCCCGGGATTCACCCTGTCGCGGGACGGGGAGCAGATCCGGCTGACGAAGGCCACGGTAGAGGCGGCGGACGAGCCGGCGGCACCACAACTGACGGGCCACATCGCCGAGGACACTGCGAAGCTGTCCGGCTGGAAGCGCGGCGACAAGCTCATACACAACACCCGGGGCGAAGTCACCTACATCGAGCCGGACGATCGCGACTCGACCGGCACGGCCGGCGGTGGAAGCGCACAGTGGGTGAAGTTCGACGACGGCACCGCCGGGATGGTGTCCGCCGACCGCCTGTCGGGTTACGTCGCCGCACCGCGGCCACCCGTACCGCCGAAGAAGACTATTCCGTCGGCAGCGGGCCTGTTGCCTGATGTGAAGACTGGCGATCGCGCAGTCTGGACCGGTTCTGACGGCGAGACCGCCACGGGAAAGGTGACTCGCCGCGGGTCGAAGATCTTTGTCGACTGGGAGACCGGACGGCGCGAGCAGATCGACCCGACTGACGTCGGGGACATCCGTTTCGTGTCGGCGGGTAATAGCTCACCCGACCTCGCCACCCACGACCCCGAAGTCCTCCGCGACTCCCTGGACCTCAAGCGCGTCCCCGAACTGAAGGAGATACTGAAGTCTCGGGGACTACGGGTGTCCGGACGGAAGCGGGAACTGGTCGACCGGCTGGTTGAGGACATGGCGGGCGGAGGCGCGCCGGAGCCGCCGGCGGCGAGGACCAAACCAGAGCGGCCCGACTACTTCGATGACGAGAACAGCCTTGTGCTGGATCGGTTCGCCGAGTCGATCGGTGTCGACCTTGGCCAGTTCCGCGATCCGAAGCGGGACGAGATGGTGCCGGTCGCGGCGCCCATTGAGCAGCAGTTCCCGTTCGGCTACTCAATCGATCTGATCGCGGACGCCTTCACCAACGCCTCGATGACCAAGGACCAGGCGATCGCCGAGATGAGGCGCACCGCCGAATGGGCCCGGCGCACGCGGGCCGCAGGCGAGCCGGGGCTCCATAGCTTCGATAATCGCGGTCGGGCCGCCTACGAGCAGGCCGAGGGCGTTGCCGAGGCGATGGACCGGCTCGCCGACGCGCTTGAGGGCGTGACGCTGCCGAAGCGCAAGCGCAAGCCGTCCATCGGCGAGGTCATTCAGGGCGGCCCGACGGTGGACGTCGACGAGTCCCGATACCAGTCCTACCGTGCAACGGGATCGGGCGATGCGCGCGACACCGACATCACGGGCCGGCGCGGGGGACTGCTGCGTCATCGCGGGAAAACCGTTCCGGCCGACTTCAAGCACGAGACCGGCGGGGTAGGACTTTTCGGCCAGCCTGGCGAGCGTCCACAACGACCCGGCCTGACCCGAGCGGAAAACGTCGCCCTGGATCTGATGATCATCGGGACGGTCGCCGACGCGCTCAACGGCTCGCTCAGGCAGGGCCACACCGACCACGGAACGTTGGACCTGCGGTCCGTCAGCGACGATGTCGGCGAACTCGACCTAAACGCGCAGTACCGGGACCTGCTTTCGGCGATCCGGGCTGGCCGATTGGCCAGCGACGCAACCCTGTTCCGTGGGTCACTTATGCGCCCGGTCGACATCAGCCGACTCGTTCCGGGCGCGATCTACACTGAAGCCGGGTTCCTGCACACATCGACTAGCGTTGGGATTGCGCACCGGATCATCAGGTGGCGGCAGAGGCAGCAAGGTAACCGTGGTCGGAAACCGGTCATCTTCCGGATCCTTGCCCCCAAGGGGACGAGGGCGGCGCTTGGCCATGAGATGGCGGACGAGGCCATGCTTGGACCCGGGCGCCGGATGCGTGTGGTGAGGGTTGAGCCGCCCCAGGGAAAGCTCGGTCAGTACACGATCATCATGGAACTGCTCTTCGTCTCCCAGATATGCCATCCGAGTCACTCCTCGCCGGGTCCCTCGGGGAGCAGTTCCATGATGATCGTGTACTGACCGAGCTTTCCCTGGGGCGGCTCAACCCTCACCACACGCATCCGGCGCCCG
>JBIOWF010000125.1:0-8862 GCA_044868295.1 Microtetraspora sp. | reverse complement strand
TCCAGCGCTGCGTACAACAGACGGCATGTGTCAGGCGTTTCCAGGAATCAGTCGTCGTTGACCTTCTCGCAGGTGCCGTGGCGGCCTTCCCACACGGCGGTGATGATGCCCTTGGTGGAGATATCCCTACGGGTGTAGACGACCTTGAACCATCTGCGACTTTCCGAGGCGCCCACGAACCGGCAGAGCACATATCTGCCGCCACCGCTACGGACAATCGTGGGGCGTTTGATCGTGCGCTCCAGGTGGCTCTCGAAATTGTTGCTCCAGCGGTGGGCGATGTGCTTGTATCCCCAACTGCTGGTGCCACAGCGGAGTACGGTCCGGTGTTGGTCACTGGGGCCGCCATACCGGGCGAGGATGTGCATCGACGTCTTGCCCCGGCAGCTGTACGCCTGAGCCGTCTCCTCATCGGTCGCGGACGCCGGGAGAGCGGAAGCGGACTTCACAGCGGTGGGAGAGGCGGCGGTGTGCGCCTGAGCCGGGGTGGCTGCCGCGAGGACGCCCCCGGCCACCATAGTGGCGAGAGTCAGTCCGAAAAACTTGTTCATCGAGCTCCTTCGTCGCATGGATGTGCGTGACATCCCGAGCGGCACCGAACCCCCGGTTGGAAGCGACGGGGAAAGGCGCTGGGCCGTACAGCCAAGGGCACAGATCGCGAACGAGAAAATTGGAGCACTTTTCCGCGCGATTTCCTGGATGGCATGCACCGGATGTGAAACGGCCGCCGGAGAGTTCGGCGCCGATCGGGACCCCGTCAATATGGCGACTCACCAGGAATCATGGCAAGGCGCGGACGCGCCATCTATGTCCAAGAATGCGAGATGGACAATTGGACAAATAAATCCGCAGGTCAGGTGGGCTTGCCTGGGCTCGTGGGCGTGGAAGGATGGCGCCATGACCGCACATCATGGCGGCGGGGAACGCGTGGTCGGCCTCGGGGCCGGGGCGGGAGCCGTACAGGCCAGGGAGCTGGCCACCGAGGACATGATCCTCAACATCGGCCCGCAGCATCCCTCCACGCACGGGGTGCTGCGGCTGCGGCTCACCCTGGACGGCGAGCGGATCGTGGCCGCCGAACCGATCATCGGCTACATGCACCGGGGCGCGGAGAAGCTGTTCGAGGTGCGTGACTACCGGCAGATCATCGTGCTGGCCAACCGGCACGACTGGCTGTCGGCGTTCGCCAACGAGCTCGGCGTCGTGCTCGCGGCCGAGCGGATGCTCGGGATGGAGGTGCCGCCGCGCGCCGTCTGGGCGCGGACGCTGCTGGCCGAGCTCAACCGGGTCCTCAACCACCTGATGTTCCTCGGCTCATACCCGCTCGAACTTGGCGCGATCACCCCGGTCTTCTACGCGTTCCGGGAGCGGGAGACGCTCCAGCACGTCATGGAGGAGATCTCCGGCGGTCGCATGCACTACATGTTCAACCGTGTGGGCGGCCTGAAGGAGGACCTGCCTCTCGGCTGGCTCGACCGTGCCGGGCAGGCGGTCGCGGACGTGCGCCGCCGTCTCCCCGACATCGAGAACCTGATCTCCGGCAACGAGATCTTCCTGGCCCGGACCCGGGGCGTCGGCGTGCTGGATCGCGACACGATCATGCAGTACGGCGTGAGCGGCCCGATCGCCCGCGCGTCGGGAGTCGACTTCGACCTGCGCCGCGACGAGCCCTACCTGGCCTACGACGAGCTGCCGGTGAAGGTCGTCACCAGGTCGGCGGGCGACTGCAACGCCCGGTTCACGGTCCTGCTCGAACAGGTCAAGGTCTCCCTCGACCTGGCCGACGCCTGCCTGGAGAGGCTGCGGCACCTGCCGCCCGGGCCGATCAACCAGCGGCTCCCCAAGATCCTCAAGGTCCCGGAGGGGCACACGTACGCGTGGACGGAGAATCCGCTCGGCATCAACGGCTACTACCTGGTGTCCCGCGGCGAGAAGACCCCCTGGCGGCTCAAGCTGCGCAGCGCCTCGTTCAACAACATCCAGGTGTTGCGCGAGTTGCTTCCCGGCCATCTGGTGGCCGACATGGTGGCCATTCTCGGCTCGATGTTCTTCGTCGTCGGCGATATCGACAAGTGATCGGCCGGCAGCTGAAGACACCTGCAAGAACCGAGCCCTTGCGTCTTCCTGTGAAGAGGCCGGTGAGCTGCCAGAATCTTCAGATGGTGCGTTAAGGCCGCTCTTAGATTCCGCCCCTAGATTACGTGGTATGCATCTGGGAGTCGGTAAAGGGATACAGGGGACTCTTGCGTGAAGTGAAGTAGGGTCCGGAACGAGAGCTCCCGGGCCCTACTTCCTTTCCTGCGGCTCGGCCGGGACCCGGCAGCAGTACTCCAGATAGAGCGCGGCGCAGACAAGCGTCACGCACGAGATGAACGAGCCGCCCGCCACGATCGCGTCCTTCCGCGGATCGGGCAGGTCGAGCAGCGTCAACACGCGAAGCACGAAACCGGCGAACACCCCCGCGAACACCGACCCGGCGTAGGCCGTGGCCTTGGCCAGCGCCGCCAGCCGGGCGACGGCGAGCGGCTCCACCGGCTTGGTGTCCGGCTTGCGCTGGATCCTGGCCCTGGTCAGCCAGCCCGTGTAGGCCTCGCCCATCGCGAGCAACAGCAGGGTCGGGATCGCCGTCCACGGGACCGTGGGCAGCTGGGAGTACGTCTCCTGCAGCACGGCCCACGTGATCAGCGCGAACACGACCACGAGGCCGACGAGCACGCCAGGATTGCTGGGCTTCACTCAGACTCCTCGCACATCGGACGACATCAGACGGGAGGCTCCAAGGACAGGTCGGCGCGGAGCCGTACACCACTTTGGTCCAGCGTCGAGAGCAGGGCGGCCACGGGCCCGCGCCCGGGGAGAACGGCGTCGGGATCGGCCTGTGCCCACGGGACCAGCACGAACGCCCGCTCGTGCGCGCGGGGGTGCGGCAGCTCCAGCTCAGGGTCGTCCGACGTCGCGCCGCCGACCGCGATGAGGTCCACGTCGAGAGTCCTCGGGCCCCACCGCTCACCACGGGTGCGGCCGAAGGCGTTCTCGATCCCCTGCGCCCGGTCCAGGAGCGTGTGAGGGTCCAGCGTGCAGTCGGCGATGACGATGGCGTTGAGGTACGGATCCTGGTCAGGCCCGCCCACCGGATCGGTCTCGTAGACCGGCGAAACCGCCACGAACGACAGCCCAGGAGCGTCGAAGAGCGCGTCGACCGCCCCCTGCAGGTAGTCGATCCGGCGGCCTAGGTTGCTGCCGAGCGAGAGCACGGCTCTCATGCGCGCCCCCTTCTGATGGTCACCACCACGTCGTCGAACGGCAGCGGGATCGGCGCCGCCGACTTGTGCACGCTGATCTCCACCTCCTCGACGAGGCCATACCGCAGGCAGACTCGGGCGAGCCGGTCGGCGAGCGTCTCGATCAGGTTGACCGGCTCACCCTCGACCGTCTTCACGAGCTCCACGGCGAGCGCCCCGTAGTCGACGGTCTTGGTGAGATCGTCTCCGGCCGCGGCGGGACCGGTGTCCAGGAACAGCGTGGCGTCGACGACGAACTCCTGGCCGAGCTCGCGCTCCGCCGGAAGGCACCCGTGCCGCCCACGCGCCCGCAGCCCGGCCAGCCGGACGCTGTCCGTGCTCACTCGTCCTCCTCCTCGTCGTCCTCCCCTTGCAGCACCGGCGACCCGTGATGAAGCCAGAGCCGCCAGCCTTCCCCGGCCCGGACGAAGGTGTTCGTGGCCACCACCCGGCCGGCGGCGAAGCCGGCCTCGTCGGTGTCGGCCGCGGTGAGGATGTTCTCCGCGCAGGTCAGAACGGCGACATCGCCGATCACCGTGGTCTGCACGTCGGTCAGCACGAACTGGATGTACGGCGTGTTCGCCATGATCAGCGCCCACGAGCGGAGCACCTCGGCCCGCCCGCTCAGCATCGGCCACCCCGGATGCACGCACATCGCGACCCGGCCGGCGACGTCGTCCACCCAGATGTCGGACATCTTGTCCAGATCGGCGTTCTCGATCGCGTTGTAGAACGCCTGGTTGAGCTCCTCAATGTCCTTCATCGGCTGCCTTCCATGCGGCGGCGACACGCACGGCGTCGGCGTTGGGTCCCACGTCGTGGACTCGGACGCACCAGGCGCCCGCTCGCGCGGCCAGCGCGGTGACCGCCAGCGTCGCGTTGTCGCTGCGGCTGAACGGGCGTGGGGTGCCGTCCGCGTCCGCCAGTAGACGCCCGAGGAAACGCTTCCTCGACGCACCGATGATCAAGGGGTAGCCCAGCCGGTCCAGCCTGTCGATGCCGGCCAGCAGGGCCCAGTTGTGCTCTGCCTGCTTGGAGAACCCGAGCCCGGGGTCGAGGACGATCTGCTCCTCGCGCACTCCCTCGGCGATCACCGAGTCGGTCCGCTTGCGCAGCTCCTCGGCCACCTCCGTCACCACGTCGGCGTAGATCGCCCGGCTGTCCATGTCACGGCTGTGCCCGCGCCAGTGCATCACCACGTACGGCACGCCCGTCGCGGCGACCACTCGCGGCATCGCGGGATCGGCCAGGCCGCCGCTCACGTCGTTGACCAGCCTGGCCCCCGCCTCCACGGCCGCCTCGGCGACCTCGGCGCGCATGGTGTCGACGCTGACCGTCACGCCTTCCTCTGCGAGCGCGCGGATCACGGGCTCCACCCGGCGCAGTTCCTCGCCCAGCGAGATCCTGGCGGCTCCGGGGCGGGTGGACTCACCGCCCACGTCGACGATGTCGGCCCCCTCCCGGACCAGGTCCAGGCCATGACCGATCGCGGCGTCCACGTCGAACCAGTGGCCGCCGTCGGAGAATGAGTCGGGCGTCACGTTGACCACGCCCATGACCAGGCATCGCCCGTGATCAGGCATCCCGGGCACGCTGCGTGTCGTCATTCTCCCTCCTCGCCTGCGGCTCGCCCCACCCCGCGACAACGCCGCGCGAGCTTCACGTTTCCGCGCGAACCCTGGAGCCCCACCCCACGAAAACGCTCCGCACGCTCCGCGTTTCCGCGGGGACCCCGGAGCTTCACCCCACGAAAACGCTCCGCACGCTCCGCGTTTCCGCGGGGACCCCGGAGCTCGGGCATGACCGTGGCCCCTCCGCTCTCTGACTTCACTGGCTCACCGGCCCGCTGGCAATCAAGCCTAGTGCCCCTCCCGCGGCACTGGTGCTTGGGAGTCACGATCAGTCACACGGGTCATGCTCGCGTCATAACGATCCTCGTACGGAGGGTCAGCGGGCGGCGAGGATGAGGGACATCGCCTCGGAGCGGGTCTTGTCGTCCTCCCGGAAGATGCCGCGGACCGCCGAGGTGAACGTCTTGGCACCCGGTTTCCGGACGCCGCGCATGGTCATGCAGAGGTGCTCCGCCTCGACGACCACGATGACGCCACGCGGCTCCAGCACCCGCATCAGGGCATCCGCGATCTGGGACGTCATCCGCTCCTGGACCTGGGGCCGGCGGGCGAACACGTCCACCACCCGGGCCAGCTTGGACAGGCCGGTCACCTGCCCCTTGTCGTTGGGGATGTAACCGATGTGCGCGAGGCCGTGGAACGGCACGAGATGGTGCTCGCAGGTCGAATAGACCTCGATGTCCCGCACGAGGACCATCTCGTCGTGATCGGCGTCGAAGACCGTCGTGAGAACCTCTTCGGGCAGCTGCCCGAGCCCCGCGAACTGCTCCGCGTAGGCTCGGGCGACACGCGCCGGGGTGTCCCGAAGCCCGTCACGGTCCGGATCCTCGCCGATCGCGGCGAGGATCTCGCGGACGGCCTTCTCGATCCGGGCGTGGTCGAACTGCAGAGGCTCCGCCTCCACTGTCAGGCCTCGTCCTTCTGGGCTGTCTGCTCGTTCATCCGCGGGGCCGCGCCGCTGCCGGCGGGCAGTGCCGCCGAGCCGTTGCCGTTCGCCCGCTCCTTCGGCGTGATCACCGGAGGACGGTCGGACGGGAGACGCTTGCCGTAGCCGGCGTAGGACGGCCGCTTCTCCTTGGTGACCACCGGGGAGAAGATCTCCAGGACCTGCTCACGGGAGAGGGTCTCCTTCTCCATGAGCTCCAGCACGAGGTTGTCGAGCACGTCGCGGTACTGGACGAGGATCTCCCACGCCTGGTCGTGCGCCGACTCGATGAGCCGCCGGACCTCCTCGTCGATCGACGAGGCGATCTGCTCGGAGTAGTCGCGCTCGTGGCCCATCTCACGGCCGAGGAAGACCTCGCCGTTGCCGCTGCCGAACTTCCGGGCGCCGAGCTTCTCACTCATGCCGTACTCGGTGACCATGCGGCGGGCGATGGAGGTGGCCTTCTCGATGTCGTTCGACGCGCCGGTGGTGGGCTCGTGGAAGACGAGCTCCTCCGCGGTCCGGCCGCCGAGCAGCATGGCGAGCTGGTCCATCATCTCGGACCTGGTCGCCAGGAACTTGTCCTCCATGGGCAGCGTCATCGTGTAGCCGAGGGCGCGGCCACGGGACAAGATCGTGATCTTGTGGACCGGGTCGGAGTTGGGCAGCGCGTGCGCCACCAGGGCGTGGCCGCCCTCGTGGTACGCGATGATCTTCTTTTCCTGGTCGGACATGACCCGCGACTTGCGCTCGGGACCGGCCATCACACGATCGATGGACTCTTCGAGCGTGTTCATCGTGATGAGCTTCTCGTCCTGGCGGGCGGTCAGCAGGGCCGCCTCGTTGATCACGTTGGCCAGGTCCGCGCCGGTGAAACCGGGCGTCCGACGCGCGATGATGTCGAGGTCGACCTCGGGCGCGAACGGCTTGCCGCGGCCGTGGACCCGCAGGATGCCCTTGCGGCCTTCGAGGTCGGGCCGGTCGACGGTCACCTGACGGTCGAATCGGCCGGGACGCAGCAGCGCCGGGTCGAGGATGTCGGGCCGGTTGGTCGCGGCGATGAGGATCACGCCGCCCTTCACGTCGAAGCCGTCCATCTCGACGAGCAGCTGGTTCAGCGTCTGCTCACGCTCGTCGTGGCCGCCGCCGAGACCCGCGCCGCGGTGCCGTCCGACGGCGTCGATCTCGTCGATGAAGATGATCGCCGGGGCGTTGGCCTTGGCCTGCTCGAACAGGTCGCGAACACGCGAGGCACCGACGCCGACGAACATCTCGACGAAGTCGGAACCGGAGATCGAGTAGAACGGCACGCCGGCCTCTCCGGCGACCGCCCGGGCGAGCAGCGTCTTACCGGTGCCGGGCGGGCCGTACAGCAGGACACCCTTGGGGATCTTGGCGCCGATCGCCTGGAACTTGGCCGGGGCCTGCAGGAACTCCTTGATCTCCTGGAGCTCCTCGATGGCCTCGTCCGCGCCCGCGACATCGGAGAAGGTGGTCTTGGGGGTGTCCTTGGTGATCAGCTTGGCCCGCGACTTCCCGAAGTTCATGACCCGGGAGCCGCCGCCCTGCATCTGGTTCATGATGAACAGGAAGATCAGGACGATGATGATGATCGGGAGGAAGCTGACCAGCAGGCCGACGAAGAAGTTCTCCTGCGGCACCTTGACGGTCCAGCCCTTGGCGGGCTTGGCGGCGTCGAGCGCCTGAGTCAGCTGGACGCCCTGACCCTCCACCCAGGGGGCCTGGATGCGGTCGGTCGACTTGCCCGCCACGTCGACCGGCTTGACCAGGGTCAGCTCGACCCGCTGGTCCTTGTCGACCACGGTGGCGTTCTTGACGTTGCCCTGCTGAATCTGCTGGACGACCGTAGATGTATCGGCTGTGGTGTAGTTGCCGTCGCCGCTGAACATCGTGGTCACGAGCAGGAGAAGCACGACGATGCCCAGGATCCACAGCAGTGGCCCACGTGTAAATCGCTTGAGATCCATCCGTTGCGGAACCCCGGCGGGCCCCGTCCCTTCCTGACCAAGGCCTGGCCCCGGTTTGACCCGGGGTCGCGGCATCCCTTGCCGCTCCTACTGACTACCCGCAGGTAACCAAATGGCACCCCGCAGGTATCCGAAGGTACACCGGCCCACCGCATGGGGTAACTGCCCGGTGGTGCTCCGGCTTTGCCCTTCCAACGTACGTCAGGTATCGCGTGTTCCCCTACCTGGGAGCGAATGAGGCGTATTCGGAAGGGCGCTTCGCTAAGGGCTTAGAGCCCGAGTAAGTAAAGGATCGCGTGCCGAGCGGCGCCCGGACACGGCCTGGCCCCTCACTCTCCGCCGTACACGTGCGGAGCGAGGGTGCCGATGAAGGGCAGGTTGCGGTATTGCTCCGCGTAATCGAGGCCGAAGCCGATCACGAACTCGTTCGGGATGTCGAAACCGACATACTTCACATCGATCGGCACCTTCACGGCGTCCGGCTTGCGCAGGAGCGTGCACACCTCCACGGACTCGGGGTTGCGCGACTTCAGATTGTTCATCAGCCACGACAGCGTGAGCCCCGAGTCGATGATGTCCTCGACGACGAGCACATGGCGGCCGGCGATGTCGGTGTCGAGGTCCTTGAGCACCCGCACCACACCCGACGACTTGGTGCCCGCGCCATAGGAGGACACGGCCATCCAGTCCATCTGCACCGGGACGTGCACCGCACGGGCCAGGTCGGCCATGACCATGACCGCGCCCTTGAGAACCCCTACGAGCAGCAGTTCCTTCCCGGCGTAGTCGGCGTCGATCTGACCCGCCAGTTCCTTGATCTTGGCCTGGAGCTCGTCCTCCGAAATCAGGACGCGAGAGAGATCTCGGCCCATGTCCGCTGCATCCACCTGCGGTTTTCCTTACGAGAGGTTGTTGACAGGAGCGAATATCAGAGTGCCACAGCGCCGGAGCACTCCAACCCCCCCGGGTAGATCGACCCGCTTCTGCCCACGCCAGTCGGTGATGAGCCGCTCCACCTCCTGGATGTGCACGGCGGC
>JBIOWF010000124.1:0-2493 GCA_044868295.1 Microtetraspora sp. | reverse complement strand
CCATGGTCTAGACCTCGGCCTCCTCCTGCACGCTCGCCGGGGTGATCGACCGCAGCTCGGCGTCGGTGAGCTCAAGGCCCAGCTGCTTCTTCAGGTACGCCTTGGTCGCGGCCCGGGCCTGCCGGTTGGACACCACCGAGTTGGCCACGATGTGGACGCCGTCCCAGTCGGGGTTCGACTTCTTCCAGTCGACCCGTCGCAGGGCCTGGAGCCGCCCCTTCCAGCCGTCGGGGTCGGCCTCAAGCAACTCCGCCCCCACCGCGCCCAGCGCCCGCAGCACCACGGAGTGGGTCGAGATGCTCTCCTGGCGCAGCTCCCGGGGGAGCACCTGCTCCTTCTTCACCCGGTCCCAGTCGGTCATGTGCTTCGCGACGGTCGCCCAGTACTCCGCCGCGATCCCGGTGAGCTGATGCTCGGTGACGTCCTCCTCGTCCTTCCGCTCCCCGACCAGCTCCTGGTTGGCGTCGTACAGGGCGGCGAGGCCGAACATCTTGGTCGAGGTGACCGACACGGAGGCCGCCTCGGTCTCCACCTGCTCCTTGAAGACGGGCACGAGGTCGATGACGGCGGTGGTGACGCGCGAGATGATGTCGCGGTGATCGAACAGCACGTCCAGGGACTTCGACGTCTTGACGGCGGTCCGGTTCAGGTCGCTGAACATCTGCTGCGTCCGCGCCCTGTTCTCGTACGGGAAGAGGAGCACCGAGATCGTCTCCTCGCCGAGGGCGGGGTTGATCTTCACCGCTTCGCGGATGGCCTCGGTGCGGTGCTGCCCGTCGTTGATGATGAAGGTCGCGTCGTCGAGGTCGATCTGAAGGGTGCCGATGTTCGGGTCCTGCTCGCTCGGGTCGAACTTGAGGCCGTCACACTTGTACGAGGCCGTGATAGACGCGAAGAGGTAGCCCTCTTCATTCTCCGTCATGTACCGGGCGATCACGGGGATGCGCTTCTTATTGAGGGTCCGCTGCTCCCGGTCCTTGGGCGAGAACTCGGACCAATCGGTGAACGTGAACATCTTGGGCAGCACCTTCAGCTTCATCAGCGTGGAGTAGTAGTTCCGCTGGCCGATGGTGCCCCGCATGGCGGGTAGTCTGGCGATCATGACTGTCCCCGCTTTCCAGGTAGTCCGGGGCGCGGGCCAATGCAGCATCCGCGGCGTCCCCGGTGCTGGACGACCGCCCCTCTGATCATTTAGCGGCTGCCGGCCACGGCAGGGCCGAGGACGGGCCGCCCGCGAGCCCCACAGCGAGGAGCCGGGACGGATCCGCGCCGGCTCGGGCGCTTCGTTCAGCAGCGTGGATATTCGCCGGCCGGCGTTCGGCCAACCGCGAACTGACCCACCTCTGTCGCGCATGCGCAGGGGCAGCTCTCGACGGACGCCGCGCCATCTCGGAGGAATCGCCGACCTGAACCGGAGGCCGCTCGCACACGTGCTACGGCCAAGTCGGACTCGCGCTTCTAGCCTGGGCCGTGGCGCGGCGGTATCCTTCAGCGTCCTCTAACCCTTCCAATGTCAGAATCTTAGTGGCAGACCTGCGCGAGCAGCTTGAACGCGGCTTGACGGATCACTACCGGATCGAGCGCGAGCTCGGCCGCGGCGGCATGGCCGTGGTCTACCTGGCGCAAGACCTCAGGCACGACCGCCCGGTCGCCCTCAAGGTCCTCCTGCCTGAGCTCGCCGCCACGCTCGGCCCTGAGCGCTTTCAGCGCGAGATCCGCCTCGTCGCCCGGCTCCAGCATCCCCACATCCTGACCGTCCACGACTCGGGCGAAGCGGCGGGTCGGCTCTGGTTCACCATGCCGTTCGTCGAGGGCGAGAGCCTGCGCGACCGGCTCCGGCGCGAGCGCCAGCTCCCGGTGGAGGACGCGCTCCGGATCGCCCGCGAGGCCGCGGCCGCCCTAGACTATGCCCACCGGCACGGGGTCGTGCATCGCGACATCAAGCCCGAGAACATCCTGATCACCGCGGACGGAGACACGCTGGTGGCCGACTTCGGCATCGCCCGGGCGATCGGCGGCGAGGATGGGCTGACGCAGACCGGCCTGGCGATCGGCACGCCGGCCTACATGAGCCCCGAGCAGGTGGCGGGCGACAAGACGCTCGACGCCCGAACCGACGTCTATTCGCTCGCGTCGGTGCTGTACGAGATGCTGGCGGGTGAGGCGCCCTGGACCGGTCCCACCGCGCAGTCGATCATGGCCAAGCGCTTGAGCGAGCCGCCGCCGAGCGTGCGGTCGGCGCGGCCCAACGTGCCGGTCGCCGTGGATGACGCGATCCGGCGGGCACTCGCGCCCGTGGCCGCGGACCGATTCGCGACCATGGCGGTGTTCGGGCAGGCGTTGCAGACCGGGAGCGTGGTGACGACACCCATAGCGACGGTGGTCACGCAGAGTGCGCCCGCACCGGCGGCGCCCCTGAAGTCAGCGGGGGTGCCGGCGGCGCGCCGGGTCCGGCGCATTCCGGTGCTGGCGCCAACGTTGCTCCTCGGCATC
>JBIOWF010000123.1:0-2218 GCA_044868295.1 Microtetraspora sp. | reverse complement strand
GCGCCGTGGCCAGCCGCAGCAGCTCCTCGCCGTCTGCGCGGGTGTTGGCGGTGACGCTGGTGAGGGTCTTCTCGCGGAACAGCTCGCGCTGGTAGCTGATGACAGGGATGTCGCTGAGGTGGATGCCGGCGACCGCCAGCGTGCCGCCCTGGTCGAGCGCGGCCATGGCGACGGGCACCAGGTCACCGACCGGCGCGAACAGGATCGCCGCGTCGAGGGGGACCGGCGGGCTGCCGTAGGCCTCACCGGCCGAGGCCGCGCCCAGCTCGAGCGCAAGCCGCCGGGCCTCGTCGCCGCGGGTGAGCACGTGCACCTCGCCGCCCTGCGCGATCGCGATCTGCGCGGTCAGATGCGCGCTCGCGCCGAACCCGTAGATCCCCAACCGCCCACCGGGCGGCAGGCACGCCCGCCGCAGCGCGCGGTAGCCGATGATGCCTGAGCACAGCAGCGGTGCGGCCTCCTCGTCGGGCACGCCATCGGGGATGCGGTAGGCGAACGCCTCCGGCACCACGGCGTACTCGGCGTAGCCGCCGTCGGCGTCCCAGCCGGTGTACTCCGACCGCAGGCAGAGGTTCTCCCGGCCCGTGCGGCACATCCGGCAGGCCCCGCAGGTACGCCGCAACCAGGCGATGCCGACCCGGTCACCCGGCTCGAAGCGGCTCGCCCCGGCACCGGCGCCGACCACCTCCCCGACCACCTCGTGCCCCGGCACCCGCAGATCGGCGCGCGGCTCGAGGTCCCGGTCGGCCAGGTGCAGGTCGGTCCGGCACACTCCGCACGCCCGCACCCGGACCAGCACCTCGTCGTCAGCGGGCTCGGGCACCTCGCGGCGTAGGGCCACCAGTCGCCGGCCGGCCTCGGGCGGCGCGACCGCCCAGGCCGCCATGTCTGTGGGCAGTTGGCTAGGCAATGGGGGCATGGATTGATTCTCGCGCGCCCACTTGCATCAGGCGGCGGCGTCGATCGCCGGACGGCAGTGCACCGCGCGAGCTCTCGCTCGGTCGGCGTGGATCCCTGTCGTGAAGCCCCTGTCCTTGGCAGAATCGCGCCCGTGCGGGCGTACGTCGGCGTCACGGATGGGGGCTGGTTCCGGTTCCTCGCAGCACGTGGCGTGACGGAGGTCAACTTCTGGCAGCCGAGGGGTGGCCGCAGGTTCCAGGCACTCAGGTCAGGCGAGATGTTCCTGTTCAAGACGCACTTCCGCGACCCGGTGAGCAACCGGATCGTCGGGGGAGGCTTCTTCCTGGATCAAGTTGTGCTGACCGTCAGTGAGGCCTGGCGCTTCTTCGGTGAGGCGAACGGGGCATCCACGATGGAGGAGATGGTCTCGCGGATCGCCCGCTACCGCGGAGAGCCCATACGCCCCGGGGAGGACCCTGTAATCGGCTGCCTGATCCTCGAAGACGTCCACTTCTTCCCCGATGGTGGTGACGTCGCCGCGCCGCCGGACTGGTCGCCGAACCTGGTCCAGGGCAAGACATATGACACGTCGACGATGGAGGACTACTTCAGCGAGATCGTGAGTCGCTTCCGCGGAGCACACGTGCCTGCCCTTGTTGAGGGCAGCCCCTGGCACAGGCACGGTCCCGTCTACGGTGATCCCCGCCTTATGCGCCCACGCCTCGGGCAGGGCGGCTTCCAGGCGGTTGTCCTCAAGGCGTATGAGTATCACTGCGCGGTCACAGGGGACAAGATCCGTCCAGTCCTCCAAGCAGCCCATATCCGCCCGCTTCCAAGCGGCGGAGAGCATCGCATCGACAACGGGCTGCTCTTGCGCTCCGATGTGCACACGCTGTTTGATGCTGGCTACCTCGGAATCGACCCTGAGCACCGTCTACATGTGAGTCCCCGGCTGCGACGGGACTTCGGGAACGGCGAGGAGCTCTACGCGCGAGCTGCACGCGGTCCCATCGAGGTTCCGGCGCGGGCGGTAGACAGGCCGAACCGCGAGTTCTTGGAGTGGCACCTGGACGAAGTGTTCCGGGCGAGCTGAGCCTTCTGGCCCGCGCGGTGGTTGGACGCGGCCGGCTCCACGCACCCACCGTGTGTGCCTGGCAGGGCCGCGACTCGGCCGACAGGGGTCAGCCCGGGGTCAGCCCTTCTCCGGTGCCAGCTGGGTGTCCGGGCCGCCGGTGTCCTGGTCGTCGGGCGCGCCGGCGGGCGGGTCGCTGAGGTCGGCGGCGTCGGGGCCGACGGCCTCCTCGTCACCCGGGTCGCG
>JBIOWF010000122.1:0-55648 GCA_044868295.1 Microtetraspora sp. | reverse complement strand
GCGCGGCTTGAACGCGGGCACCTGCTTGGCCTTCTCGTAGTTGAAGGAGACGTCCGTCACCAGGTCCTTGACCTTCGGGAAGGTCTTCATCGGCGCCACCGTGATCGGCAGGCCGGGCACGAACACGTTCATGCGGGTCATGCACATCAGCCGCGGGCGGCCGTTGATCTCCGCGCTGCAGGAGCCGCAGCGGCCGGCCTTGCAGTTCCAGCGCACCGCCAGGTCGGGCGCCTGCGTGGCCTGCAGCCGGTGGATGATGTCGAGGACGACCTCGCCCTCGTTCACCTCGACGGTGAAGTCCTCCAGCCGCCCGTCGCCGGCCTCGCCGCGCCAGATGCGGAATTTCGCCTTGTATCCCATCACGACTCCTTGACCGCGTCGTACTCCGCCAGCTCGTCCTCGGTGAGGTACTTCTTCAGCTCGTCCCGGTCGAACAGCGTGATGAGGTCGTCACGCATGGGAGGCTGGACCTTCTCGTCGATCTGCACGGAGCCGTCCGGCGTGACCGAGCAGAGCAGCAGCCTGCGTCGCCACTCGGCGGACATGCCGGGGTAGTCGTCCCGGGTGTGGCCGCCGCGGCTCTCCTGGCGGAGCAGGGCCGCCTTGGCCACGCACTCGGAGACCAGCAGCATGTTGCGCAGGTCGATGGCGAGGTGCCAGCCCGGGTTGTAGATCCGGCCGCCGGTGGAGGCGGCGTTCGCGGCCCGCTCCTTGAGCTTCTCGACCACTTCGAGCGCCTCGGTGATCTCCTCGGCCTTGCGGATGATGCCGACGAGCTCGTTCATCGTGCGTTGCAGCTCGTGGTGCACCTCGTAGGGGTTCTCGCCGCCGGTCCGCTCCAGCGGGGCGAGCGCCTCGGCCATGGCCTCGTCCACGCCGGACGGCACGGGCCGCCTGGCCAGGCCGTCGATGTAGGAGGCCGCTCCGGCGCCGGCCCGCCGGCCGAAGACCAGCAGGTCGGACAGCGAGTTTCCGCCGAGGCGGTTGGAGCCGTGCATGCCGCCGGACACCTCGCCGGCCGCGAACAGGCCGGGCACCGAGGCGGCGGCGGTGTCGCCGTCGACTTCCACGCCGCCCATGATGTAGTGGCAGGTGGGGCCGACCTGCATGGGCTCCTTGGTGATGTCGACGTCGGCCAGCTCCTTGAACTGGTGGTGCATCGACGGCAGCCGCTTGATGATCTCGTCGGCGGGGAGCCGGCTGGAGACGTCCAGGAAGACGCCGCCCTGGGGTGAGCCGCGCCCGGCCTTCACCTCGGAGTTGATGGCCCGGGCCACCTCGTCACGCGGCAGCAGCTCCGGAGGGCGGCGGTTGCCCGCCTGGTCGGTGTACCAGCGGTCGCCCTCCTCCTCGGTCGTGGCGTACTTGTCCTTGAACACGTCGGGGACGTAGTCGAACATGAACCGCTTGCCCTCGGAGTTGCGCAAAACCCCGCCGTCGCCGCGGACCGACTCGGTGACGAGGATGCCCCGCACCGACGGCGGCCAGACCATGCCGGTCGGGTGGAACTGGATGAACTCCATGTTGAGCAGCTTGGCGCCGGCCAGCAGGGCCAGCGCGTGCCCGTCACCCGTGTACTCCCACGAGTTGGAGGTGACGACGTAGGACTTGCCGATGCCGCCGGTGGCCAGTACGACCGCCGGGGCGTCGAAAAGGATGAACTTGCCCGACTCGCGCCAGTAGCCGAAGGCCCCGGCGATGGCGTCGCCGTCCTTGAGCAGGCGCGTGATCGTGCATTCGGCGAACACCTTGATGTACGCCTCGGGGTCGCCGTGCAGCTTCTCGTCCTCCTGCTGGAGGGCGACGACCCGCTGCTGCAGGGTGCGGATCAGCTCCAGCCCGGTGCGGTCACCGACGTGCGCCAGGCGCGGGTATTCGTGGCCGCCGAAGTTCCGCTGGCTGATCTTGCCGTCCTTGGTGCGGTCGAACAGCGCGCCCCACGCCTCCAGCTCCCAGACGCGGTCCGGGGCCTCCTTGGCGTGCAGTTCGGCCATCCGCCAGTTGTTCAGGAACTTGCCCCCGCGCATCGTGTCGCGGAAGTGCACCATCCAGTTGTCGTTGGGGTTGACGTTCCCCATCGCGGCCGCGGCGCCGCCCTCGGCCATGACCGTGTGGGCCTTGCCGAAGAGCGACTTGCAGACGATGGCCGTCCGCTTGCCCTGCTGCCGTGCCTCGATCGCCGCGCGGAGCCCTGCGCCTCCCGCGCCGATGACGACGACGTCGTATTCGTGACGCTCGATATCCACAGTGATTCCTAATCAGGCGAACGGGAAGTTGATGACACCCTTGGCCACGAGCCGGACGTACAGGTCGGCGATCATGACCGAGTACATCGACGCCCAGGCCAGCGGCTGGTGCTTCGCGTTGAGTTTCGACACGAACGTCCAGGCCTTGTACCGGAGCGGGTGCTTCGAGAAGTGGTTGAGCCGGCCGGCGGTGATGTGCCGGCACGAGTGGCACGACAGGGTGTAGGCGGCGATCAGGATCGCGTTGATCACCAGAATCCACGTGCCGAGCCCGCCCGGCTTGTGCACCAGCGCGAGCACCGCGTCGTACGACAGGATCGCGCCGATCACCAGGGCGCCGTAGAAGAAGTAGCGGTGGACGTTCTGGATGATCAGCGGGAACCGGGTCTCACCGCTGTACTTCTTGTGCGGCTCGACCACCGCGCACGCGGGCGGCGACAGCCAGAACGACCGGTAGTAGGACTTGCGGTAGTAGTAGCACGTCATCCGGAATCCGGCCGGCAGCCCGAGGATCAGCAGTCCGGGAGGCAGCGTGTACCAGTCGCCGAACGGGGCGAGGCCGAGGAAGCGTGCCCCTTCGGGACACGACGTCGCCAGACAGGGCGACGCAAAGGGTGCGATGTACGGTTCGATGTAGTAGCTCTGGTCGAAAATCGCCCAAAAGCCGTAAACGAGGAATGACATGAGTCCGGCGAACGTCAGCGCCGGCGCAAGCCACCATCGATCGGTGCGTAGCGTTCGCACCTTGAGCTGAGCGCGTTGTTTTCTGACCGGGCTCTCGGCCGTTGTCTGGGTCATGGGAGACCTCTCCACCCTCGCTGACGCGCGTATTGGTGGGGCTACGTTACGACGGCCACATCGCTCTGTGTGAGGAGGGTCACTCACTTTTTCGCCGACCGGGTGTGATTCCCGTCACGTCCCCGGGAGCTTCACCACGGTCACGAAGAAATCGTCGATCTGCCGTACGACACGGATGAACTGCTCGAAGTCTACCTTCTCGGCGACATGAGCCACGGTGTGCGGATCTGACCTCTTCCCGCCCTTAAGGCCGGAGCGGTGGTCGCCATCTGGTAACGGCGTGATCACCCGTGGAGGAACGCCTCCACGCCCTGCGGCAGCGACCCCTCGTTGGACGCCTCGGCGACGAAGGAGAGCAGGGAACCTCGGAACGCCTGCGCGGCGCGGGTCGGTTCGACGTCCTTGCGATGGGCGAGCGCCACGGTCCGCCGGAGCCCGGGAACGAGCGGCGTCCCCGCCAGGCCGGGCCGTCCGTCGAGGACCATGGAGGGCACGACCGCGATCCCGAGCCCCGCCTCGACGAACCGCAGCACCGCGTCCATCTCGCCGCCCTCCACCGCGAACCGGGGCTCGAACCCCGCCTGGCGGCAGGCGCCGAGCGTCGCGTCGCGCAGGTCATAGCCGCGCCGGAACATCACCAGCGGCCGCCCCCGCAGCTCCTCGATCCGCATGTACGGCTTGCGCCCCCGCGCGTGGGAGGGGGAGACGACCACCAGGTTCTCCCGGAGGATCTCCTCCGTCACCAGGGCGGGGTCGCTGCTGTGCAGGGGCAGGATGATGAGCGCGAGGTCGAGCTGACCCCGGGCCAGGTCACGGACGAGGTCGCGGGAGCCACCCTCCTCGACCAGCAGCTCCACGCCCGGGTAGTCCCGGTGGAAGAGGGCGAGCGCGTCCGCCAGCAGGCCCGCGCACAGGGAGGGCGTGGCGCCCAGCCGGACCCGCCCCCGACCCAGCCCGGCGAGCTCGGCGACCTCGCGGCGGGCGGTGTCGGCGTCGGCGAGCATGCGTCGCGCGAGCGGGAGCAGCGCCTCGCCCGCCGGAGTAAGGGTCACGTTGCCCCGGGCCCGGCTGAACAGCGGCGCGCCGAGCTCCGCCTCCAGGGCCTTGATCTGCTTGCTGAGCGACGGCTGGGCGACCCGCACCCGCTCGGCGGCCTGAGTGAAGTGCCGGGTCTCGGCCACCGCCACGAAATAGACGAGCTGCTGCAACTGCACGTCTCCAGAGCGTACGGGTCGTCGTGTTTCCGCAGCGCCACCGGGTGTGAGATTTGTCGCATGGCTCGGGCCGCGGTAATGCGCAAGCCCCTTCGTGCCACCGGCCATAGCCCATAGCTATCGGAACGACACCCTTGATGACTTGGACGCTTCGAAGGGGGATACCTAGCGTGAGCGCTTGTGACAGCCACGATCGACCGCGGGGTGGCCACCACGCCGGTCCGCCCCCCAGCACCCGCAACGCGTAAGAACCCTTCGGGGTTCCGCGGCCTGTACGCCTCCTCCAACGGCAAGAAGGCCGTCATGGCCGTCACCGGAGCCACCCTGGTGCTCTTCCTTGTCGGCCACATGCTCGGCAACCTCAAGATCTTCCTCGGTGCCGACTCCTTCAACCACTACGCGGAATGGCTGCGCACCGTGGGCTCGCCCGCCGTGCCGGACCGGACGCTGCTGACCATCGCCGAAGTGGTGCTCACCCTCGCCGTGGTCCTGCACATGTGGTCGGCCGTGTCCCTCTACAGGCGCGCCGCCAAGGCCCGGCCCGTCAAGTACGCGGCCAAGCGGAAGTCCCAGGCCGGCGGGTACGCGACGCACACCATGCGATACGGCGGCGTCATCATCCTGCTGTTCGTCGTCTGGCACCTGCTCGACCTGACCTTCGGCGCGGTGAACCCCAAGGGCTTCGACGCCACGCCGTACGACCGGGTGATCGCGGGCTTCGACCCGTCGCGCTGGTGGGTGACGCTGTTCTACGTCGTCGCACTGGTCATGGTCGGCCTGCACCTGCGGCACGGCCTGTGGAGCGCGTTCCAGACGCTCGGCCTCGCGCGTAGGTACAAGGCGCTGAAGGCGTTCGCCGGAGCGGTGTCCCTGGTGCTCGTGGTCGGGTTCGTGTCCGTGCCCGTCGCCGTGATGATCGGAGTGGTCAAGTGACGTTCACCGTGGGCGAGCCGATTCGCGACACGAAGGCGCCCGAAGGGCCGATCGAGGATCGCTGGGACAAGCGGCGTTTCTCCGCGAAGCTCGTCAACCCCGCCAACAAGCGCAAGATCAACATCATCGTGGTGGGCACCGGGCTGGCCGGCGGCTCCGCCGCCGCGACCCTCGGCGAGCTCGGCTACAAGGTCAAGTCGTTCTGCTACCAGGACTCTCCCCGGCGCGCGCACTCGATCGCCGCGCAGGGCGGCATCAACGCCGCCAAGAATTACCGGGGCGACGGCGACAGCGTCTACCGGCTCTTCTACGACACCGTGAAGGGCGGCGACTTCCGCGCCCGCGAGTCGAACGTCTACCGGCTCGCCCAGGTCAGCGTGAACATCATCGACCAGGCGGTGGCGCAGGGCGTGCCGTTCGCCCGCGAGTACGGCGGCCTGCTCGACACCCGGTCCTTCGGCGGCGCCCAGGTGTCGCGGACCTTCTACGCCCGAGGCCAGACGGGCCAGCAGTTGCTTCTGGGCGCCTACTCGGCGCTGGAGCGGCAGATCGCGGCCGGGACCGTGGAGATGCACACCCGCCACGAGATGCTCGAAGTCATCGTCAGCGACGGGCGCGCCCGTGGCGTCGTCGTCCGCGACATGGTGACGGGGGAGATCGAGACGCATCTCGCGGACGCGGTGGTGCTGGCCACGGGCGGCTACGGCAACGTCTTCTTCCTGTCCACGAACGCCAAGGGCTGCAACACCACGGCGATCTGGCGGGCTCACCGGCGCGGCGCGCTGTTCGCCAACCCGTGCTACACGCAGATCCACCCGACCTGCATCCCCGTCAGCGGCGAGTACCAGTCGAAGCTGACGCTGATGTCGGAGTCGCTGCGCAACGACGGCCGAGTGTGGGTGCCGCTGCGCAAGGGCGACGGTCGCAAGGCCGCCGACATCCCCGAGAACGAGCGCGATTACTACCTGGAGCGGATTTATCCGGCTTTCGGAAACCTCGTTCCCCGGGACATCGCCTCCCGCGCCGCCAAGAACGTCTGCGACGAGGGTCGCGGTGTCGGCCCCGGCGGGCTGGGCGTCTACCTGGACTTCGCCGACGCGATCCAGAGGCTCGGCCGCGACGCCGTCGAGAAGAAGTACGGCAACCTCTTCGAGATGTACGAGCGCATCACCGGCGAGGACCCGTACTCCCAGCCGATGCGCATCTACCCCGCCGTCCACTACACGATGGGCGGCCTGTGGGTGGACTACGACCTGCAGTCCACGATCCCCGGCCTGTTCGTCATCGGCGAGGCCAACTTCTCCGACCACGGGGCCAACCGCCTCGGCGCGTCGGCGCTGATGCAGGGACTCGCGGACGGCTACTTCGTGCTCCCGACCACGATCGGCGACTACCTGGCCGGTGCCGGGAAGCTCGGCGACGTGGATGACGTGGCGGTGGCCGAGGCCGAGATCGCGGTCCGGGACAAGATCGAAAGGCTGCTCTCGGTCGACGGCACCCGGACCGCCGACTCCTACCACCGCGAGCTCGGCCGCATCATGTGGGACTACTGCGGCATGGAGCGCACCGAGGAGTCGCTGCGCAAGGCCCTGGAGCGGATCCCCGAGCTGCGCGAGGAGTTCTGGAACAACGTGAAGGTGCCGGGCGACGGCGAGGGCCTCAACCAGGCTCTGGAGCGGGCCGGCCGGGTGGCCGACTTCTTCGACCTGGCCGAGCTGATGTGCATCGACGCCCTGCACCGCACCGAGTCGTGCGGCGGCCATTTCCGGGCCGAGTCGCAGGACCCGGATGGCGAGGCGCTGCGCGACGACGAGAGCTTCGCCTACGTCGCGGCGTGGGAGCACAACCCCGATGGCGGGCCGATCCTGCACAAGGAAGAGCTCAACTACGAATACGTCAAGATGACCCAGCGGAGCTACAAGTGAGCCAGAGCACCGACTCGCGGGCCAAGAGCCTCAGCCTCACCCTCAAGGTCTGGCGCCAGAACGGCCCCTCCGATGCCGGGCGAATGGTGACTTATCGCGTTGAGGATGTTTCACCGGACATGTCCTTCCTGGAGATGCTCGACGTCCTCAACGAGAGGCTCGCCCTCGAAGGCGATGACCCGATCGCCTTCGACCACGACTGCCGCGAGGGCATCTGCGGCATGTGCGGCATGGTCATCAACGGTGTGGCCCACGGCGAGCAGCGCGCGACCACGACGTGCCAGCTGCACATGCGCCACTTCGAGGACGGCGCGACCATCACCATCGAGCCGTGGCGGGCCGCGCCGTTCCCGGTGGTCAAGGACCTGGTGGTCGACCGGTCGTCGTTCGACCGGATCATCCAGGCCGGCGGTTTCATCAGCGTCCCGGCCGGGTCGGCCCCGGACGCGCATGCCGTACCCGTGCCCAAGGACGACGCGGACGCGGCGTTCGACGCGGCCACGTGCATCGGCTGCGGCGCCTGTGTGGCCGCCTGCCCGAACGGCTCGGCCTCGCTGTTCACCGCCGCCAAGATCACCCACCTGAGCCTGCTGCCGCAGGGCCAGCCCGAGCGGCCGTCCCGGGCCAAGGCCATGGTCGAGCAGATGGACCTGGAGGGCTTCGGCGGCTGCACCAACACCGGCGAATGCACCGCGGTCTGCCCCAAGGGCATCTCCCTCGACACCATCGCCCGCATGAACGCCGACTACCTGAAGGCTTCATCCAAGTAATCCTCTCGCCTTAATTCCCTATGCGCGTGAGCCGTACAAGACCTGGATCTTGTACGGCTCACGCGTTTTCGCGTGGGATCAGGCGGAGCGGGTGATTCCGTATCTTCAGGGGCTCGACGGCCGGATGAGAGTCTGCTGCCGATACGTCCAGCATTCTGTGATCGGTCTTAACGCCGGCCCGGTGCTCGTTAATGAAATTCTCAGGTCGCATGAGTATCCAGTGTGAAAGTTTCTCCCAGGAACTCGTCAGGTCGCCGTTCTGATTCTGCGCTACCAGCTTGGATAAGGTGCGGGTAAATCAATTTTCCCTTCATCGGGAGCTGTTCCGCGATTTCCGGTCAAATCTTGCGAGCTATTTTCGGGTACGTTCGTGGTGAGCAAGAAAATGATTTGCCGGATGTGCGCGAAGAAAGGGTTTTCCGGTGAATCCCACCCTGTCTGAAGGAGAATTCATGCGTAAGAGGATCACCGCCGGACTGCTGGCCGCCGCCGTCGCGACGGCCGCGCTCGTCCCCGCCACGTCGGCGTTCGCCGCGACGGCAGGGACGACCGTGCCGGCCGCGACGGCGCAGACCGGCCCGCCGGTCGACCTCTCGGTCTCGGCGCCCGCCACGGCCCCGGCCTCCGGCGACGGCGTGCCGGTGACCGTCACCGCGGACGCCGACACCGCGGTCGTGCGCCTCAAATACGGAAGCCGGACGATCAATCTGACCAGGGTGGGCGGCGACAAATTCCAGGGCACCCTCCCGCTCGACGGCGCGAAGGTCGGCGAGAGGCGGAGCTTCGTGGTCGAGGCCCGCGACAAGGACGGCAAGGTGCTGGGACGGAAGACCGACACGATCCAGATCAGCAACGAAAGGCACGCCAAGCACGCCAGGCACAGCGCGCGGATCTCCCTCAAGGCGTCGAAGACGTCTGTGGAGGCGGGCAAGAAGGTCACCCTGTCGGGCTACCTCAGGTCCGAGCACTCGGGTCTTCCCGGCGAGAACGTCCGGATCTACTTCCAGGCCTCCGGGAGCTCCGAGTACACCTACGTCAGCTCCATCTGGACCGGCTCCAGGGGTTACTACAGCGAGAAGGTGCCGGTGCAGGAGGACGGCACCTGGAAGGCCGTCTACGTCGGTGGCCACGGCAACCGTCCGGCCTCGCGCACGGTCTCCATCGACGCCGAGTGACCAGGTGACGAGTGCCCGGGTGAGCTGGGAGGTTCACGCGGGTTCCGCAGGAGGCCCCGGAGGGCGCGCCCGTCCGCCGGGGCTTCCTGATCGCACCGCGCGTCATCTACGGGCGGCGACGCGTGCCTACACCGCGTCCGAGGTTTCAACCATGAACGCGGCGATCTGGGTGCGGCGGGTGAACCCGAGCTTGGTCATGATGTGCTCGATATGGCCTTCCGCCGTGCGTGGGCTGATCACGAGTCGCTCGGCGATCTGCTTGTTGGTCAGGCCGTCGGCGACGAGCGTCGCGACCTCCTTCTCCCGCGGAGTCAGGGGCGTGGACTTGTCCTGTCCGGCCACGACACCGGCCACCGGCTTCTTCTGCCGCTCCTCGTTCATCGCCTCGGCGATGGCCTCCTCGATCGTGAGTGCCGCGCCGGCCTGGAACGCCGTGGTGAACGCCTTCTCGCCGAGCACCGCCCTGGTGGCCGCGACGCAGCGCTCATGGTCGGATTGCATGAACGGATAGATGGGCGCGCCGATGGCCTCCAGCGACGCCTGGGCCACGCCCAGGAGCCGGGCGGCGCGTTCGGGATCGTCGGCTGCGGCGACCCAGGCCAGAGCCTCCAGGCTGCAGGCGAGGTCGAGGCGGTCATCCAGTTCTCTGTTGGTCCGCAGGCACTCCCTGGCGAATTCCTCGGCGTGCGGCCTGTCACCTCTCCGCCACATCACCCAGGATTGGCAGAGCGCGATCCAGGCCCGGTTCCAGAGGTCGCCATGTGCGTCGCAGATCGCCCGGCTCGCCTCACACAGGGCGACAGCACGGTCGGTGTCCCCCGACAGGGCGGCCATGACGGCCATGACGGACTTGTCGTGCATGATCCACAGCACATCGTCGACGGCGATATGCTCGGCGAGCGCCTCCTCAAGCAGAGCGGAGGCCGACGCCAGATCGCCCTCGCACATCGCCGCCCAGCCGGCGGCTCCGTTCGCGGCGGCGACGCCGGGGCGGTCACCCAGTTGGCGGGCCAGAGTACGGCATTCCTCCGCCATCATCCGGACTGCGGCGAAGTCGCCCTGCTGGCCGGTAAGCCAGGCGTTGGACCACAACGCGGTGGCGCGCGCCTGCGTCGGTTCGGGAGCCAGAGCGAGCGCCCGATCGAGCCATCGGCGTCCTTCGCTCAGGTATCCCAGCCAGAAGAACCAGTAGATGCCCGAGGCGATGGTCAAGCCGGTTTGCGCCTCGCCGGGTTCGCTGACGCAGAAATCCAGCGCCACGCGCATGTTGGCGTGTTCGCGCCGCAGGAGCGAGAAAAAGATCGGCTGGTCCGGGCCGAACCACTGCAAGGCGGCCGCCTCCGCCACGGACTGGAAGTAATCGCGATGCCGGCGGCGAAGGACGGTCTCCTGACCCGAGGCGGTCAGTTTGTCGTGGGCGTACTGGCGGATCGTCTCCAGCATTCGGTAGCGCGTCTCGCCGTTGCGGTTCTCGGCGCTGAAGATCGATTTGTCCACCAGCGCGTCGACGAGGTGCAGCATGTCCCCGGCGGCGATGCCGTCGCCCGCGCAGACCTGCTCGGCGGCGGCCAGATTGAACCCGCCGGAGAACACCGACGCCCGCTCCCACAGCGCGCGCTCGGCCTCGGTGCAATGTTCGTGGCTCCAGTCGATCAACGCCCGCAGCGTCTGCTGCCGTGAAACCGCCGCCCGATCGCCTCCGGTCAGCAGGCGGAACCGATCATCCAGGCGCTGGAGGATCTGCTCGGCCGACAGCGCTCGCAGGCGCACTGCGGCCAGTTCCAGCGCCAGCGGGATGCCGTCCAGTCGCCGGCAGATCTCCACCACCGCTCTGCCGTTCTCCGGCGTGAGCGTGAAGCTGGGAAGCACCGCGTGCGCCCGGTCGGTGAACAGCTCCACCGCCTCGGACAGGACCAGCTCCCCGCAGGTCGGCGGCGCCTGGCCGGACGAGTCACACGGCAGATCCGGCACTGACAACGGGGGCACCTGCAGGACCTGCTCGCCGGACACTCCCAGCGATTGCCGGCTGGTCGCGAGCACCCGCACCTGGGGGGTCACCGGCAATATCGCGTTGACGAGCGCGGCACAGGAATCCACCAGATGCTCGCAGTTGTCCATCACCAGCAACAGGCTCTTGCCCCGCAGGAACTCCTCCATCGTGACCGTCAGCCCTTGGCGGGAATAGTCCTCGACGCCCAGTGCGGCGGCCACGGCCTGGGTCAGCAGCCCGGGATCGGACAGCTCGGCCAGTGTCACCAGCCACACCCCGTCGGGGGAGTTGCGCCGCAACTCGGCCCCCACTCGCAGCGCCAACCTGGTCTTGCCCACCCCGCCCGGCCCGGTGAGCGTGACCAGCCTCGACTCGGCGAGCAGCCGCTTCACCGCCGCGATCTCCTGTCGGCGACCGACGAAGCTGGTTACCTCAACCGGAAGGGAGCCCTTTGGCTGGCGCTCAATCACAAGTGAACACTCAAGTCGTGCGCGAAAAGGTGCAGGTTGATGACACTACATCACAGACCCACGAGCTGATGATCGCGGACGGTGCCGACTTCGGGCCACGGAAGTATCTTTCACCCCGCCGGTCGTGATGGTCCGCTGGCAATGATCACGCTCCGCACATCACACGTGGTTCATCCTTTACCGCAGGTTACGTCAGATTGTGTCATCGCCCCATGCCTGGCCGCTGCCATGAACAGGCAATGAAACCCCAGATCACCTCAAGAGCGGGTACATCACGACACGCGCTCGGAAAGCGTGCTCGACCAGGAGCACTCGAGTGGCGCGGTATAGGCGCAAGGGCAACCCGGTCTCAGGTCGTATCGAGATCGGGAGCCGCCAGGACGAGATGATCGAGCATGGGGTGATGTTAGCGCTCTCAGTATTGATCAAAGCGAGCCCCGTTCGGATCTCGGCGCGGAGGGTGGGGAAGTCGACTCGCGCGTCCGCTGCCGGAAAATCTCTCTGACACGCTGTGACGGCGCGGAAAATCATTTGCTGGGCCAGGGGCGCGCCTGTGAGCCTGGAAAGGCCATGCGCTCCCTTCCTGCCGTTGATCCCGGCACTCCTGACGCCCGCAGCCCGATCCGGTACCTGTGGTGGGTCGCCCGTGCCCAGGGAGGGCCGCTGGTCGCCGGCATCGCGTTCGCCATCCTGTGGTGGCTCGGACAGGCGCTCGTGCCCGCGGCGCTGGGCAAGACGATCGACGCGCTGTCGGGCAGGGACACGCAGGTGCTGGTCCAGTGGTCGGTCGTGCTGCTCGCACTCGGCGCCGTGCAGGCGGTCGCGGGCATGATGCGCCACCGGTTCGCCGTGTTCACCTGGCTGTCGGCGGCCTACCGCACGGTCCAGGTGACCTCCCGGCAGGCGACCCGGCTGGGCGCGACCCTGCCCAAGCGGCTCTCGACCGGCGAGGTCGTCAGCGTCGGCAACTCGGACATCGCGCATATCGGTAACGCGATGGACATCCTCCTGCGTGGCACCGGCGCCGTCGTCGCGATCTCCACGGTGACGGTCATCCTGATCGCCACGTCGCCGCCCCTCGGGCTCGTCGTGCTGATCGGCGTGCCGCTGATGGTGGTCGCCGTCGGCCCGCTGCTCAAACCGCTGCACAACAGGCAGCACGATCAGCGTGACCTGCAGGGCGACCTGGCGACCCGGGCGGGGGACATCGTGGCCGGCCTGCGTGTGCTGCGCGGCATCGGCGGGGAGCAGGTCTTCGCGACGCGCTACCGCGAGGAGTCGCAGCGGGTTCGCCGGGCGGGCGTCCGGGTGGCCTCCGTCGAGTCCGTGCTTGAGGGGGCCCAGGTCCTGCTGCCTGGCCTGCTCATCGCCTGCGTCACCTGGCTGGGGGCGCGCTTCGCGCTCGCCGGGCAGATCACCGCGGGCCAGCTCGTGGCCTTCTACGGCTACGCGGTCTTCCTGATCGCGCCCCTGCGGACGCTCACCGAGGCCGCTGACAGGATCACAAAGGGGGTCGTGGCCGCGCGCCGGGTCTGCCGGATCCTCTCGCTGGATCCGGAGGTCGACGGCGGCGTGGGCGTTCTTCCAGACGGCGAACTGCTGGACCGGGCGTCGGGCGTCGCGACCGCCCCGAGCCGGTTCACCGCGCTCACCGCCGCCACGCCCGACGAGGCGGCGGTCATCGCCGACCGGCTCGGCCGGTACGTCGACGCGGACGTCACGCTCGGCGGCACGCCGCTCGCGGACCTGCCGATCGCCGAGGTCCGGCGGCACATATTGGTCGCCGACAACGCGGCCAGGCTGTTCACCGGCCGTCTGCGCGACGAGCTCGATCTCCGGGGCGAGGCCTCCGACGACGACGTACGGCTCGCGCTCTACACGGCGTGCGCCGAGGACATCGTCGAGGCGCTGCCGGACGGCCTGGACGCCCACGTGGCCGAGTCCGGCCGGGAGTTCTCCGGTGGCCAGCAGCAGCGGCTGCGGCTCGCCCGGGCCCTGCTGGCCGACCCGGAGATCCTGATCCTGGTCGAGCCGACCAGCGCCGTCGACGCGCACACCGAGGTGCGCATCGCGGAGCGCCTGGCGAAGGCGCGGGCCGGTCGCACCACCCTGGTCTGCACGACCAGCCCACTCGTCCTCGACCGGGCCGACCAGGTGCTTTTCGTGGAGGACGGCAAGGTGCGGGCCGAGGGCACACACCGGGAGCTGCTGGACGCCGACTCCGCCTACACGTCGGCCGTGACCCGAGGGGAGAACTGAGAGATGTCGCGGCAGATCCTGCCGGTCGCCGATCAGGCGCAGGTGCGCGCCTACGCGCGGCGGCTCACTCTCAAGTATCCCCGGGAGCTCCTGTTCGCGCTGTCCCTGCACGGCCTCGCCGCCGTCGCCGGGCTGGCCGCGCCACGGCTGCTGGGTGACGTGGTCCAGGCGGTCGCCGACGGCACCACCGGCCTCAATGTGGACACGGTCGTGCTGACGATCGCGTGTTTCGTGGTCGCGCAGGGCGTGCTCGTCAGGTTCGCCGTCTACGCGTCGTCCCGGCTGGGCGAGAAGGTCCTGGCCGAGCTGCGCGAGGACTTCGTGGAGAAGGTGCTCGGCCTGCCGCTCTCGACCGTGGAGCGGGCCGGCTCGGGTGACCTGATCACCCGGACCTCCCGCGACGTGGACGCGCTCTCCCGTACGGTCCGCCACGCCGTACCGGAGACGCTGATCGCGACGGTCGCGGGGGCGTTCGTCGTGGGCGCGGTGATCCTCGTCGGGCCGCTGATGGCGGTGCCCGCGCTGATCGGCGTGCCGGTGCTGTGGATCTCCACGAGGTGGTACCTCAACCGGGCCAGGGACGGCTACCTGCGGGAGAACGCCGCCTACGCGGACATGACCGAAGGCCTGGCCGAGACCGTCGACGGGGCGAGGACGGTGGAGGCGCTCGGACTGCAGCAGCGCCGCCACGAGCGAACCGATCGCGATATTTCACGATCCTTCGCGGCGGAGCGCTACACGCTCGGGCTGCGCATGGTCTGGTTCCCCGCGGTGGAGATCGGCTACATGATCCCGGTCGTGGCGACAGTGCTGATCGGCGGCCTGTTCCACATCGAGGGCTGGGTGTCGCTGGCCCAGGTGACCACCGCCACCCTCTACATGCAGCAGCTCGTCGACCCGCTCGACCGGCTGCTCTCCTGGGTCGACGAGCTCCAGGTCGGCGGGGCGTCCATGGCCAGGCTGCTCGGAGTGGCCGACGTCCCCGAGGACCGGGCCGTCGGCGACGCCCGGCCGGAGGGCGCGGGGATCGAGGCGTCAGACCTGCGGTACGCCTACCGCGAGGGGCATGACGTGCTGCACGGCATCGACCTGGCCATCACGCCGGGCGAGCGGCTGGCCATGGTCGGCCCCTCGGGCGCGGGCAAGTCCACGCTGGGCAGACTGCTCGCGGGCATCCACGGTCCGCGAACGGGCTCGGTGACCGTGGGTGGCGTCCGACTGGTGGAGCTGCCGCTGGACGAGCTGCGCGGTCATGTCGCGCTGGTCACCCAGGAGCACCACGTGTTCCGGGGCACGCTGCGGGACAACGTGCTGATCGCCCGGCCCGGCGCCACGGACGCCGACGTGCGACGGGCACTGTCCGCCGTCGACGCCTGGGACTGGGTCGAGGCTCTCGCCGAAGGCCTCGAAACGGTCGTCGGGTCCGGTGGCGTCGCGCTCTCACCGGCGCGGGCGCAGCGACTCGCGCTCGCCCGGCTGGTCCTGGCCGACCCCCACACGCTGGTCCTCGACGAGGCCACCTCGCTGATCGACCCGCGCGCGGCCCGAAACCTGGAGCGGTCGCTCGCGGCCGTCCTGCGGGGACGGACAGTGATCGCCATCGCGCACCGGCTCTACACCGCGCACGACGCCGACCGGGTCGCCGTCGTGGACGGCGGGCGCATCAGCGAGCTCGGCTCGCACGACGAACTCGTCGCAGCGGGCGGGGCGTACGCCGCGCTGTGGGACAGCTGGCACGGCAAGGCCAGATGAGCGACCGCGTCGCGCGGTCACAATGAACGATGCGTGATCAACTTTTGCTCAGGTGTCCATTGTGACCGCGGCCGTCGGCGGTGTCGAGCGGTGACTGGGCGAGGGCCTTTTTCAGGAAGTCGAGCTGCAGGAGCAGCAGGTTTTCCGCGACGACCTCCTGAGGCGTCATGTGGGTCACCCCGGACAGCGGCAACACGGTGTGCGGGCGTCCGGCCGCCAGCAGGGCCGATGACAGCCGCAGTGTGTGCGCCGCGACCACGTTGTCGTCGGCGAGGCCGTGCACGAGCAGCAGCGGCCGCTCCAGCTTCTCGGCATCGGCGATCAGCGAGGACGCCTCGTAGTGGCCCTCGTCGGGGTGGCCGAGGTAACGCTCGGTGTAGCAGGTGTCGTAGAGCCGCCAGTCGGTCACCGGCGCGCCCGCGATCGCCGCGTGGAACACGTCGGGGCGGCGCAGTACGGCGAGAGCCGCCAGATAGCCGCCGAACGACCAGCCCCGGATGCCGACCCGGGAGAGGTCGAGGTCGTCGGGGAAGAGCGACGCGGCTCCCTGGAGGGCGTCCACCTGGTCGGCGAGGACGGGCGTGGCGAGATCGTGCAGCACCTCGCGCTCGAAGGCGGGGCCCCGCCCCGGCGTGCCGCGCCCGTCGGACACGATCACGGCGAATCCCTGCTCCGCCCACCACTGCGATTCGAGGAACGGGCGGCCGGCCGCCAGCACCCGCTGCGCGTGCGGCCCGCCGTACGGGTCCATCAAGACGGGCAGCCGGGCCGAGCCCGGGACGTGCCAGGAGGGGAGCAGGACGGCGGTGGACAGGTCACGAGAGCCTGTCCGGACCAGCGAGACTCGCAGATCAAGCCCTGGGCGTTCGGCGATGGAGGCGATGTGGCCGCGGGGCGTGCCGTCCTGGAAGACCCGGACGACGGTCGTCTCACTCTCCAGCGTGGAGCCGACGATCACGGTCGTGCCGCCCGCGATCACGCCGCTGTGGACGCCGCCCTCCTCGGGGCTGATCCTCCGCAGGGGGCCGCCAAGCTTGTAGGTCCAGACCTGGATCTCGGTCGGCTCGGCGCTCGCCTGGAACAGGACGGTGTCGCCGTCGACGCCCAGCACGGACCGGACCTGGAGGGAGGGTGGCGTCACCGGCTCGGATCCGATGATCAGGCGACGGCCGCCCTCGGAGTCGGCCACCCATACGAGCGTGCCGTCGGAGAGGTGGGCCGGCACCCCGAGAACGATGTCCACCCAGGCGGGGTCGGTCTCCTCGCGGACCGGCGTCGTGGCTCCGGTCGCCGGGTCCACCTTGAGCAGCCGCTGCGCCCTCTGGTCGCGGGGCATCGTGACGATGGCCAGGCCATGCGCGTCCCACAGCGCGTTGACGAGGTATTCGTCCTCGAACGGCACCGGTGTCCGCGACCCGTCGAGGCCCAGGACGACCAGCTCGACCGTGGCGTTGGCCGTACCGGCCGCGGGATAGGCCACGGTCACCGGGTCGCGGCCCGGGTTGGCGGGGTCGGCGATGTGCCAGCGCTGGACCGGCGTTTCGTCGACCCGGGCGGCCAGCAGCGCGTCGCCGTCCGGGGACCACCAGTAGCCCCGCATGCGGTCCATCTCCTCGGCGGCGATGAACTCGGCGAGGCCGTAGGTGATCTGGTCGTTCCCGGGTGTGGCGAGCGTCTGGTCCGACCCGGACGCCAGGTCCTGGACGTGCAACGCGCCGCGGGTCACGTACGCCACCCGGCCGCCGTCGGGTGAGAGCCTCGGGTCGATCACGGCGCCCGGCGTCGCGAGGTGCAGTACGGTCCCCGTCGTCAGGTCGGCGAGAAAGAGCTCACCGGACAGCGCGAAGACGGCCTTTTTCATGTCGGAGTCGGTGGCGTATGCGACGATGCCGCCCGCCGACTCCCGGGCCCGCTCCCGGCGGGCGCGCTCCTCCGGCGGCAGGTTCTCATCGGCGCCGCCGAGCGTGCGTGGGTCCACCAGGAGCCGCTCGCGATCTGCCGTGACGTCGAGCTCCCACAGGCAGGTGACGGGGTTGATGCCGGACCTCGTTCGAAGGAAGACGATCCGGTCACCGTCCGGAGCGATCGTGAAGCCACGGGGAATCCCGAGGGTGAAGCGCCTGGTCCTGGCATGCAGTCGCGGGAAGCTCTCCGTCATAGCTCCCAATACTGCCAGTTTAGGATTGGGGCGCGTGCTGACCGATGTGAAACCAGAGCAGGCGGGTGATACGGCGACCCGCGCGTTCATGCTGGTTCCCGTGGTCGTTTCGGCGGTCGTCGGGCTGTGGGGCGTGGGAGTTCCTTCCTTCTGGCGGGACGAGTCCGTCAGCGTGATGGCCGCGACCATGCCGATCCGCGACCTTTGGCGGTTGCTCGGTGACATCGACGCGGTCCACGGCCTCTACTACGTGCTCCTGCGGCCCGTCGCCGCGTTCGGGACGGGCGAGGTGCTCCTTCGCCTGCCGTCGGTGCTGGCCATGGTGCTTTGCGCGTACGGCGTCACGGTGCTCGGCCGCAGGCTCGTGACCCCCGCCGCCGGGATGTTCGGCGGCCTCGTCTACGCGGTGCTGCCCATCGTCTCCAGGTACGGCCAGGAAGTGCGGAGTTACGCGCTGGTCAGCGCGGTCGCGGTCCTGGCCACGCTGGCCCTCGTCCACGCCCTGGACATACGTGCTGGCGGGGTGTCGAAGGTCAGGGGTCTCGGCGGCGGGGCGCTGAACGGGTGGGCCGCCTATCTTCTTTACGCGCTCTGCCTGATTCTTCTCGGCTGGCTGCACCTCTATGCCTTGCTGCTGGTCCCGGCGCACGCGGTCACCGTGCTGGGGCTGCGCCGTCGTGAATTCGTGAAGTGGGCGGGAGCCGTGCTGCTCGCGGGTGCGGGGATCGCGCCGCTCGCCGTCATCGCGGCGGGCCAGCGGGAAGCGCAGCTCTTCTGGCTCGCCCGCCCGGGCGTCCAGGAGCTGGCCGAGTACGGCGCGGAGGTCGCGGGCTGGGCGGCTGCCGCGCTGGCCGTCCTGGCGGTGGTCGGCGCGAGGGGCGGGGCGAGTGGCGGAGCGCGGGCGTGGGTGCTGCTGCCGTGGGCCGCGACCCCGCTGCTCTCTTTCGCGATCTCCCAGGTCTATCCGGTCTACCATCCGCGCTACGTGCTCTTCGCGGTGCCGGCGCTCGCGCTGCTCGCCGGTGCCGGGCTGGCCGCGCTCCGGCTCCGGCGCGCCTGGCACGGCTGGCACGGCTGGCACGGCTGGCACGGCTGGGCGGCGCTCGCGCTGGTCGCCGTCCTCACGATCCCGGCCCAGCTGTCGCAGCGCCGCCCGGACAGCCGGCCGGACGACCTGCGGGCCCTCGCCGCCGCTCTCAGTGCGCGGGAGCGCCCCGGTGACGCGGTGCTCTACGTGCCGCAACGTTTCCGGCTGTTCGTGGCCGTGTACGGCGACGCGTACCGTGACCTGCGAGATCTCACCTTCGCTCGCGGGACCGCCGAGTCGCGGACAGCGGCCGAGTTCCGCGTGGCCGCGCGCGCCGTCGGCCGGATCTGGCTGGTCTCGCCCACGATCGGCGGCCGCTGGGCGGGCGACCCCCGGCTGGCGGCCCTCAAACAGGACTTTACGGCCGGGCCAACGCAACTTTTCGGGACGATTCATCTCACCCTGTACACACGTGCATGACCTACTCTCGGAGGCATGACTGACCGGCGACTGCTGCTCGTGCACGCCCACCCTGACGACGAATCGATCGGGTCGGGAGCCGTCATGGCCAAGTACGCGGCCGAAGGTGCCCAGGTCACGCTCGTGACCTGCACGCTCGGTGAGGAGGGCGAGGTCATCCCGCCCGATCTCGCGCACCTCGCGGCCGACCGGGACGACGCTCTCGGGCAGCACCGCATCGGCGAGCTCGCCGCCGCCTGCAAGGCGCTGGGCGTCACAGATCATCGTTTCCTCGGCGGCGCCGGCCGCTGGCGCGACTCGGGCATGATGGGCGTGGCGTCCAACGACCGCCTCAACTGCTTCTGGCAGGCCGACCTGGACGAGGCCGCGGGCGAGCTGGTCAAGGTGATCCGCGAGGTCCGGCCGCAGGTGCTCGTCACGTACGACGAGAACGGCTTCTACGGGCATCCCGACCACATCCAGGCGCACCGCGTGGCGTGGCGGGCGTACGAGCTCGCGGCCGACCCGGCGCATCCGGGCGGGGAGCCGTGGCGGATCGCCAAGTTCTACTACACCGCGATGCCCAGGTCGGTGATGAAGCGGGCGGCCGAGGCGATGCGTGAGGCCGACGTCGAGTTCTGGACCGAGTCCGTCGACGACCTGCCGTTCGGCTGCACCGACGAGGAGGTGACCACGGAGATCGACGCTCGCCCCTACGTGGGGGCGAAGCTGGAGGCGATGCGCGCGCACGCCACCCAGATCGCCGTGGACGCCCCCTGGTTCGCGCTCTCGAACAACATCGGCCAGGAGGCGCTCGGCGTGGAGCACTTCATCCTCTACGCGGGGGTGCCCGGCCCGTCCGGTGCCGGCGCGCCGTATGAGGCGGGTGGGATCGGGGAGCCGTACAACCGTGAAGACGACCTCTTCGCCGGCATCGGCTAATCTCGGCGCCATGGAGTCGTCAGCGGCGGTGACCGGTGCGGCCTACGGCATGCTCTTCATGCTCGGCGTCGTGCTCGGCGTCGTCGGCGGGTTCGAGCACGCGTGGTACGTCGGTGAGGTGCCTGTCAGTGCGCTGGTGTGGCTCGTGGTGCTGTTCGCCGTGCCGTACGCCATGGGGCGCCTGATCGGCGGCAAGCTGGGGGCACTCGTCCCGGCCGCGGGCTGGCTGGCCATGTCGTTCCTGCTGGCCATGAAACAGCCCGCGGGGGATCTCGCCATCGCCGCCGACCTGGCGGGCTACTGCTATCTCTATGGGGGCCTGGTGGCGCTGGCGATCGCGATCATGGCCACCCGGTCCAGCGGCTCGTGGCTGCTGCGAACGCACGGTGGAACGTAGATCAATTCTCTCCCCGCTCCATGTGCGATGGTTATGGCCAGAAGCGTGCTGTTTTCCTTGCTCTGCACATAACGATCGCGCGCTACGGCCTTTTCGTCCACGTCGGCGGGAACCAGGAACCCGCCACGCTCCAGTTCCGCGACCTTTCCGGCATCCATAGCCGTAAGGTTTCCCGACTTCAGCGCCCCCGGCGTCGGCCGGGGGATTTTCATCGTTTCCGGGGGGGCTGGCTAGCTTCGCCCAAAGTTGCCGCGCCATCGCCGTATCGCATGGCCTATCAACGTGATCCGATCCTTCTCGCCACCGAATCAGAGGTCCATTCACGGCATGCCCCGCCTATTACCCGGGGTTGCATACCCCGCCTATAAACGCGCCAGCCGCGAAGGCGGCCCCGAGGTCACGCATGGAGACAAGGCCATCCGGTCGGTCGTGGCGGCCGGCGACATCAAGTCGGTTCCAGATTTGGGAAGAATTCGGGGTCTGGTCGAAAATCATGGCCTCTCTCCGAATCAGTTGATACACAACAATATTCCGCTGGTCGGCCGGCAAGTCCGCTATGTCTGCGTTTCCTGCCGCCGTGGCCCTCAAATCGTTCCGGGACATCAGGCCATCCGGTGCCTGCGAGTGGTGGGCTGCCGTGTCGTATGCGCGGAAGAAACGCATGAACGTTCTGATCGCACCCAGGCAGTCGTCAACGACACCCGCATTCGCGGGTGTCGACGTCACGAAGAGTCCGCCAGTGACCAGGGTGCCGACTAGGGCGACTGGTGCCACACGGCGTGCAATGAAACGCTTCATGCAGTTCCCCTCGTGGTGATTTGAGGCCATTGCGGCGGCCACGTCTACGATCACACAGATCAACGAGCGAAACCAGGGCGTTGACCGGGAGTTAGCAGGGAAGTTGGCCCCGCCCGGTCGGCCGCCCAATGGTCTCTCCAGACCCGCGCCTACGATCAGGGCGGGCCGACCGCCTACGGGAACCTCGCGGCGCTGCACCGCAGGCACCACCGGATCAAAGGCAGCCTGCCCGGAGTCCGAGTGATCCAGCCCCGGCCCGGTCGTCTGATCTGGACAGCCCGCACCGGCGATGTCCACCACACCCCGCAGTAGGCACAATGCTGCTTATGCAGCGATGGCACCGGGTGCGGCAGGTGGTCAACTACGTCAATCTTTCCACTCCGGTCGGGCTGTTCATCGCCCTGATCGGCGGGGCGCGGCCACGCAGGGGCGAGCAGGGGCTGATCTACGCCCACGGCTATCGCATCCCGTTTCCCGTGGCAGGGGCGTTCACGGTCGGCAACGTGATCCTTACCAAGCACGAGGACGGCTACCTGTCGGGGAAACTGCTCGACCACGAGTCCCGGCACGCCACCCAGTACATGGCGTGTGTGGGTCTGCCGATGCTCGTCTTCTACGTGGCGGCGGTCGGGGTGTCCTTCGCGATCTGCGGCAACCCCGCCTCGTGGAACGTGTTCGAGCGGCTGGCCGACCTCGACGACGGCGGCTACCCACGCCTCGGCCCATGGTGGAAACGGTCGTGAGGCTCACGGAGTAGCGCGAAGGCTCGGCACCCAGCCTCTTGCCTCAGCCAGAGACGCTGCCGGCCTCGGCTGCCGGGCCGTACCGCAGATCAGGGGCGGTCAGAGGCTCCAAGCCTGACCTTCTGGGGTGTCGGAGACCTTCACGCCGAGGTCGGCCAGTTCGTCCCTGAGCCTGTCGGAGGCGGCCCAGTCGCTCGCCGCCCGTGCCCTGTCCCGGTGTTCGAGCAGCTCGGCCGCGCCCGGCGGGAGCACGGGGGGCTTCCCGATGTCCACCGACAGGTCGAGCCCCAGCAGGTGGTCGAAATGGAGGAACGTCTCGAACCGGGCGCCCGGGGGCACCGACTCGTCGCGTTCGAGCTCGCGAAGCAGCCGCAGCGCCAGCGGCGTGTCGAGGTCGTCGTCGAAGGCCCGCTGGACGCGGTCGGCGTGCTCGCGGGCGATGGGCCGGCTGGGCGACTCCGCCCACTCGGCCACCCGCCGCCGCCACCTGCGCAGCGTCCGGTCCGCCGCGCGCAGCGTGTCCCAGGTGAGGTTCATCTGCTGGCGGTAGCGGTGCTCCATGAACGCGAGCCGTACGGCGAGCGGATCTAGACCGGCGGCTTCCACGTCGGGCAGCAGGACGACGTTGCCGGTCGACTTGGCCATCTTGCGGCCGTCGAAGAGCAGATGCTCGCCGTGCACCCAGTGGGCGACGACCTCGTGGCCCACGGCGGAGTTCGACTGGGCGCGCTCGTCCTCGTGGTGGGGGAAGCGCAGGTCGATGCCGCCGGTGTGGATGTCGACCCGCTCGCCGAGCAGGTTCAGCGACATCGCCGAGCACCCGATGTGCCAGCCGGGGAAGCCGCGGCCCCACGGCGTCTCCCAGGTCATCTCGCGGTGCGAGTGCTTCCATAATGCCCAGTCGGCGTGGAAGCGTTTTCTGAGGTTCACGCCCTCGACCCGGTTTCCCGGCTTCAGCTGGTCGAGTCGATTGCCGGAAATTTCGCCGTAAGTGGGGAAGGACTCGGCGGCGAAGAAGACCGAGCCGTCGGGCACGGCGTACGCGTGGCCCTTCTCGACGAGCTTGGCGATCAGCTCGATCATCAGATCGATCGTCTCCGTGGCCCGCGGCGTGTGCTCGGGAGTGTGGATGTTCAACGCCAGCGTGTGGCGGCGGAACGCGTCCTCGTAGAAGCGGGCGATCTCCAGCGCCGAGCGGCCTTCCGCCCGGGCCTGCGCGAGGATCTTGTCCTCGCCGGTGGCGTCGATCTCGGCGTCGTCCACGAGATGGCCCACGTCGGTGATGTTCTGGCAGACGACCGTCCGTACGCCGTGCCGCTCGTTGACCCGGCGGATCAGGTCGGACAGCAGGTACGACCGGAGGTTGCCGACGTGCGCGTACCGGCAGACGGTCGGCCCGCACGTGTACATCCGCAACAGGCGCGTGCCGGGAGACGCGATGGGTTCCACCTGCCGGTTCCGCGTGTCATAGAGCCGCAGCATATGTCGAGCCTAATTGGCAGGCTTACGGCGTTTGCCCGATCAGGAGTCAAGGAAGCCGAGAATGTCTCGGTCGCCTCTTTCTCGCACCCGGCTCAGGACCTCTTCGCGGGTGGCGCCCTCCGGCAGGCCGATGCGGGCGCCGACGAGCCGCAGCCCCTCGGCCTCGGAGGCGACCGGAGCCGTGTAGCCGATGAGATGCAGGGCCCGGTTGAGCGCGGGCAGCCCGGGCGCCGCCGCCGGGAGGAACCGGGTCAGCAGTTCGCCGCCGTCGGACACGGTGAGGAAGACGTGGTCGCCTTCGGACGCGTTGTAGTCGGCGAGCACCGGCCTGATCGACCCCATCGTCGGCTGGTTGTGCCAGCTGATCACGACCTCGCCCGACGGCGTGGAGGCGGTCAGCTGGCCGCCGGGCGCCATCCCGAGGTGGGCGGCGAACCCGGTGGGCAGGGGCGAGCCGGAGCCGCGCAGATGCTCGGCGTTGACGTCGACCCGGTGCCACCAGCGGCCGTCCCGGCTGCGGAAGGAGCGGCGCGTCATCGACACGTCACGTCGCGGCTGGTACGGCTCGGCCTGCTCCTGGTCGGCGACCCGGATCCAGCCGCGCTGGGTGCGCTCGAACCCCGGACCGCCCGCGTACGCCCGGACGGAACTCTCGCTCACCTCGTAGCGGGAGGTCAGGTTGTTCACGATCGTGTTGACCGACGCCTCACCCCCGGCCCGCTCGATCTCTCGCGTGATCATCTCGCGGATGCCCAGATATCCCTCACCGCCCCAGCGGCGCAGGCCGTACTTGTTCCGGTCGAGGCGCAGGAACCGATCGTCGGCGGTGAGCTGGTTGCGGATGCCGACGAGGCTGTAGTCCTCGCCGATCCGCTGCTGGATCTCCTCGGGCGACAGCGGGGTTCCGGCGACGGCGAGGACCGCCTCCGCCTTGTCGTTGACGCTGCGCGGCCACGGGACCACGTGCCCCTCCAGCACGCGCAGGTGCGGCACCGAGGCGAGCCAGCGCTCGGCGACGTCCTCCCGGACCCCGAGCTGCGTGGTCAGGGACACGGCCTCGTCGAGGGGCCGCGGGCCGTCGGTGAACAGCTGGCGCGTCTTCTCCCGCACCTCGTCCGCGCCCCCCGCGATCAGCCAGCCGTCCACCTGGTCGTAACCGGTGAGCAGGGTGCGGACGAAGCGCCAGGCCGGGATCGCGAGCGTGGCGAGCTCGGTGCGGTGCCACGGCACCGCGGCGGCCAGGTCGTCGGCCGGTACGGCGGAGCCGAGCCGCGTGCGCAGCCAGGACAGGTGGGCGGTCAGCGGGGCCGCCTCGGGCCCGGCCAGCCAGGCCTCGACGTGGTCGCGCAGGTCACGCTCGATCTGCCGGATCCGCTCGCGGGTCACCGAGAACCGCTGGGCCAGCTCGTCCAGCGTGGCCCGCGGCGAGGCCTGGGCGGGCTGGTGCGAGGAGTCGAAGTAGAGCCGGTCCCTCGCGATGGCGCGCTGCCGGTCGTCGAGGCGGGCGAAGACGTCGTCGATGAGCTCGGGCATCGGCCGCGCGGTGGGGGTCAGGGGCGGCGGTGGCTCCTCGACCGGGGCCGCGGATTCGGTCGCCAGCAGCTTCTCGATCACACCGGTGAACAGCCGGTGGACGGCCTCGCGCGGGCCGGGCAGTTGGAGGCTCTCCACCGGGTCGGTGAACCTGAGCAGCGGCAGGATGTCGCCGAGCACCAGGTGCCCCCAGCAGGCGGTGGTGAGATCGGCGAGCCGCGACGCGACCTGGGCGGCGCCCACCGCCGAGCAGGCGCGGTCCAGCGGGAGCGCCTGCCACCACGCGTCGGGAAGACCGGGGTCGCTCGCGATCGGCTCTACCTGGCTGGGGGCGGTCCAGCGCAGTGGAGGCACGATGTCGCTCAAGCTCAGGTTCAATGCAGGTCCAACCGGCAAGGGGAATATATCCGCAGTTCAGACTAGGGGATCAGGCAGGCAGGAAAGGACTTGCCCGCCCTGAATGGGACACGTAGAGCAGCTCGCTGGCCCGTGTGCACGCCACGTAGAGCAGCCCCCGTTCCCGTTGCAGATCGTGCGCCCGGGCCGTCGGATCCTCGGCGGCCGGGGTGAGCGCGTCGGGCGCTGGCACGATTCCGTCAGCCACGCCTATCACGGCCACGCGGCGGAATTCCAGCCCTTTCATGCCATGCAGCATGGCGACTTTCACGTCGATATCGGCCTCCCGCAGCGCCTTACGGGCTGTTTTGACCAGGTCGGGCGTGCGCGCGGCAACGGCTATCTCATCGTTGGGCACGCCCTGCTCCAGCCATTCGGTGACGTGCATGACAAGTCCTGAAATTTCGGCTTCCGGGGTGACGTACTCGCGGACGACGGGGCGCGGCCCGTTCTGCGCGGCGCGATAGCCGTACATGTCGGCGACGCCGTCGACCAGACCGTCCGCCGGGCCGCCGCCGCGCAGCCGGACGCCGAAGGACAGGATCTCCTGCGGCAGCCGGTAGGAGATCTTGAGGTGGAATCGGCGCGCCTGGATGCCCAGCCCCGCCAGCCCGACCCGGCTGTCGAACATGCGCTGGTGCGGGTCGCCCACGATGAACATGTCGTTGGGCGCGTGCGGCGCCGCCGCCCGCAGCAGCCGCCACTGCGCCGGGTGCAGGTCCTGCGCCTCGTCCACCACGATGTGCCGGTACGGCTCCCGCCCCGGAGCCACATCGCCGAGCATGTCGCCCGTGCACCGCCCGAGCAGCTCGGCGGCCTCGGAGGCGAGCTGGAGCAGGGTCCGGCGGCCCGAATCCCGCAGCCGGCCGATGACGTGCTCGACGGCCCGCCAGACGGTCTGCCGGATCTCAGGGGACAGATCGACGCCACGGCCGGGGCGCCCGGCTTGCAGGTACTCCTCCAGCGTGCGGAGATTCTGGGACAGGATGACCTGTTCCCACTCGCGCAGCAGGAACGCCGCGCCGAACCGGCTGCCCGCCGCCTCCTTCCACAACGCCGACAGGTCACCGGCGCCCACGAGGGGCGGCACGCGACCCTCCGCCTCGGCGACGATGCGGTGCGCGAGCCGGTCGACGTTGCCGACCTCGATGCGCTTCCTGACCACCTCGTCCGCCACGATCATGTCCAGCCGGGCGGAGAGCTCGCTGGCCAGCCCCTGGGAGAAGGTCACCAGCAGGACCGGACCCGTCGCGGCTTGGGCGAGGCGGGCCGCCCGATGCAGCGCGATGATCGTCTTTCCGGTGCCCGCGCCCCCGGTCACCAGCGTCGGCGCGTCGTACCGCTCCCAGTTGGCGTACGTGTGCTGCGGGGGATACAGGAAAGTGCACCAGTGCGGCACGGAGAGGATGCGGTCCAGCTCGTGACGGTCGGCCGCGAACGCGGCCCGGTGGGGGCTGCGCAGCAGCGCGGCGGCCAGGTCCTGCGGATCGATCACGTCCGCGTCCGCCGAGCGGCAGCCGTTCAGCTCACTCCACGCGGTGGCCAGCGAGCCGCCTCGCGCCAGCGCGGTGAGCGGGGCCGCCTGGCTCTCCGGCAGGAGGGGCCGCACGGCCTCCAGATGGGCATCCGAGGTCATCAGCCGCAACAAGGGGAGCAATCGCTCGTCGATGCCGACGCTTCGCAGGTCGGTGTCACAGAAATCGCCGAACAACCGGCGGTCGGTGCCCGCCGCCGCCCGTCGCAGCGCCGGCTCGATCCGCTCCAGCGCCTCGGCGTCCCATAACTCGGCGACCCCGATCGCGGTGTTCACCACGAAACGGTGCCGCTGCGCGTAGGACCACGCCTCGCCGTCCGGCAGGACGGTCAGCAGCCAGTAGACGTCGCCCTGCCGTACGACCACGCCTCGGTGGCGGTCGGCCAGCCGCAGCGTGGCGATGCGGCGATCGCGGCTGCCCCGCACCCGCTCCGGGTGCGGGGCGGTGGGGGAGTTGAGCAGAAACCGGCGTACCGCGACAATCGCGTCCCGGCGTACCGGCCTGGCCAGTGCGCCGAGCTCCCGGGTGAACTCCGGGGAGATCGCGAGCCGGGGCACGGGGTCACCCCATCAGGGACAGCAGGTCGCGGTCCCCTCGTTCTCGCAGCCGCGCGAGGAGCTCGGGCTGGCCGACCGGCCCGGCGAGCCCGATCCTGGTGGCGATCACGCGCACGGCCTGGTCCCGGGTGCCTCCCGGAGCCGTGTAGCCGACGAGGCGCAGCGCCCGGGCGGTCGCGTCCCCGCCGCTCGCGCCGGGCAGGTGCCGCACCCGCAGCATCCCCTCGTCGGAGAGGGTGAGGAAGACGTGACCGCCCTCCTTGGCGGCCACCTCCTTGAGGATCTGCTGGAGGGACCCGAGCGCGGGGTGCGCCTGCCACGTCATCTGCACGTCTCCCGCCGCGCTCCGCACGATCCGGCTGTCGCCCGGAGAGAGCCCGAGGTAGGAGGCGAAACCGGTGGGAAGCGAGACCTCGGCCCCGCCCAGGTGCTCGTTGGTGACGTCGACCCTGAGCCACCAGCGCCCGTCGGGCTGCCGGAAGCACCGCCGGGTCATCGTCACGTCCTTGAGCCTGCCCTGCTTGTCGTCTTTGGCCGGAGCGGCCGTCGCCGTGGCCGCGGCCGGAGCGGGGGACGGGTGGACGCCGTTGCTGCTGGTGCTCTGGATGCGCAGCTGGGGGACGTTCTCCAGCCACTCCTTGGCGACCTCGGGGTGGATGCCGAGGGACGACACCAGTTCGAGCGCCCGGGTGACCGTCGGCGGCCGGTCGGAGTTGACGATGAGGCCGCGGGTCTTGTCGTGCAGGTCGGCCAGGTCACCGGCCACCAGCCAGTCACCGGAGACGTGGTAGCCGGGTAATGTGGCGAGCACGAACTGCCAGGCGGGCACGTCGAGGGAGCGCAGCTCCTCCTCGTGCCAGTCGGCGGCGCCCAGGAGGCGCGCCTTGGGCGCCGCGACGCCCAGGATCTTCGTCACCTGGCTCAGATGCTCGTTGTACGGCGCGGCCTCCGGGCTCGCCAGCCACTTCGAGAGCCGCGCCCGCAGGGCCGTCTCCAGGGTCTCGATGCGGGCGGGGGAGACGGCCAGCAGCTTGGCCAGCCCTTCGACGGCCGTGGGCGCGTCGGTGAAGACCCTGTTCTGCGCCACCATCCAGGTCTTGTCGTCCAGGTCGGAGAAGGCGGCGTCGATCAGCGCGGGAAGGTTGGGCTCCTCCTCGGAGACATACGGCGAGGGGGCCGCCGCAGGCTCGGGGACCTCGACGGGCGCGGCCGGCTCTTTGACCGCCTCTACCGCCGCTTCCTTGATCGCCTCGGCGGCCGGTTCCTTGGCCGGAGCCTTGGGCCGCCCGTTGACGGGCTCCTTCCGCACGTTGGTGGTTTCCTTGGCCCGCTCGCCGGCCGGCTCGTCGGCCGGTTGCCTGGACCGCGCGTTGGCCGGCTCCTTGACGGGGGGCTTGATCGGCTGCTTGGCCGGCTTGCCGACCGGTTGCTTGGCCGGCCCGGCGGCTGCCTGCCCCTTCGGCAGGTCCGCGGGCGTCAGCCGTACGAACACGGCGGTGAACAGGGCGGCCAGCACCGGGCGGGCCTTGATGAACGGCTGGTCGGAGAGCTCGCGGCTGGTGAGCGACAGGAGGCCGGGCCAGGAACCGACCCGGTCCAGCGCGATCGCGACCTGCGGGTCGTCGGCCTCGTCCGGGTCCAGCACGTGCAGAGCGGGAAGGATGTCCCCGACCGCGGCGGCCGGCCAGTGGTCCACCGCGAGATCCGTGAGCAGCCGCCCGAGCGCCTCGGCATCGAGGACGGCGAGCACGCGGCCGACCGGCAGGCTCCGCCACCAGGCGTCCGGCAGCTCGGCCGGCTCGCCGAGCCGTTCCATTCGGGCAGCGTCACTCCAGCGCAACGGTGGCACGAGGTCACTCAGGCAGAAGTTCATCGCTTTCCCCATCACTCCCTAAGACCAGACCATAGTCTGGCAAATTCCTGCCCTGCGGCGGGAGTTTCACGGGTGACAATGGTCGTGCGGTTACGCTGGCTCGACTTGTTCCAGTATCGACGGTCGGGCCCGTCCGCCGCATCCTCAGCGGCGAACCGCGGCGAATCTGAGGCGGACGTAGTCAGCCATCCAGCCGGACTCACGCCGCAGCGCCGGCGCGGCGAGCTCGTTCACCCGCCGGAGCAACGGGTCCACGATCGCGGGCGGCACACCCTCCAGGAGCGACCCGGCGAACATCCGGACCCAGTCGGCCGCGCCGCTGGGGCACTCGTCGAGCGGGGTGGGCCGGTCGAAGTACTCCAGGATGCGCACCGTGAAGCCGCCCTTCTCCAGTCGGAGGGCGTATTCGGCCGGGCTCGGGAAGTACCAGGGCAGGTCCGGCTCGCGCAGGCCGTGCTCGCGCCAGGCGGTGAGCATCGCGGAGGTCAGCGCCGCGCAGTTGCCGGCGCCGCCCAGCTCGGCGACGAACCGCCCGCCCGGCCGCAGCGCCATGCGCACGCACCTGATCACCGCGTCCGGGTCGCGGCTCATCCAGTGCAGCGCCGCGTTGGACAGCACGGCGTCGTACGGCTGCGCCACGGTGAAGTCATGGCCGTCGCCCACGGTGAAGTCGAGCCCCGGATACTGCGCCATGGCCGCTTCGATCATCGAATGGGAGCCGTCGATTCCGAGGACCTGCGTGCCGTGGGACGCGATGTCCGCGGTCAGCACTCCCGTGCCGCAGCCCAGATCGAGCACGCGCTCACCGGGCTGCGGATCGAGCAAATCCACCAGCGGCGCCCCGTGCGCCGAGACGTAACCGAAGGAGCTGTCATAGGCGCGAGCGTTCCAGCGCATGATGCTGGGGGTTTGGTATCGCACAATCAGCTCGCATTCTGAGACATCGCCGCCCGGTGCCTGCCCTTCTCGCGATCTCCTGCCCGCTGCTGAGATGGCTGCGCCCGCAGGCATCTCGTGCCGACTTCTGAGATAGCTGTGATAGGGACATACTGTACGGCTTCGTCGTCTACGCGGCGTATGTGGGTTAAGAGCCGATGCGCTTGGGCCAGTGGGACTTGAGATAGGACCTGGCGGCGTCCTGCTGCTGAACGGTGAGGACCACCGGGGTGCCGGTCACCGGCGGCAGCTTCGCGGCGGCCTCCTCGTCGAGCTTGCCGCGCATCTCCATGGCCTCCGTGCGCACCGGACGGGCGAAGCCCTTGAGGTAGAGGTTCTGACCCTCGTCGGAGAAGAGGAACTCCTGCCAGAGGCGGGCGGCGGCCGGGTGCGGCGCGTCCGCGTTGATCGCCTGCGCGTAGTAGGAGGCGAGGACGCTGCCGCCGGGGATCGTCACCTGCCAGGTGGGCTTGTCGTCCTTGACCGAGTCGGCGGCCCGCGCCGCGTTCAGGTAGTCCCAGTCCAGCACCGCGGCGGCCTGGTCAGGCGTGCCGAGGCCGCCGGATTTCTTGAGCTCGGCGAAGAAGTCGAGCCCGCGCCGCACGTCGGGCCGGCCGCCGTTCAGCGACGTGGCCATGACGCCGCTGAACGCCGAGGCGATCCGCAGCGGGTCGCCGGGCAGCGCCACGGAGACGCCCGGGCGGCGCAACTCCGTGAAGGACTTGGGCGGGGTCATCTTGCGCGGGTCGTAGCCGATGGACATGTAGCCGCCGTACGCGGCGTACCAGTACCCCTTCGGATCCTTCAGATCGTCGGGGATGTCCTGCCAGCCGGTGACCTTGTAGGGCGCGAACACGGGCGCGTTGGCGACCGCGACGTCCATGCTCAGGTCGAACACGTCAGGCGCCTGCGGGGTCCCCTTGAGGCGGGCCGCCGCCTCGATCTCCTGCTGGCTGCTTGCGTCCGGCGCGGTGACGGTGACCTTGACGTCGTATTCGTCGGCGAACCGGTCGATGATCTCCCCGTAGTTCACCCAGCCGCGAGGCAGGCCCACCACGGTCAGGGAGCCCTCCTTCTTGGCCGTCTCGATGAGGCGATCCATGGTCGTGAACCCCTGGCGCAGGCTCGAGGCCTCGGGATTCACCGGCGGAAGCTTCTTCTCCTCGGTGGCCGGGGCGGAGCAGGCGGCGGCGGCTGACGCGAGGATCACTACGACAACGCTGGCACGTGTGGTCACGAAGCGAATACTTGGCGTCGCATTCCGCTGGGTCGAGGAGACGCGCGGAGAATTTACCCAGGTCGTACGATCTTGGCCGCCGCCAGGGTCTCCTCCGCGACTTCGACGAGCGCGCCGTCGCGCTTACGGACGGTGAGAACGCCGTCGGTCCAGGACTCGAGAACGCCGACCACGTCGCGGAAACCCTCCGGCACACGACGCCGGACAGTCACCCGTCGCCCCACGTCGGCGGGCGTGATGGAGACCACCAACCTGGCTCCGAGGCGAGAGCTCACAGGCGATTCACCCCCTCCCGTTTCAGCTACTCGGCGGGCACCGCAATACTAGGCGTAGTGACCCGCGGTCGAGTCGTGCCAACACGCGGAGAAGAAGGAGCCCGAGGTGACCTACGTCATCGCGCAGCCATGCGTGGATGTCCTGGACAAGGCGTGCATCGAGGAGTGCCCCGTCGATTGCATCTACGAGGGCAACCGCATGCTCTACATCCACCCCGACGAGTGCGTGGACTGTGGGGCGTGCGAGCCGGTCTGCCCGGTTGAGGCGATCTTTTACGAGGACGACGTCCCCGAGCAGTGGAAGGACTTCTACAAGGCCAACGTGGAGTTCTTCGACGAGCTCGGATCACCGGGTGGGGCCTCGAAGGTCGGCAAGGTCGAGAAGGACCACCCGATCGTCGCCGCTCTGCCGCCGCAGAGCGAAAAGCACTGACCGGCGGCTCTCGCGCCCATTGAGCCGCAGCGCTCAATGGGCGGATTCACCATGACTGGGGGACCTTTGATCTCGTTGCCGGACTTCCCATGGGATCGGCTCGCGCCGTACAAGGCGCTCGCGCGGGCGCACCCGGACGGGATCGTGGACCTTTCCGTCGGCACCCCCGTCGACCCGGTTCCGCTCGTGGCGCAAAAGGCGCTCGCCGAGGCGGCGGACAGCCCCGGCTACCCGTTGACGTACGGCACGCCCCGGCTGCGTGAGGCGGCCGCGGGCTGGCTGGCCCGCCGTCACGGCGTCCGGATCGCTCCGGCGGACGTCCTCCCCACGATCGGCTCCAAGGAACTCGTGGCCTGGCTGCCGACGCTTCTCGGGGTCGCGCCCGGCGATCGTGTCGTGTTCCCCGAGCTGGCCTACCCGACCTATGACGTGGGAGCCAGGCTCGCGGGCGCCACGCCGCACCCCACGGACGGGCTGCTCGCGTCGGGGCCCGAGCGGGTGCCGCTCGTGTGGGTGAACTCGCCGTCCAACCCGACGGGCCGGGTGCTTCCCGCGAAGCATCTGCGCAAGGTCGTCGAATGGGCGCGCGAGCGTGGAGCCGTCGTGGCGTCGGACGAGTGCTACATCGAGCTCGGCTGGGAGGAGGAGCCGGTCTCGATCCTGCACCCCGATGTGTGCGGGGGCTCCCACGAGGGGCTGCTGGCGGTGCACTCGCTGTCCAAGCGGTCCAACCTCGCGGGTTACCGCGCCGGCTTCGTCGCCGGTGATCCCGCGCTCGTGCGGCGGCTGCTCGAGGTGCGCAAGCACGCGGGCATGATTATGCCCGCGCCGGTCCAGGCCGCGATGGCCGCCGTCCTCGACGACGACGTGCACGCCGACGAGCAGTGCGAGAGGTACGCGAGGCGGCGGGCCGTGCTGCGCCCGGCGCTCGAGCGCGCCGGTTGGCGGGTCGACCATTCGACGGCCGGTCTCTACCTTTGGGCCACCAACGACGGCGGCTGCTGGGACCAGGTGCGTGCTCTAGCCGCAACCGGGATTTTGGTGGCACCGGGTGATTTTTACGGAAGTGCAGGTCAGAAGCATGTACGGATCGCCGTGACGGCTACGGACGAACGTATCGATGCGGCAGTACGCCGGCTCCAGTAGGATCGCCCGCCATGACGACAGCGGTCGTGCTCACCCTGAGCGTGGCGACACTTGTCGTCGTGCTGGGCGCATTCGCAGCAACCGCCCGCCAGGGCCGCGCCGCCGCCCCGGCCAAGGCGCCCTCTCCGGACGCGCACGGGACGACGCCCAAGCGAGCCGTGGCGCCGGACCAGCCCTATTTCGATCCTCGGACGATCAAGGTAGGGGACACCGTCTTCTGCCAGGGCATGCGCTCGCGCGCCATCGGGGCGCTGCACCTGTCCCGGCAGGGCGAACAGTGGACCGAATACCTGCTCGATGACGGTTCGCGGCGCTACCAGTGGCTCTCGGTCGAAGAGCGGCGCGGGCTGGCGGAGGCCGACCCCCGCCATCTTGAGGTCATGCTCTGGACCCAGGTCCCGACGCAGGGCATGGTCCCCGCCAAGAGCACGCTCATCATGGAGGGCGTCGAGTTCTCCCCGATCGAGCGCGGTACCCTCGCCTTCCGCTCCGAGGGCATGACCGGGTATCCGGACCGCGGCCTCATGGACTTCGCCGACTACCGCGCCGGCGACGGCCGGATGCTGACCTTCCAGCGGGTCCAGGGTGGCCAGTGGATCTCCTGTTACGCCCACCCCCTCACACCTGGGTCGATCCACGTGGAGCGACTCCCCTGACACCGCCAGCCACTAGGTTGTGGGCGTGACTTGGCACGTTTCAAGAACGGCTCTGACCATCGTGACCATCGTGGTCGTGCTCGCCGCGGCCATCTTCTTCGGGGCCTACCACCTTCTCAAGAAGGCGGAGCCGTTCGCGCTCGGCGAGCACTGCAAGATCACGACCCCTGAGGGGACGCTGGACCTGGACATCGACCAGGCGGAGATCGCCGCGACCATCGCGGCCGTCGCCGCTCGGCGCGGCCTGCCGGAGCGCGCCGTGCAGATCGCCTATGTCACCGCGATCCAGGAGTCCAAGCTGGTGAATCTGCCGTACGGCGACCGCGACTCCGTGGGGGTCTTCCAGCAGCGGCCGTCACAGGGCTGGGGCACTGCCAGGCAGTTGCAGGATCCCGTCTACGCGACCAGGAAGTTCTTCATCGCACTGGAGAAGGTCAAGCGCTACCGGAAGCTGCCCCTGCACGAGGCGGCGCAGGCCGTGCAGCGATCCGCGGACGGCGCGGCGTACGCCCAGCACGAGCCGTGGGCGAGGATCCTTTCCGGTGCCTTCACCGGACGCGTGGCCAAGGCGGTGCACTGCTGGTATCCGCCCGCGGAAGTGGCGGTGGCGTCCCGCCCCGAGGCGGCGCGTAAGCAGTTGATCCGTGCGCTCGGGAGCGAGTCGTCCGCGAAGCAGGGTTGGTTGATCGCGGCGTGGTACGTCACCCACGCACAGCGGTACGGCCTGCGCGAGGTGCGCTTCGACGGCGTCACGTGGACCGCGTCCGCCGGACACGACGGATGGCTGACGGCGGCCAAGCCCTCGGATTCGGTCCAGATCGTCTGACCACGCCGCCGCGCAAGGCCGCCGCCCGACTGCGGCCCCCGCCTCCGGCGCCGGGTAGGCTCGCGCACCATGCAGCTTGACCTTTCGCAGGACGTCCGGACCCTGACGGCGGCGCTGGTGGACATCGAGTCGGTCAGCGGCCACGAGAAGGTGCTCGCCGACGCCATCGAGCACGCGCTCCGTCCGCTGGGGCACCTGAGCGTGCACCGTGACGGGCAGAACATCGTTGCCCGCACCGATCAGGGTCGTGGTGAGCGGGTGGTGATCGCCGGGCACATCGACACCGTGCCGGTCGCGGACAATCTGCCGTCCCGGGTCGAGGGCGACCTGATCTACGGGTGCGGGACGTCCGACATGAAGAGCGGCGTCGCGGTCCAGCTCAAGCTGTGCCTGCTGGAGGCCCCGGTCCGGGACGTCACCTTCGTCTTCTACGACTGCGAGGAGATCGAGGCGGAGCGCAACGGGCTTCTCCGGCTCACCCGCGATCACCCCGAATGGGTCGCCGGTGACTTCGCGGTGCTGATGGAGCCGACGGACGGGGTGATCGAGGGCGGCTGCCAGGGCACCTTGCGGTTCGAGATCGTCGCCACCGGGGTTCGCGCGCACAGCGCGCGCTCATGGCTGGGCGTCAACGCCATCCACGAGGCATCGGCGATCATGGAGCGGTTGCGGGCCTACGAGCCGAGGCGGCCCGTCGTCGACACGCTGGAGTACCGCGAAGGGCTCAACGCGGTCGGAATCAGGGGCGGGAACGCGAACAATGTGATCCCCGACGAATGTGTCGTGACCGTGAACTACCGCTTCGCCCCCGACCTGAGCGAGGAGCAGGCGAAGGACCATGTTCGGGACGTGTTCGACGGCTTCGAGATCCGCTTCACCGATTCCGCGCCGGGCGCTCGTCCCGGACTCGACCACCCGGTGGCCGCCGCTTTCGCCGCGGCCGTGGGCGGAACGCCGCGCGCCAAGGTGGCCTGGACGGACGTGGCCCGTTTCGCCGCCATGGGCGTGCCCGCCGTGAACTACGGACCCGGCGATCCGAACCTGGCCCACAAGCGTGGCGAGTACGCCGAACTGTCGAAGATCGTCGAATGCGAGCGTCGCATGCTCGCATGGCTGACGGAAAGCTGACCGGAGGAGCGCGCCAAAAAGAAAGTGGCTTTCCTCGCCGGCCATTTGGCGGGGAAAGCCACTTTCGTCCCGAGCAGCACCCTCGGTTGTTAGACGAGGCCTCGGCGAATCCCGGTTCCCCAGGTTGCAGAAGAATTTCAAGATTCTTTTTGGCGCCGATCGTGCGTTACCGTGACGCGCATGAACACCATCCGTCGTGAGCGACGCCAGGGGCCGTCGGTGGTCCGCGGCGACATGGTCCCCGACTCGACATACGATCAGCGGCTGCTCGACCGAAGGGGACCGTCAGACTGGCTGCACATGGACCCCTGGCGGGTCCTGCGCATCCAGGCGGAGTTCGTCGAGGGGTTCGGCGCCCTCGCCGAGTTGCCGCCCGCGGTGACGGTCTTCGGCTCCGCCCGCACGCCTCGTGGCACGGCTGAGTACGTGATGGGCGAGCGGCTCGGCCGTGCCCTCGCGGAGGCGGGTTACGCCGTCATCACCGGAGGCGGCCCCGGCGTCATGGAGGCGGCCAACAAGGGCGCCCTGGAAGGCGGTGGGACATCGGTCGGGCTGGGCATCGAACTGCCGCACGAGCAGCACATGAACGAGTACGTGGACCTCGGCGTCGAGTTCCGCTACTTCTTCGTGCGCAAGACCATGTTCGTCAAGTACTCGTGCGGCTTCGTCGCGCTTCCCGGCGGGTTCGGCACGCTGGACGAGCTGTTCGAGGCGCTGACGCTGGTGCAGACCCGAAAGGTCACCCTGTTTCCAGTGATCATGATGGGCCGCGAGTTCTGGCAGCCGCTGATCGACTGGGTCCGCGGCAGCCTCGCCGGCAGCGGCAAGATCTCCTCGGCCGACATCGATCTCATCAGGATGACCGACGACGTCGACGAGGCAGTGGAGATCATCGTCGCGGCCGACCGGGAGCGCGAGGAGAGGGCCAGCAAGCAGACGGTCGCCGATGCCCAATAGGGTGAGATCATGTTCATCTGCGTGTTCTGTGCCTCAAGTCAGAAGATCGACGAGAAGTACGTGGATCTCGCGGCCGAGGTCGGCACGGAGCTCGCCAGGCGTGGGCATGTCCTCGTCAGCGGGGGCGCCATAGTCTCGTGCATGGGCGCGGTCACGCGGGCGGCGCGAGCGGCGGGCGGCCACACGGTCGGTGTGATCCCGCAGGCGCTGGTGGACATCGAGATCGCCGACACCGACTCCGGCGAGCTGGTCGTGGCCGCGGACATGCGGGAGCGCAAGGGCATCATGGACGCCAGGTCGGACGCCTTCCTCGTGCTGCCCGGCGGCATCGGCACACTCGAGGAGCTCTTCGAGATCTGGACGACGCGAGTTCTCGGGCTGCACGAGAAGCCGCTGGTCATCCTCGACCCGTGGGGCCTTTACGCGCCGCTGCGCGAGCTGGTGCGCGGGATGTACGAGCAGGGCTTCACCCGGCCGGGCGTGTTCGACGCGATCTCCTGGACCACCACCGTCGAGGAGGCGTTCGAGCTCCTGGAGAAGGCGACCCTTCACCTGACCCCGTCCGCGGAGGAACTGGGCGAGCCTTAGCGATCCCCCGCTCTCGGCACCGGGACCGAGGACGACGGTCATGACCGCGCCCTCCTGCGATTTCATGCCGACCTGTGGGTTCGCATCGATGCTCGCACGCGGAGGACTTGTGGCACGATTCGTATGTGCTGGTCATACTCATCATCGCCGGGCTCGCGGTCCTCGCCTGCGTGGTGACGGTATCGCTCGGCCACGGCGGTGAACTGGCCGATTTCCCGCCGGACGTGCCGCCGCTGGACCTTCCGGACGCCGGTCGCCTGACCGCCGCAGACCTCATCGCGGTGCAGTTACCCGTCGGCCTGGTCGGCTATCACACGGAGATCGTCGACGAGGTGCTGCAGCGGGTGTCGTCCGCGCTCAGCGCCCGGGACGACCGGATCGCGGTGCTCGAACAGCGCGTGGCCGAGTTGCTGGTCGAAAGGCTGCAGGCGCGGCAGGAGGCTTACGCCCGTCCGGCCGAGCCGCCACGCATCGAGCACCTGCCCGAGGTGTCCACAGGCGCGCCCACCGGGGCCGGCTGGGACAGTGACATGGAGGAGACGTGGTGATCCGTTGTGCCTGGGCGACCGCCGCCCCCGACTACGTCGCCTATCACGACGAGGAGTGGGGTCGCCCGCTGCGTGGCGACGACGCCGTCTACGAGCGGATCACCCTTGAGGCGTTCCAGTCCGGGCTTTCCTGGCTGACGATCCTGCGCAAGCGGGAGAACTTCCGCGCGGCGTTCTCCGGGTTCTCCATCAGCGCGGTGGCCGGGTTCGACGAGTCCGACGTCGAGCGGCTGATGGGAGACGCGGGCATCGTCCGCAACCGCGCGAAGATCGAGGCGGCGATCGCCAACGCCCGGGCGGCGCTGGAGTTGCCCGACGGGCTCTCCCAGCTGGTGTGGCAATACGCGGATCCGGCCGCGCCGGTGCCGATGAGCCTCGCCGACGTCCCCGCGCGGACTCCGGCATCGAAGGCGCTGGCCAAAGAGCTCAAGTCACACGGCTTCCGGTTCTTCGGCCCCACGACCGCCTACGCGCTCATGCAGGCCATCGGCCTGGTCAACGACCATGTCGCGGACTGCTGGGTGCGCGACTAGGACGCGATCAGGACGCGCGGCCGGGGAGCGTCCTTCGGTTCTTCGCCGTGCCGGTCACGGTTGGCGAGACGACCGGAAGGACGCCTACCCGAGAACCCGCCCGGTCCCTCACCGTGCTTCGAAGACCGGCCGCCGAGCATGAGCAGCTCGCGGGCCCGCGCGGGCCCCACAAGGCGCTGTAGCGTCCAGGACGCGCCCGAGTCGGGAGCCAGGCCGATGCCGCTGAACGCCATGGCGAACCTCGCCTTCTCCGCGGCCACCCGGAAGTCGCACGCGAACGCCAGCGAGGCGCCCGCGCCGGCCGCCACGCCGTTGACGGCGGCCCCGCCCGCCGCACCAGCTCACACGGGTCCCCTTGCAGGGTCGCGTCGAACCGGTCGGCCCTGATCCCGAGGGCGTCGAGCTCGGGGGAGGCGTGCGGGCCGATCCAGGTGGTCTCGGAGAGCGCGGCGTAGCCGAGAAAGGCCAGATCGGCCTTCAGCCGCTCGCGTCTCGGCCGGTCCCGGACCGCCTCCACGACCAGCACGTGCCGCTGCCCGGACCAGGTGACGGTCCCCGTCCGGTAAACCCGCACGGCGGTTTCGTCCAGGCGGCGCACGCATTTCGGTGTGACCGCATAGCCGGGCCCGGGCGGGAGCCGTACGGGGTCGAGCCAGCCCTGGCGGACCATGCGGGAGATCGCGGTTCGTACGGCCGGGGCGGCGAAGTCCAGCGACGCGAGCAGGCGCACGAGAGCGGCCACGGAGGCGCGCCCGCCGCGGGAGCGAAGGTGGTCCCCGTACAGATCGAAGAGCGCGGCCCGGGCGTTCACGCCACCCAGTGTGGGGTCAGGATCCGTCTCCGACAATGCGTCGCCGACGGCGCGCGGCCCGCATTGATCGATTGAACGGGGCCGGGGCGTTACCTTTTTGAGCTCGGAGGCGGGATAATAGAACATCACAGAAACGTGAATGCGCCGACCGCTCCCCGGAGCGGACGACAACGCGGGAAGGGATACACGCATGGCGGCGATGAAGCCGCGGACTGGCGATGGTCCGCTGGAGGTCACCAAGGAAGGACGGGGCATCGTCATGCGGGTCCCCCTCGAGGGTGGCGGCCGGCTCGTCGTCGAGCTCTCGGCGGACGAGGCCAGCGCCCTCGGAGACGCACTGAAGAAGGTGGTCGGCTGATCTTCAGCCGACCTGTTCGATTTTCGGCCCTGGCGGCGGGGATCTCCTCGCGCCGGGGCCGCCCTGTTGGAGGTGTCTGTGCCGATAGAGACCACGCTGGCTTTCGCCGCCCAGCCCGCCGCTGACGCGGAGTTCCTCGCCGTGCCGTTCGGGCCTGAGCTGGCTCCTCAGGTGGATCTCCCGGTGCCGGTGGAGGCTCTGCTCACGCACTACACGGCCAAGGGCGAGCCCGGCGAGGTCGTCGAGGTCCCCGTGGCCCAGGGCGCGGATGTGCGGCGCGTCCTCCTCTACGGCGTCGGTGACGGTACGGCTCCCGCTCTGCGCAGGGCCGGAGCGGCGGTCGCGCGCAAAGCCAAGGGGCGCGAGCGCCTTTCGGTCACGGTTCCGGCCGCGGACGACGTCGGCCCTCTGGCCGAGGGGGCGCTGCTGGCGTCCTACACCTTCACGATCGGCGCGAACCGCTCCAAAGCCGTCAAGACGATCGAGTTCGCTGGAGGTGACGAGGCGGCCCTGCGGCGCGGCGAGGCGGTCGCCAGGGCCACGGGCCTCGCCCGAGATCTGGTCAACACCCCAGCCTCGCTGAAGACCCCTGCCTGGCTCGCCGAGCAGGCGCAGGCGATCGCCACCGACTCCGGGCTGGACGTGCGGATCTGGGAAGAGCCGGAGCTCGGCGCGTTCGGCGGCATCCGCGCCGTCGGGCAGGGCTCGGCGAATCCGCCCCGGTTGGTCCAGCTCTCCTACGTTCCCTCCGCCGACACGCATACGGGAACCAGCCACGTCGTGCTCGCCGGGAAGGGCATCACCTTCGACACCGGCGGGCTGTCGCTCAAGCCCACCGACGGCATGAAGGCCATGAAGACCGACATGGCGGGCGGCGCCGCCGTGATCGCCGTGATGAGCGTGCTCGCCGCCTTCGAGGTGCCGGTGCGGGTGACCGCGCTCATCGCGTGCGCGGAGAACTCCATCTCCGGCACCGCGCAGCGGCCGAGCGACATCATCACCCAGTACGGCGGGCGCACCGTCGAGGTGCTGAACACGGACGCCGAGGGCCGGCTCGTGCTGGCCGATGTGCTCGCGTACGCGGACGCCGAGCTCGATCCCGACGTCATGGTGGACATCGCGACGCTGACCGGCGCGGCCAAGGTCGCTCTCGGGACGAGCGTGGCCGCTCTCTACGCCAACGACGAGGCGCTCGCCGGAGCGTTGCTCGCCGCCGGTCAGGCCAGCGGTGACCGCCTGTGGCGGATGCCGCTGCTCAAGGACTGCCGGGCTGATCTGGACTCCGACATCGCAGACCTGGCGAACGTCGACAGGAAGATGTCCGGATCGGCGGGATCGGTCACCGCGGCGCTGTTCTTACGAGAGTTCACCGGCACTCGCCCGTGGGCGCATCTGGACATCGCCGGGCCCGCCCGCTCGGTCTCCGACGAGGGCGAGATCACCAAGGGCGGCACCGGCTTCGGCGTCCGCCTGCTGCTGCGTTACCTGTCGTCACTGCCCTAGGGCGCGAGTTTGACGGCGGCGAGCAGGCCGTCGCCGAGCGGCAGCATCAGCGGCCGGAGCCGTTCGTCGTCCCGGACCAGCTTTCCCAGCTCGCGGATCGCGACGGTGTCCGCGTCCCGCTGGGTCGGATCGGCGACGCGGTCGTGCCAGAGGGCGTTGTCGAAGGCCACGATCCCGCCCTGACGCAGCATCCGGACAGACTCCGTGAGGTAATCGACGTACTCCTGCTTGGCGGCGTCGCAGAAGACCATGTCGTAGCCGCCGTCGGCGAGACGGGGGAGCACGTCGAGGGCACGGCCGCCGATCAGGCGGATGCGGCTGCCGGAGAACCCGGCCTCGGCGAACGTCTGCCGGGCCATTCTCTGCAGTTCCGGCTCAACGTCGACGCTGGTCAGCGTGCCGTCGGGCCGCATGCCGCGAAGGAGCCACAGGCCGGAGACGCCACATCCGGTGCCGACCTCGACCACCGAGCGGGCGTTGATGGCCGTCGCGAGGAAACACAGTGCCGCCCCGCCTCCGGGCAGGATCGGCGGTGCGCCCACCTCAATGCCGCGCTGACGCGCGGACTGCAGGATTTCGTCCTCCGGGACGAAATGCTCCGCGTAGGCCAGGCTGGCCGGGGTCGTCGCCATTAGCCTCTCCCTCCCTTCTCCATTTCGTCGCAGCCTAGGGGAGTCGGCCCGGAACGGGAACTCACGCCACAACGGGGACGTTGCACGCTTTGAACGGTCTTTGTAGAGACCGCTCGACCCGGGGTACGCAGGAAGGGGCGAAACCAGGCACTATGGCTGTAGCGACGGTCCTGCAGAGAGGAATGCCGGTGGACGATCACGACCACCAGGCGGATACTTCGGTGTCCGACTGGACGCCTCCCACCTGGGAGGAGGTCGTCCGAACCCATTCCGCACGGGTGTACCGGCTCGCGTACCGCCTGACCGGCAATGTTCACGACGCCGAAGATCTGACCCAAGAGGTCTTCGTGCGCGTCTTCCGATCGCTGTCGAGTTACACGCCGGGCACTTTCGAGGGCTGGCTGCACAGGATCACGACCAACCTCTTCCTCGACATGGCGCGGCGCAAGCAGCGCATCCGCTTCGAGGGGCTGGCCGACGACGCCGCGGAGCGGCTACAGGGCCGCGAGCCGTCCCCCGCCCAGGCCTACGACGACACACACCTGGAGCCGGACATCCAGGCCGCGCTGGACGCGCTGGCCCCCGAGTTCAGGGCCGCGGTGGTGCTCTGCGACATCGAGGAGCTGTCCTATGAGGAGATCGCCGCGACGCTCGGCGTGAAACTCGGCACCGTGCGCAGCCGCATCCACCGTGGCCGCGCCCAGCTGCGAGAGGCGCTTGAGCACCGCGCGCCCTCGGCGAACAGAAACGACGATCAATTCCCCCCTTCGTTCAGCAGGGAGGGAGCATGACCCATCTTGGAGAGCGCGTCTCCGCGCTCATCGACGGTGAGCTCGGCCACAGGGAGCGCGAACGGGCGCTCGCTCATCTGACCTTCTGCGCGGACTGCCGCGCCGAGGTCGACTCGATGAGGATGCTGAAGACCCGGCTGCGCTCCATCGAGCCGCCCGCCATGCCGGCGGATCTGACCATGTCGCTGCTTCGCATGTCGGAGCCCGGGGGGCCGCTCCCGCCGCGGATGCGGCCCTTCCCCGACCATCCGGCGTTCGCCGGGGCCCGCTGGGGCGGGATAGACGCGGCGGGCACGCTGCCGGGCATGCACGGCATCGCGCCGATGGACAACCGGCCACGTCGGGCGTCCGGATCCGCCGGCCCGGGGCGGTCCAGCCGTACCAGGCGGGCGGGGTATGTCGCGGTGGGCGTCGCGTCCGCGGCGGTCGCGCTCGGCACGATGTTCATGGTCAACGGCGCCGGCCCCCGGCAGACCCCGGCTCCCGAGGTGCTGTTCGTCAACCCCGGGCAAAATCAGGCGCCACAAAGCAGGGTAACGCCCTCGTCATCACCCAGCGTCAACACCAGGCTCACTCCCTGACATCGCGGCGGCATACGATCGGGTTTTACACCCGTCGTATGCCGTTCTCGCGACCATGTCGGCGGGGGGTTGCCGGATGACCTTGGGCGCGAGGAGTGACCGCACCGATGACCGACCACACGCGTTCCCACGACGCGTCGGACCGGCCTGAGTTCCTTCCCGCGAACGAGGAGTCACGCCAGCCGGCTCCGCCCGCTCCCCAGAGCCCGTACGGCATGGGCCCCAGCTGGGGACCGCCGACCGGCCCGATGTTCCAGAGCACTACGGCACATGCCCCGCGTGGCCCGGGCGTCGGGCTGTACGCGGCTCTCGCCGTGGTCATCGCGCTGCTCGGGGGCGTGGCCGGGAGCTGTGGCACCTACCTGCTGACCAGGTCGGGGTCCGGCGTCGACCCGACCTACTCGCTGAGCACGCCGAGCGTCACCACCACCTCCCGGCCGCCCGACTCCGTCGCGGGAGTCGCGGCGAGAGTCCTGCCGAGCGTCGTCTCCCTGGAAGTGCGCGGCGAAACGGACGCCGGAACCGGCTCCGGCTTCCTGATCAAGGGCGGCTACATCGTCACCAACAACCATGTGGTCGCGCCCGCCGCGCAGGGCGGAGAGATCCGGATCCGCTTCAACAACCGCAAGTCGACGACCGCCAAGATCGTCGGGCGTGATCCCAACTCGGACATAGCCGTCGTGAAACCGGAGGCCACGTTCAGCGCGCCGGAGACGACCCTCGGCAATTCGGACAGCGTGGTCGTCGGCGACCCGGTCATCGCCATCGGCTCGCCGCTCGGCTTCACCGGCACCGTGACCACGGGCATCATCAGCTCGCTCAACCGGCCCGTGGAGGCGGGCGGCGAAAGCGGCTCGGACTACGCGTTGATCAACGCGATCCAGACGGACGCCGCCATCAATCCGGGGAATTCGGGCGGCCCGCTGGTCAACGTGTCCGGCGAGGTGATCGGCGTGAACTCGGCCATCGCCACGCTGGGCAGCGGCGCCACGGTCGGCCAGCAGACCGGGAGCATCGGCCTCGGCTTCGCGATCCCCGTCAACCAGGTGCGCCGGATCGCTCAGGAGCTCATCACCACGGGATTCGCCCGCACTTCGCGGATCGGCATCAGCATCGACCAGCAGTACCAGGGCGAGGGCGTGCGGATCGCGTCGGCACCGGAGCGCGGTGTGCCTCCCATCGTTCCGGACGGCCCGGCGGACAAGGCGGGTTTGCGGCCCGGCGACATCATCCTCGAAGTCGACGGCCAGCCGGTGGGCGACAGCCGGGAGCTGATCGTCACGATCCGGAGCAAGGCTCCGGGCGACAAGGTGACCATCAAGTTCTCACACGACGGCCAGGAGAAGACCGTGACGGTAGCGATCGGCGCCGCGCCGGCCCCAACGGCCCAGCCTTCCTGAGCCACCCCATTCCGGCCGCGACAGCCGGCGTCGCCGAGGCGGGCGAGGTATTCGTGAACCGCGTCGGCGGTTGGCGCGGTCGCTACGGCTCGCTCTTGGTGAGCCGCCTCGGTTCGGCGGTGGGGGTCGGTGCCGTCGCCCTGGCAGCGACGGCGCAGTCGTCCTGAATGGAGTATTAGTCTGGGACGAGGTATCGCTGGAAATTCCCGTAGGAGATCACCGTGTTCGGACTGGGCTGGCCGGAGATCCTGGCGCTCGTGGTGATCGCCCTGCTCGTGTTCGGCCCCGACAAGCTGCCGCAGGCGGCCTCCCAGGCGGGCAAGACGTTGCGGCAACTCCGCCAGATGGCCAACAATGCGCGGGCGGATCTGGAGTCCAACCTTGGGCCGGAGTTCGCCGACTTCGATCCGGCCGACCTGAACCCGAAGAACTTCGTCCGCAAGCATCTGCTCGACGACCTGGACGGCGACTGGAACGGCTCGTCCGCCTCCGCTCCGGAACGGGCGGCTCCGGCACCCGAGCTCGGCGCCGGCGAGATCCCGCCGTACGACCACGAGGCCACCTGAGAGCAGATCTTCGGCCGCATCATCTTCACGTGGTCCTGGTCCAGGACGCCGGGCCCGTCAACGGAGTGCGAGATCAGGCCGAACTTCGTCGCCAGGACGACCTGGTCACGGCGGCCTTTGAGGGCATTGCCGACCAGTCCAACCTCCTCCACCACCGGGTTGCACACCTCCGAACAGACACACGATCCTGCCAACTGACACCGGCGACCAAGCCGATCAATGCCTCAAATCCGCTGACAAGATCTACGAATGCCTTCGATGGCAACGCCTCGGAGCTCTAGGGATGCGCAGGCGACGACGAGAAGGCCCGCTCATCCGGTTGGATGGGCGGGCCTTCTCGTGAGTCATCGGCTCGCGGGGGAGATGTCGAGCTTGAGGCCCTTGAGGCTGGTGGACTTCTTGCTCAGCGTCGCCGCGATGCGGCGCAGCTCGGCCGCGGCCGGGGCGTCGGGGTCGGTCAGGACCAGCGGCTTGCCCTCGTCGCCGCCTTCGCGCAGGCGCAGGTCGATCGGCACCTGACCGAGCAGCGGCACCCGAGTGCCCAGCGTCCGGGTCAGGGCGTCGGCCACGGTCTGCCCGCCGCCCTCGCCGAACACCGCGATGCGCTCGTCGCAGTGCGGACAGGGCAGCCACGCCATGTTCTCGATGACGCCGGCGATCTGCTGGTGGGTCTGCGCGGCGATGGAGCCGGCCCGCTCGGCCACCTCGGCGGACGCCTGCTGCGGCGTCGTCACGACCAGGATCTCGGCGGACGGCATCCGCTGGGCCACCGAGATGGCGATGTCGCCGGTGCCCGGAGGCAGGTCCATGAGCAGGACGTCCAGGTCGCCCCAGTAGACGTCGGCCAGGAACTGGTGCAGCGCGCGGTCGAGCATGGGCCCACGCCAGACCACCGGAGTGTTGCCTTCGGGCTTGAACATGCCGACCGAGATGACCTTGATGTCATGCGCCACCGGCGGCATGATCATGTCTTCGACCTTGGTCGGCCGTTCCGCGACGCCGAGCATGCGGGGCACCGAGTGGCCGTAGATGTCGGCGTCGACAACCCCGACCTTGAGGCCGGACGAGGCCATCGAGGCGGCGAGGTTGACGGTGACCGACGACTTGCCGACTCCGCCCTTGCCGCTGGCCACCGCGAACACCCGGGTCAGTGATCCCGGCTTGGCGAAGGGGATCTCCTTTTCGGGCCCTCGGTTGCCGCGCAGCTTGGTCTGCAGGGTCTTGCGCTGCTCGGTGCTCATGACGTCGAGGTCCACGTGGACCCGCGTGACGCCGTCGAGTTTGGAGACCGCGCCGGTGACGTCGCGGGTGATGGTGTCCTTCAGCGGGCAGCCCGCGACCGTGAGAAATATGCCGACACGCACCACCCCGTCGGGAGCGATGTCGATGCTCTTGACCATGTCGAGCTCAGTGATCGGCCGGCGGATCTCGGGGTCGTTGACCGTCGCCAGCGCTGCCGTCACCAATTCAGGGGATGGAGCCATGGATCCATGCTATGGACTCAGCTCCGTTTCTACGAATGGCGCCCTGCGGATGCACATGCGACGTCCCAATATTCACGTGTGCCACTGTCGCCGGGTGGCTAGGTGGGTCTGCGGTCGAGTTCTTCCAGGAGGTGCTGGAGTTCGGAACGGATGTAGTCCCTGGTGGCCACCTCGCCGAGGGCGATGCGCAGGCCCGCGATCTCCCGGGTGAGGTATTCGATCTCCGCCTGGTTCCGGTCGGCCGTGAGCCGGTCCTGCTCGTACTGCACTCGGTCCCGGTCGCCCTGCCGGTTCTGCGCGAGCAGGATGAGCGGAGCCGCGTACGACGCCTGGAGGGAGAGGAGCAGCGTCAGGAAGATGAATGGATAGGGGTCGAACTTGTACGGGGAGAGGCTGTTCCACAGCACCCAGGCGATGATGAACCCCGTCATGTAGACGATGAAGCGCGCCGTGCCGAGGAACCGGGCGATCTGCTCCGAGAGCCGGCCGAACGCCTCGGGGTCGTAGTGGGGCCGCAGCCTGGTGCTCAGGTCACGTGGCTGGTCGAGGCGGTATTCAGTCATTTCTCTCCCGCCAGTCGTCCGGCAGCATGTGGTCGAGCACGTCGTCCACGGTCACCGCGCCGACCAGGCGACCCAGCTCGTCGACGACGGGAATCGCGACGAGATTGTACGTGGCCAGGTAGGACGCCACCTCCGGCAGCGTGAAGTCGGGCCTGATCGGGTCGAGTGTGATGTCGAGGACGCCGCCGAGCAGCGTGGACGGCGGCTCTCTGAGCAGGCGCTGGAAGTGCGCCACACCGAGGAACCGCCCCGTCGGCGTCTCGGTGGGCGGCCGGGACACGTACACCTGGGCGGCGACGGCCGGGGTCTGCTCCCGTTGCCGGATGTGCGCGAGGGCTTCGGCGACGGTCGCGTTCGGCGGCAGGACCACCGGTTCGGTGGTCATCATGCCCCCGGCGGTGTCCTCCTCGTAGGTGAGCAGGCGCCGGACGGGCGCGGCCTCCTCGGGGACCATCAGCCGCAGCAGTGTCTCCGCCTGGTCGTTGGGGAGCTCCTGGAGCAGGTCGGCGGCGTCGTCGGGCCCCATCTCCTCAAGGACGTCGGCGGCTCGTTCGGCGTCGAGCTGGCTCAGCACGGCGACCTGGTCCCGCTCCGGCAGCTCCTCCAGGACGTCGGCGAGCCGGTCGTCGTCGAGGGCCGCGGCGACCTCCGCCATCCGCTTGTCGGGCAGCTCGTGGAGCACGTTGGCCAGGTCCGCGGGCCGCATCGTCTCGAAGGCGGCGAGCAGGTTGGCGGCGCCCTGGTCCTTCTGCACCACGCCGAACCCGGTGACCTCGTCCCAGTCGACGATGACGGTCTGGCCGCGCCGCCGTGTCCCGCGCCGGATGGCGACCTTGGTGATCAGCCACTCGGAGGGCCGTGTCTGCTCCATGGCCAGGTCGAGCACGGTCACCCGCTCGCCCTCGTGCTGGACGGAGAGGTCGAGCATCTGGCCGATGGCGAGGGTCTCGGAGTCACGCTGCTCGAACCGGCGCATGTTGAGCTTGCCCGTGAAGATCACCGCACCGGCTTCGATGCTGGTGATGCGAGTGATCGCCAGGAACACCCGGCGGCGTGGCTGGACCTCGACGACGAATCCGTGGACGCGCGGGGGGACGACGCCGCGCAGGGCGATCACGACGTCCCGGATCCGGCCGATCTGGTCGCCGGCCGGGTCGAAGACCGCGAGCCCGGCCAGCCGGGCCACGAAGATCCGATCCACGTTGTCAGATTACGTGGGTCATGAGCAGGTTCGGGGGATGCGCCCCACCGTGTCGGTGTGACAGTATCAAAAGCGGCAAACGGTAGTTACATGAGTGGGTCGCAATGAGAGTTATGAGCCTGGCCATCGCGGTCGCGTCGTCGTGGTGCTTCGGATTCTCCGGGCCGATGGCCAAATTCCTCGGCGCAGCCGGGCTGGCGCCGACCCAGGCCGTCTGGGTCCGGATGGCGGGCGCGGCCATCCTGCTGATGGGGGTCCTCGCCGTAATGAGGCCCCGGGCGCTGCGCGTCCCCAGGAACCGGCTGGTGTTCTTCGCCGCCTACGCGATGATCGCCGTGGCGGGAGTGCAGGCCCTCTTCTTCGTGGCCATCACCCGGTTGCCGGTCGGTGTGGTGCTGTTGCTGGAGTTCGCCTCGCCCGCGCTGGTCGTCCTGTGGGTGCGTTTCGTCCGCCGGGTACGGCTGCCGCGGTCGGCCTTCGTGGGCGCCGCGGTCGCGGTCGTCGGACTGTCGATCGTCGTGGAGGTCTGGCAGGGGATGCGCCTGGACGCTCTCGGGCTGCTTCTGGGCCTGCTGGCCGCCGCCTGCTGCGCCGGATATTTCCTGATGAATGATTCTTTCGGGGACGATGTCGATCCGCTCGGGCTGATCGCGTGGGGCCTGTTCGGCGCGGCCGTCGTGCTCGTGCCGCTCTCACGTCCGTGGGAAATCCGGTGGTCGGCGTTCGGCGAGAGCGTGACGCTCGGCGGCCACACCCTGCCGGTGCTCGGCGCGGCGCTGTGGCTGATCGTGGTCGCCACGGTACTCGGCTACATCGCCGGAGTGACCGCCGTCCGGCGCCTGTCGGCCGCGATCGGCGCCACGGTCGCCTCCCTGGAGGTCATCGCGGGTGCCGTCATCGCCTGGGTGCTCCTCGGCGAGGGTCTCGGAGCGGCCCAGATCCTCGGGGGCGCCATCGTGCTCACCGGTGCCCTGGTCGCCCAGTCCGCGACCGCGCGCCCCAACGCCCTCCCCGAGCCCGCGCTCGCCGAGGCGGAACCCGCGCCCGTGGGCTGATCGGACACGATCCGGCGCGGCGTCCGCCAATTTGACCTTGACGAGCATGACGGCCGCGGACGTGCCGAGCATTGGGGGGATCTCCACTCACATCCGTGACGCTCGCCATAGGGATATGGAGCGCCCAACGGGTAGGCCCATGCGCATGGCCTGTGGAGCAGTCACCCTTATCGAAACACCGTCTGAATTGCCCGCTTTTGTGTGATTCTCAGCACGATGAGGCTGTAAATGGCGAACTGAACGACCGTCCCGACGACGGACTGCCACGGCAGCGAGCCCTGTTGCAGCGCGCTGTCGAGATCCCCCGACGCCGCACTGAGGCCGAACGCGAACACGTTGTTGGTGACGTGGAGCGCGATCGGCGCCTCCAGACCTCCGGTGAGGATCGCCAGCCAGCCCATCAGGACGCCGAACCCGAAGACGTAGGCGATCCCCCAGTCCGTGTAACCGTGCAGCGCCGTGAAGGCCGCCGAGCCGACCAGGATGCCCGGCCACGGATTGCGGAAGTACGCGCCGAAGGCCTGCAGGATCCAGCCACGGAACACGTACTCCTCAGCGGCCGCCTGGAACGGCACCAGCGCCAGGATGACGACGAACGCCGGCAGGAACCGGCTCCACCCGGCCCAGCCGTACCCGGGCTGCACCCCGGTGGCCAGCAGCGTGATGGCCTGCGCGACCTCGCCGAGGACCACTGCCGCCACTGCGATCGGGAAACACGTCATCAGCCAACCCCAGCGGAGCCGGCCGGCCACCGACGACAACGTCCCCGGCGAACGCCGCTGGATCAGCCACGCCGCGCCGATCACCAGCGGGATGGTGAGGGCGATCACCCCGAGCTGGAAGCCCAGGTCGAGCACGGGATCGCGGAAGATCCGCGTCCCCTCCAGCTCCAGCGGCGCTCCGGTGAGCGCGGAGAACAGGCCGGCGACGACGGCGAGCGCGAGCGACATGGCCATGAACCCCGCCACGATTGCGAGCGTGCCCACGATCGGACGCCACCACCGGTGCAGCGAAGTCCGTGCCAATCGGTCGTACCTGGCTCCCGGCGGGGGCGGCGCGGTCCACGCCGCCGGAGGTTGCGGCTGCCATTCATAAGGAGCCGGAGGGTACGGCGGCACCCGAGAAGTCCCGTTTGGATCTATATCACTCATTATGGCCATTTCCCCGAAACTTCTATGCGTCGAAGTTCACAGACAGGTGGCACATCGACGTGTTGACTCTGGATCAGAACCAATAGGTGCATCCCCCAGGAGCAAGAAATGAGTCGGCTAGGTCCTGTTTATACATTGGCCGCGGGCGCGGTTCTGGCCGTCGCCATCGGAGCGGCCACCTTGAAGGCGTCACCCGTCGTCCAGCAGGTGGGCGCCCAGGAGGACATCACAGCCACCGCGACCGCCAGCGCCCCGCCCACCGAGGTGACCGCCGGTGCCAGCCCGGAGCCCACCCCGACGGAAGCCGCCGACCCGACTCCCAAGAAGGTCGACTACGCCGGCGTCGTCCAGGGTAACGGCGGTCTGGTCGCGATTTCGATCCGGAACGGCAAGGCGATCGCCTACTTCTGCGACGGGCGCATCGAGTCCTGGTTGAAGGGCACCGCGGAGAACAACACCCTAACTCTCGAAGGCAAGAACTCACTGCTCACCGCGTCGATCGGCGACGGCAAGGCGCAGGGCAGGCTCCAGGTCGGCAAGGCCAAGTGGCGCTTCGCGGCATCGGTGGTCAAGAAGCCGTCGGGCCTCTACCGGGCCAGCGCGGTCGTCCGCGGTGCCAAGATCGTCGGCGGCTGGATCATCCTTCCGAACGGCCAGGAAGTCGGTCGGTTGAACATCGGCGGGGGCAACGGGGAGCCCGCGCCCGCTTACACCCCGGGCGCGGATGTCGAGTACTACGGCGTCAAGCTGACGCCCGAAGACCCCGACGCCTTCATCAACGAACTCCAATGACCCCCCGGGAGCCCGCGATGGCGCACACGCAGACCAACTCCAGCCAGAAGCAGAGCCTTTCCGCCGTTTTCGTGCCGCTCGTCGCCGGCGGCCTCGTCGCCGTCGCGCTCGGCGTGTACGGCCGGACGCACGCCCCGACCGGTTTCGCCGTCGGCCTCGCCGGGTTCTCCGGGCCGCTGGCGATGAAGTCCTGGCTCACGACCGGCGCCGCCCTGCTGGCGATCGTCCAGGTCCTGTCCGCCATGGCGATGTGGGGCAGGATCCGCGTACGCGGTGACTGGCCGGCGCCGCTGCACCGCTGGTCGGGCCGGATCGCCTTCCTGCTCACGATCCCCGTCGCCTTCCACTGCCTCTACTCTCTCGGCGCGCAGTACGACGTGCCCCGCGTCATGATCCACTCACTTCTCGGCTGCTTCTTCTACGGCGTTTTCACGGCGAAGATGCTGGCCCTCCCCAAGCGTGGCCTGCCCGGCTGGACTCTGCCGGTCCTCGGCGGCCTGGCCTTCACGGCGCTGATCGGCCTGTGGCTGACCTCGGCGTTGTGGTTCTTCACCACCTTCGGGCTGAAGTTCTGAAAGCCCGCTTCAGGAGCCGCCGCCGGCCTCCCCACATCCGGAGGCGGCTCCTGAAGCGTCACGAACGCCGTACCGAACCCGTCACGGCCGTTCGAACGTCTTGGTCCTCGGCAGGCCCGCCGCGCGGCCCTTGGCCGCGATCACCAAAGCCATCTTCCGTGACGCCTCGTCGATCATCTCGTCGCCCAGCATGACCGCGCCCCGCTTCTCGACGGTCGTGTAGTACTCGTACGCGTCGAGGATCAATTCGGCGTGGTCGTAGTCCTCCTGCGACGGCGAGAACACCTCGTTGGCCGCCGCGATCTGGTCGGGGTGCAGCACCCATTTGCCGTCCAGGCCCAGGGCCGCCGCCCTGCGCGCGACCCGCCTGAAGCCCTCCACGTCGCGGATCTGCAGATACGGCCCGTCGATGGCCTGCAGGTCATGGGTCCTGGCCGCCATCAGCATCCGCATGAGGATGTAGTGGTAGGCGTCGCCCTCGCCGTACCCGGGCGGCTGCTCGCCCACGACCAGCGTCCGCATGCCGATCGAGGCCATGAAGTCGGCCGGGCCGAACACGAGCGTCTCCAGCCGCTGCGAGGCGCCCGCGATGGCGTCCACCTCGACGAGCCCTTTCGCGTTCTCGATCTGCGCCTCGATGCCGATCCGGCCCACGTCCAGGCCGACGGCCTTCTCGATCTGGGTGAGCAGCGTGTCCAGCCAGATCACCTGGGAGGCGTCCTGGACCTTGGGCAGCATGACGCAGTCGAGCCGGTCGCCCGCGCCTTCGACGACCTCGATGACGTCGCGATAGGTCCAGTGGGTGGTCAGGTCGTTGACCCGGACCACGATGGTCTTGCCGGTCCAGTCGCCCTCGCGAAGGGCCCCGACGACGTTCTTGCGGGCCCCCTCCTTGGCGCCGGAGGCCACCGAGTCCTCCAGGTCGAGGAAGACCTCGTCGGCCGCGAGCCCCTGGGCCTTCTCGATGAAGCGAGGATTGCTGCCGGGCACGGCCAGGCATGAACGTCGAGCGCGCATGCCCACACGCTAGCGAGCGGGATCCGAGATCGGCGGGCGGGGTCGGCCGACGTCGAGCGGCGGACGGCTGCAAGCCATGCCCTCGGGAATGCCTTTGGCGGACAGCTACAATCCGCAACTCGGGGGATGCCCCGACAACCCCGCATAAACGCTGGACGGCTCGCCCGGAACTGTCCGATCGCCACAAATAGAGCTCCAGGTTCTTGGCTCCGATCTCGTACGACTTTCGCCCCGCCCCCTGCGAAGAATGGATGTCGGCGCAAGTAAAGGGATCTTTCGCGCCGGACCGAGAACACGCCCGCGATCACACAGGGAGTCAGCGATGGCCGACGTCGCCACTGGGGCCCGCCCCGCCGTACTGTCCGATCTCATTCCCGGAACGCGTGTCCGCGACGCCGCGCTCGTCGTCGGCGGCGCCGCCCTGACCGGCCTGGCCGCGCAGCTGAGCTTCCCCGTCCCGGGCACGCCCGTCCCGATCACCGGGCAGACCCTCGCCGTCCTGCTCGTCGGCGCGACCCTGGGCCAGAGCCGCGCGGCGCTCAGCCTCGCCCTCTACGTGCTCGCGGGTGTGGCGGGCATGCCGTGGTTCGCCGGAGGGGGCCACGGCTTCGTCGGCGCGACCTTCGGTTACCTGCTCGGCTTCGTCGCGGCCGCGGCTCTGGTCGGGCACCTGGCCGGGCGCGGCGGCGACCGGAAGGTCGGCCGCACCGTTGCCACGATGATCCTCGGCAACCTGGTGATCTACGCCTTCGGCGTTCCGGTGCTCATGGCCGTGACGGGCATGAGCCTGCCCGCCGCTCTCGCCGCCGGTGTGGTGCCGTTCCTCATCGGCGACGGCCTCAAGGTGCTCGTCGCCGGAGGCCTGCTCCCCGCGGCATGGAGGTTCACCCGCCGCGGGTCCGCCGACGGAAACCACGCCTGACACCTTCCTGTACGGCCCGCGCCAGACGGCATTCCCGGGGCGCGGGCCGTACGCTGCCCGTATGAGCCTGCCGCTGATCGAAGAAGGCGCCAAGAAATCCGGCGTGTTGTGGATCTCGCTGCCCGCCGGGACGCGACTGGCCTGGCACGCGTGGCACGACGGCGCGATCTACGTGGTGACCGGCGGGGGCGAGCAAAGCCTGCCCGGCCTGGTGGAGTCCTCGCGGGTCGAGATCACTTTGCGGAGCAAGGACAACGGCGCGGAGTTGATCCGTTTCCCCGCCTCCGTCGAGGTCGTCGACCAGGCGGCGGCCGCCGAGGCGATGGCCGTACTCGCGAAGGAACGCCTGAACGCACCCGACGGCGCGGGTCTGCTGGACCGCTGGGCCGCGGATTCCACGGTCCTACGGCTCACGCCCCACCCAGCGGAGTGACCATTGCGCCAGGCTCGGGCGGTCAACTGGTCACCGCCTGGTGCTGGTGCCGTTCCAGGCGGCCGCTGGCTCGACCGAGGGGGATCTCGGCAGCGCGCTGCAGCAGGGCTCGGCGCCATGGCAGGGCCTCGTCGGATCGGTGGTTCAGTATTCGATTTACAGCCTGGTCGTGCTGAGAATCACACAAAAGCGGGCAATTCAGACGGTGTTTCAATAAATCTGACTAGAGAGGTCTGGCCAGTACCGGGGTTCTCGTGTTGCTCTGTTTTGTGAATGGATCGATTGGGAGGTGATCGTCCGCCGTGGCGGGGTATCAAGATGATCGCGTCCGCGTATGGATGGAACGGTCCGGAAATACCCCTTCCGGGCCATGAGGTAGGAGGTACTGAGCGTGGCCTCGGGCCCCCACGAGCGCGACTCTCGGCACAACGCCGGCGACGAGAGCACGTCACGCGAAGAGGAGACCCTCGAGCGTCCCGCGTCACCGCCGACGCTGCACCACGCCCCGCCGGGCCCTGCGGAGGATCGCCCGCAGGCCGCCCGCATGGCCTCGCCCTGGGCGCTGCCCCCCTTCGGCGCGCCCGTTCCCGAGGACGAGGATGCCCGGGTGGAGGAGGACGCCCCGGCGGCCGAGGCCGATCCGCCCACCTGGCGGCGTCCCTACTCGGTGCCGTACAACGCGAGCGAGCCGCACCATGATGTCGGCTCGGAGCAGCGGTCGGAGAGAGACCGGCGGCAGTCTGAAAGGGCCCGCCGCATGGTCGACCGGCCCGACAAACTCGTCGCCTCAGGCCCGCCGCCGGCCAAGCCCGCCTCCCCGCCCGCGGAACCCCGGGGCAGGCACGCGCCGTCCCCGTCTGCTTCTTCGGCTGGGGAGTCCGAGGCCAGGCACGCGCCCTATTCGGCTGCGTCGACGCCTCCCGAGCCCGGGACGGCGGCGTACCCGGCTGTCATGCCTCCCGAGCCTTCGGGCGGGCGCGGCCCGTCTCCGGCTCCTGAGCCCGGGGCGGCGCCGTATCCGCCCGTGTCCCAGGCTCGCGAGTCCTCGGACGGGCATACGCCGTATCCGCCCATGTCTCCGCCTCCGAAATCTTCGCGTATGGCCAGGCACGCGCCGT
>JBIOWF010000121.1:0-5697 GCA_044868295.1 Microtetraspora sp. | reverse complement strand
CGGCCCGCGGTGAGCCGATCGCCGAGGTGCGTGCCGCGGTCGCGCGGTCGGCCCCGGCCGGGGCAAGCATCGCGGTCTCCGCAGGGGCAGAGCTGACCCGGGTGGAGCTGTCCGTGGTCGTTCGGCCGCAATGGGGTGTGACGCTGCCGGGCATCCGCGTGCACGCATCAGCGATCTCCGCCACCGAGCCCGGGTCGGCCTCGTGAAGCGCGCCTCGAAATGGCCGCTGAGGTGCGGGCCGGATCCGTCCATGAGGTTCAGGGGCGGTCCGTGAAGTTCTGGGGCGCTCCGTGAAAGGAGATGCTCGGGGCGGGGAGCGGGGGGCCGCCACAGTCTGGGTGGTGGCGCTCCTCGCGCTGGTGTGGATGGTCGCCATGGCCGTGGTCCATGCGGGGGCCGCGCGCGTGGCCCGTCATCAGGCGCAGAGCGCGGCCGACCTCAGCGCTCTCGCCGCAGCTGGCGTGGCGTACTTCGGGCCGACGGAGGCCTGTCGCCGGGCGGAGGTGGTCGCCGAGGCCAACAGCGCCCGGATCGAGTCCTGTTCGGTGGCGGACGGCGTCGCGGAACTCATGCTCTCAGTACATCTCGAACTGCCGATTCTTGGCGTGCGCGAGGTCCCAGCCATGGCGAGGGCCGGCCCAGCCGGTGTGTCCCCGACATCGAGCTGGGCGAGCTGACCGGCGCCAGAATGGCTCCTTGGTCCGAGGTCTGACGTCGTTGTCCGTCCGTTGGTCCTGAGACGTGGCGTTCGGGCACGCCGTACCCGGAGTCGCCGGACCGGGATCGATCCAGCCAAGGAAGCCGCACAGCGAGCCACCGGAACTCGTTTCACGGGTGGTCAGGAGTCGAGCAGGATGCACAGCATGCGGAGGGCTCCCGCCTTGTCCAGGGGCTCGTTGCCGTTGCCGCATTTCGGTGACTGGATGCATGACGGGCAGCCGAATTCACATTCGCACGAGGCGATGGCTTCGCGGGTGGCGGTGAGCCAGTCGGTGGCCCGCGCGTAGCCGCGCTCGGCGAAGCCGGCGCCTCCGTCGTGACCGTCGTACACGAAGACGGTGAGCATGTCGGTGTCTGGATGGAGCTCGGTGGACACGCCGCCGATGTCCCAACGGTCGCACGTGGCGAAGAGCGGGAGCAGGCCGATGGACGCGTGCTCGGCCGCGTGCGCGGCACCGCCCAGGTCGACGGGCGCGTTGGCCTTCCCCGCGTGGACGGGTGCGTCGGCCCCGCCGATGGCGGCAGGTCTTTCTGCCCCGCCAAGGGTGACCGGTGTCTCGGCCTCGGCGATGGGGACAGGTGCGTCGGAGTCCGGGTCGGTGGGGGCGTTACGGGCCTCACGCGAAGGGACACGTTTCGGCCTGTCCGAAATTAGGGGCCTCAGTGCTGTGTCGGGGAGTGTCCACCACACCGCGCGTGTACGAAGCGTTCGTGGTGGCAGGTCCAGTGGCTCTTCGCCGAGGACCTCGCCGGTCTGCGTGCGCCGCTTGAGGTAGGAGACGACCTGCCGAGTGACCTCCACTGAGCCGAAGTGCAACTCGCCTGGTCCGAATGGGCGTGAGCGCAGCGATTCGATCACCCGGATATCCGTGACGTCCCGGGCGAAGGTCGAGTGTTCCGGCTCGCATGCCGACACGAGGGCGACGCCGGCGTCGAGGTCGAGGAGGTCGACTTCGAACGTCTCGCCCTGGTGGAGGTGGATCGCCCCGGTGTGTACCGCCGTGTGCGCGGACGGCTCGTCCACGGTGCCCAGCAGGCGCCCGGTGGCGGCCTCCACGACCTGGATGGGCGGTCCTCCCGAGCCGCGGATGTCGGCCAGGTCGACGGCCCGGTTCCGGCTGGTCCAGAACCATCCAGCGGGCCGCCTGCGCAGGAGGCCGCGCTCCACCAGATCGTCCAGCACGTACGGCGTGGCGGGTCCGAAGATCTCCAGGTCGTTCTCGGTGAGCGGGATCTCGGCGGCGGCGGCGCACAGGTGGGGGGCCAGCACGTAGGGGTTGTCCGGGTCGAGGACGATGGCCTCCACGGGCCTGCCGAACAGGGCCTCGGGATGGTGGACGAGGTAGGTGTCCAGAGGGTCGTCCCTGGCGATCAGCACGGCCAGGGCGTCCTGTCCGGCCCGCCCGGCCCGGCCCGCCTGCTGCCAGAGGGAGGCGCGGGTGCCCGGCCAGCCGGTGATCAGCACCGCGTCCAGGCCGGACACGTCGACCCCGAGCTCCAGGGCGTTGGTCGTCGCCAGCCCGGTCAGCGCCCCGGAGCGCAGGGCCTTCTCCAGGACGCGGCGGTCGTCGGCGAGATAACCGGCACGGTAGGCCGCGACCTTGGACGGCAGGTCCGGTGAGACTTCCTCGAGGTTCCGGCGTGCGGCGAGCGACACGGTCTCGGCGGCGCGCCTTGATCGCACGAATGCCAGCGTCCGCACGTCTTCGATGACGAGATCGGAGAGCAGGTCGGCCGTCTCGGCGGTCGCCGTACGGCGGACCGGGGCGCCCTTCTCGCCCCGCAGATCCGTCAGAGGAGGCTCCCAGAGGGCGAAGGTGGTCGAACCCCGGGGGGACGCGTCGGTGGTCACCTCGGCCATCTCAAGCCCTGTCAGCCGCATCCCGGCCGTCGCCGGGTCGCTGGTCGTGGCGGACGCCAGCAGGAACACGGGGCGGGAGCCGTACTTCGCGGAGATCCGGCGCAGCCGGCGGAGGATTTGCGCGACGTGCGAGCCGAAGACTCCGCGGTAGCCGTGGCACTCGTCGACGATCACGAGTTGGAGCCGCCGCCAGAACGATGACCATGAGGCATGCCGAGGCAGCATCGACCTATGCAGCATGTCCGGATTCGTGAGCACATAGTTGGCGTGCTGGCGTACCCAGGGCCGCTCCTCGGCCGGGGTGTCCCCGTCGAAGGTGGCCGCCCGGACCTGCGCGAGTCGCAGCTCCCTGACCGTCCTGAGCTGGTCGGCGGCGAGCGCCTTGGTGGGGGTCAGGTAGAGGACGGTGCCGCCGGACAGGATGCCGGACACGGCCGGCAGCAGGTACGCGAGAGATTTTCCTGAGGCCGTTCCCGTGGAAATGATCACGTTTTGGCCACGGCGGACATGCTCGGCAGCCTCATATTGGTGGTCCCAAAGGCCCTTGATGCCCTGATTTTCCAGGCGGGCCGTCAAGATCTCCGGGGTCCAGTCCGGCCACCGGGCTTGACCAGCCTGACGTGCTGGAACATGCTCCACATGGGTGACCCGCCCGTGGCGGGCTGGCACCGCGAGCAGGCGGGCGAGGAGTGAGTCTGCCCGGCGCGAAGATGAGTTAGACGGAGTCACTGGTTTCCAGTTTGGCATCTGCGGGGAGAGTCGCCCGGAGTCGTGATTTCGTATAGACACGGAGTCGGAGCGTGGTTGAATGCCGCGCGTCGGGGTCGTGTTTTCTGGGACTTCCAGGATGCACGACCCGCATCGAGACCTACGCATGCAAGGCGCTGGAGGATCTGTGGATCTGAAGTTGGACCACCATTCCGAGGACAGTCTCACCATCGTCGATGTCGAGGGTGAGATCGACGTCTATACCGCGCCCAGACTGCGTGAGCTGCTGATCGACCTGGTCAACAAGGGCAACTTCCACCTCCTCGTGAACATGGAGAAGGTGGACTTCCTCGACTCGACCGGCCTGGGCGTGCTGGTCGGAGGGCTCAAGCGGGTGCGGGCGCACGACGGCTCCCTCGAACTCGTCTGCACTCAGGAGCGCATTCTGAAGATCTTCCGGATCACCGGTCTGACCAAGGTCTTCGGGATCTACGCCTCCGTGGACGAGGCCAAGGAAGCCCACGGCCGAGACAAGTAACGGCCGTGGCCACCGTCGAGCTCACGTTCAGCGCGCTGCCGGCCCACGTGCGTACGGCGAGGCTGATCGCCACAGCCATCGCCCGGCGCACCGGGGTGTCCGAGACGCTGCTGGACGAGGTGCGGCTCGCTGTCGGAGAGGCCTGCTCCCGGGCAGTGGAGGCGCATCGCCTGCACTGCCCGGGCGAGCCCATCCGCATCGAGTTACGCGACGATTCGGGCCGATTCGAAGTGATCGTCACGGACGCCGCTCCCAGTGACGATCTCAAGCCGCCCGTCGTCGAGGCGAGCAGCGTTCTCGTGACCGAGATGCCCAACTTGGGCATCGCGGTCATTGAGGGGCTGGCCGACGACGTCGAGGTGCGCTCGGGCCCCAAGGGCATGCGGATCCGCATGAGCTGGCCGGCCTCGACGAACGGGGTCGCCGCGGTCTGACCGTCGATCGGGTGCCGCCTTCGCGGAGCGGCACTCGATCATTTTGTGTACGTCCGAAACCTCTTTCCGCGCCTCACTTCTCCTCGACCCAAATTTTGACTTTCGGGCCCGCCGTAATTTGAGTGAACCTCTGATGCCCACGCGCCGGAACATGGTCAAACGGGGCTCTTAACGAGGCAAACACATCACCATTACTGGACTCGTGCCCAATTGGCGAGCCGTGGGCCCTTCATATCGGCCGCATCGCTGCGTAGACTCCCCGGCACCGGCCAAGGTATTGCGGATGCAACCGGAAGCGGCACTGCCAACCACCCGGAAGTGCGCCGCTCGGCCCGCCGAACCATCGACAGCAGCGCCCTCCGGGCAGGACCGAGAGCCCGTGCGGATAGCAGCGCGTTCGTTGTCCGCGCAGACTCGAAACCCGTCTGGCCGAGGAGGACGGATGTCTGCCTATCTAGCCGCTGACGAAGGCACAGCGGTATCCCTGAGCGGTTCCCATCTCACCATCGTGATCGTGGTCGCGGCCGTTGCCCTGCTCGCTCTGGCCGTGGCCGGCGGCCTCGTGCGCGAGGTGCTCGCCGCCGGTCAAGGCACCGAGCGCATGCAGAACATCGCGCGAGCCGTACAGGAAGGTGCCGCCGCGTATCTGACGCGGCAGTTCCGCACACTTGCCATCTTCGTAGTGCTCATTCCATTCCTGCTGTTCCTGCTACCTGCGGAGTCGACCGCCATCGCCGTCGGACGGTCGGTGTTCTTCGTCGTCGGCGCCCTGTTCTCCGCCTTGACCGGTTTCATCGGCATGTGGCTTGCGGTGCGCGGAAACGTCCGCGTCGCGGCCGCCGCCCGTGAGTCGGGCGAGAAGCTCGCGATGCGCATCGCGTTCCGTACCGGCGGCGTGGCGGGCATGTTCACGGTCGGTCTCGGCCTGCTGGGCGCCGCCATCGTGGTGTTCGCCTACAAGGGCGACGCCCCGAGCGTCCTGGAGGGCTTCGGCTTCGGCGCCGCCCTGCTCGCGATGTTCATGCGTGTCGGCGGCGGCATCTTCACCAAGGCCGCCGACGTCGGCGCCGACCTGGTCGGCAAGGTCGAGCAGAACATCCCCGAGGACGACCCGCGCAACGCGGCGACCATCGCGGACAACGTGGGCGACAACGTCGGCGACTGCGCCGGCATGGCCGCCGACCTCTTCGAGTCGTACGCCGTCACGCTGGTCGCGGCGCTGATCCTCGGCTCGCAGGCGTTCGGCGACAAGGGCCTCGTCTTCCCGCTGATCGTGCCGGCCATCGGCGCGCTGACCGCCGTGCTCGGCGTCTACCTCTGCCGTCCTCGTCCCGGTGAGCCCGGCCTGGTCACGATCAACCGCGCCTTCTACATCTCAGCGGCTGTCTCGGCAGTTGCCTGCGTCGCCCTGGCCTTCGTCTACCTGCCAGGGAGCT
>JBIOWF010000120.1:0-2209 GCA_044868295.1 Microtetraspora sp. | reverse complement strand
ACATCGCGGGTCGCCGCGAGGAGATCCGGCGAAACCTGGCCGCGGCCCTGGCCCTCACGCTGGACGACGTATCGGTGAAGGCGACGCGTCCGGAAGGGCTGGGACTCTCCGGCGACGGGGCCGGCTGTATCGCCGTGACATCGGTGGCACCGATTGCCGCAGGGTGACCGCCGAAAGGTGATCCCTCCATCTCGTCGCCGCACGAGGGGGACCGGTCAGTCTCGATCCGATGTGTTCGCCGTAGGCGGCCGTCGTCCGGTCATGGAGGCCATTCGGGCGGGCAGGGCCAGGCGGGTGCTGGTGGCACGGGGGGCCCATCGCACGGAGGGATTGCGAAGCGTCATGGAGAACTCTGCGGCCGCCGGGATCGCCGTCGAGCAGGTCGAACAGGAGGCCATCGAGCGCCTTGGCCTCCGCGATCATCAGGGGGTTGCCGCAGTGGTGACCACCCCCCGGGAGATCGATGACCGCGCCTTTACGGCGCTCTCTTTCGACTCCAACGCTCTGGTCGTGGTGCTCGACGGGATCACCGATCCGCAGAACCTGGGTGCCTGCGCCCGATCGGCCGAGGCGGCCGGTGCCTCCCTGCTCGTGGCGAGAAAGCGACGGGCCGCACCGCTCACGCCCGCGGCGGTGCGCGCCTCTGCCGGAGCGCTCCTGCACCTGCCCGTTGCGCGCATCACGAACCTGTCCCGGGCCCTCGAGCACCTTCGAGACCGAGGCTTTTCCGTGGTGGGCCTGGATCAGAACGCCACCGCCGACATCCACGACGCTCCGCGACCATCGCCCCCGCTGGCCGTCGTCGTCGGCGCCGAGGACGTCGGCCTTTCGCGGCTGGTTCGGGAGTCGTGTGACCTCGTCGTGGCTATCCCCATGACCGGACGGATCGGCTCGCTCAATGCCTCCGCCGCCCTGGCGGTGGCGCTGTTCGGATACGCTCTCCGGCCCTCACGGTGACGACCAGGCGCGGCGAGACCCGCTGCTACCATGGCCTTCGCTGGCGTGGCGCAGCCCGGTAGCGCAAGCGACTTGTAATCGCTAGGTCGTGGGTTCGAATCCCACCGCCAGCTCGAAGCGCGACGTCCGGGACGAGTTGGAACATGCACGCCGTCCTGGATGTTCACACAGCGGCTGCACCAATAGAGTGACTGGTCCAGACTACGTTTCACGACGAGGAGGCGGCCCATGGACGACAAGAACGTCATCGACCGGATCAACGAGCTCGCTCACGAGGAGCACCAGCTATTCGAAAAGGAATCCAGCGGGCATGCAACGGAAGGAGACCGCGAGCGACTGAGGCACCTCGAGGTCACCCTGGACCAGTGCTGGGATCTTCTCCATCAACGCCGAGCCCGTCGCGCCGCGGGGATGGACCCGGATCAGGCGAAGGTCCGCGACGAGAAGACCGTCGAGGGATACGTCGGTTGAGACTGGGACGGCCGACCCCGGGCCGACCGGCCTGAACGCGGCCGGCGTTCGTGCTCACCCCCTCAGCAAGGAGGAGCCGCGCATGCTCTTCCTCGTGGCCCGGCACCAAGCGTCCATTGGCTGCGACCACTCGCCACCAGGGGAGGCCGTCAGCGGTCGCGAGCACCCTGCCCACAGCCCGGGCCGCACCCACGTAGCCCGCCTCCTCGGCCACCTCCCCGTATGTGGCGACTTCCCCGGGCTGAAGTGCTGCCACGACGGCCGTCACGCGCAGTCCGAACTCGCTCATGTGATCGCGGAATGGTAGCCGGCATGCCCGAACGCCGCCCCTGACCTGGGCCTAAATACCGACCTCGGTGTCGAATTCGGACTAACCCGGGGGCCCCGGCCTTTCCTCCTTCTGGGGAATACAGACTGGCCGTCCTTTTGCCGAACCCTCCTCTGTGGGGCAGGACAAGGGTGCGGGTTCTGCTGTGGTCGAGCAGGCCAACAAGATCGCATGTCGATGGTGTGGCCTGTTCTCGAATCCTGGTCCGGCCTGTGACCTTTGTGGGTCGCCTCTAGCCGAAAATGCTGCGGCCGAAGTACCACAGCTGACGTACCGAACCCTCGACAGCCCTTCTCTCAGCCGGGCCCACGTCCTCCAAACCACACCGGAGAAGGCCGCTTCGCCAGCGCCGGTCGCTCCTCCCCCCGCCCCGGTCACTCCTCCCTCCGCCCCGCTTTCAGCCGCTCCGGCAACTCCGGCCGCCGGCGTGGCTCCGCCAGCCGCACCGTTGGC
>JBIOWF010000119.1:0-11061 GCA_044868295.1 Microtetraspora sp. | reverse complement strand
GGCCGGCCGCCCGGCCGACGCGCTGCCGCCGGCGACGGAATCCGTCGCTCTCACACGTACGGAGGGCGGAGCCGCGCTCGTGCTCTCGCTGCACCGGTTGGCCGACGTCCTGCGCTCGCTCGGCAGGCATGGTGAGGCGTTCGACCTGATCGCCGAGGCCGATGCCGTCACGGCGGACGACCCGTGAGCGCGCCCTCGGGCCACCGTGGCTCAGTTCCCGGCCGTACCGGACACCTCCCTTGCCTCCGTGCTCGCCTGGGCCCAGGAACGGCTGGACCACCCGCTGACCATCGCGGACCTGGCGGACCACGCGGTGGTCAGCCCGGCCACCCTGCACCGGCGGTTCGGGACCCAGCTCGGCACCACGCCCCTGGCATGGCTCACGGCCGAACGGGTGGCGCTGGCCTGTCGGCTCATCGAGCGCGGTGAGCTCCGGTTCGACATTGTGGCCCGGCTCAGCGGCCTCGGGACCGCCTCGAATCTGCGGGCACAGTTGCGGCGGCAGACCGGGCTCAGCCCGACGGCCTACCGCGAGCGTTTCTGTCCGCCGGCCAGGTGAGCCGGACCTGAGGCGGCGCTGAATCCGCGCCGATCAGGTGAGGCGGACCTGGAGGCGGCGCTGCATCCGTGCTGGATTCGTGCCGATCAGGTGAGGCGGACCTGGGGGCGGCGCTGCATCCGTGCTGGATTCGTGCTGCATCCGTAGTGCATTCGCACTGCATTCGCGCCGGTCAGGCCAGGTCGGTGCCCCGGGTTTCCGGCAGGCCGAGCAGCGCCGGGAGCGCGATCCCGTACGTCCCGGCGCCGAACGCCATCGCACCGCCCACGCTGTAGGTCGTGGCGAGATAGCCGATGACGGTGGGGAAGAGGGCACCGATACCGCGGCCCACGTTGTACGTGAAGCCCTGACCGGTGCCGCGCATGTGGCTCGGGTAGAGCTCGGACAGGTACGCGCCGAATCCCGAGAAGATCGCGGAGGAGGTGAACCCCAGGGGGAACCCGAGGAACAGCACGTACGCGTTTGCGCTGGTCGGAAGCCGCGTGTACAGCAGGATGAGCACTCCGCTGAGCGCCGCGAAGGTAGCGAACGTCTTCTTCCGCCCGATCTTGTCGGTGAAGTAGCCGCCGGTCAGGTAGCCGCAGAACGCGCCGGTGATGAGGAAGGCCAGGTAGCCTCCGGTGCCGATCACGGACAGGCCGCGCTCTGTCTTGAGATAGTTGGGCACCCAGGTGGCCAGGGTGTAGTAGCCACCCTGGGCTCCGGTGGCGAGGAGCATCGCGAAAAACGTGATCCGAGCCAGCCCGCCCCGGAAGATCTTGAAGAAGGAGACCCGGGCGGACCGCTGCCTGCTCTCGGCGAAGACGTTGGCGTCGGCGATGTTGCGCCGCAGGTAGATGACCAGCAGCGCGGGCAGCGCCCCGGTCCAGAAGAGCACCCGCCAGGCGAGGCTCTCGTCGACCAGGTTGAACACCAGCGTGTAGACCAGGACGGCCAGCCCCCAGCCGACGGCCCATGAGCTCTGGATCATCGCGACGGCCCGGCCACGGTGCCGTGCCTGCGCGTACTCGGCCACCAGGATGGCTCCGGCCGCCCATTCCCCGCCGAACCCGAGGCCCTGCAACGCGCGGAAGATCAGCAGTGTCTCGTAGTTCGTGGCCAGGCCGCACAAAGCGGTGAACGCCGCATAGGTGATGACCGTGACCATGAGCGTTTTGACCCGGCCGATGCTGTCCGCGAGCACGCCCGCGAAGATGCCGCCGAGCGCCGAGTACACCAGGGTCACGGTCGCCAGCAGGCCGGTCTCGGGCTTGCCGAGATTGAAGGTCGCGGCGATCGCGCTGAGGCTGAGCGGGAGCACCCAGAAGTCGTAGGAGTCAAGGGCGAAGCCGAGGAACGCTCCCTTGAACGCCCGCCGGCCTCTCCGGCCCAGCGTGTAGTACCAGTCGGAGGCCCTGCCCTCCGGTTCTCCGTACATGTCGGTAGCCGGTCGCCGTGCGGGCGATGTCGTCATGGTGGAGCACCTCGCTACCTGCGTTCAGAAGGAGACGACACCAGATCCGGCCAGGAACGATGGTGCCCCGATCGTCTCGTGACTCGGGCCGAGCCCACCCACAATCTAGGTATTGTTCAACGATTGGACAAGAGTTTCGTGTTAAGATTCCGTATCGTCATGGCCTGGTCGCATTGCGGGTTTAGAGCTGCCAGGACGCCTCTGGCGTGATCGCGGGACGCGCGCCGATCAGCGCAAACGCATCCATAACGCCGGTACCGCCCGTCCTGCGCGCCTGCTCCGCAGCACCGCCCGGCTCGCCCGGTGTTGAGCTCCCGGACACACGATCCAGTCTTCGGGCGCTCAAATGAGCCCATCCAGTACGGCGAGCAGTGCGTCGCGGCTGGACTCGCCGAGCTCCTCGCTGAGGAGCTTCTCCCGCACACGCAACGTCTGTCCTCCGTGGAGGGTCAGCTCCGCCACGACGGGCAGTCGCTTGGACACCGTCGCCGAAGCGATCTGCTCGTACGCCACGAAGCGGTGCCACTCGGCCGGCTTCGCCGCCGACGTCGACTCGATCAGTTCCGCCAGCCTGCGACGGCCCTTGTCCGTCTTTCCCGGGTCGGGCACCAGGACGAGCCCGGTCGTGAGCACCACCAGGTCGTACTCGATGTCGTCGACCTTCACATTCGCCAGGCCGCCCAGCACCATCGAACCGAACGTGGTCGGCGCTCGTTCGGCCACCGACGCGCTCCCGATCTCGATACCGAGCTGGTCGAGCTCCGCCAGCGCCTTGTCGAGACCGCCGGAGGAGACGGCCAGCTTGGCGATCTCATCGAGTGGCGGCGGGACTCCGTTCCGATCGAGGAACTCGGCCGGGCCGGACCAGGAATGCCGCCATCGAGCGACGCCCGACCTGCTGGCCGCGAGCTGAAGCAGGGACTCCAGCGGTTCCGCGAAGAGTGAGCCGACCTCCCGGCGGGTGGCATCGGGGAAAAGAGGCTGGCCGATCTCGATCAGTCTTCCTGCCGCGATGAGGTCGAATACGTCGGCCAGGCCGATCTCCGCGTGTCCGGCCACCCGCGCGATCGTACGGAACGTCGCGTCCGCCTCTCTCTGGAGCCCGGCGTCAAGGGCGGCCGCGGTGAACTCCGGCCAGGCGAGCACGGTGCGATCGCCACCGTCCATCGCCTCTCTTTGAAGGCGGCGGCCCGACTCGGCGAAATCGCGCAGCAGTACGCGTCCCGGCCGCTCGTCGGGCGTGACCGGGGTCTGCGGGGCAGCCAGGATCACGGAGATCCGCTTGGCCAGCGGGGGATGGGCGTCCCACTTCGACCCGGACTCTTCAGGTGCGCTGGACCGCAGCTCGTCCAGTTCGTCCGTACGTGCCGCCATCAACTCGCCGAACCCGGCGAAGACATCGTCCGGGGCGAACCCGGACTCCCATCCGGGCCGGACGTAGGAGAACCAGAAGAAATCCCAGGCGGCGTCCAGAACGTGGACCTCGCGCAGCGCACTGGCCGCGGCGTCCCGGCCCGCGACCCGGGCCGCGGCCAGGTCCGCCTCCAGCTCCTGCCGGCGGGCCACCGTATTGTCGGCGAGAACATAGAGCCTGCCGTACCCCTTGAAGATCCAACCGACCGGGTTGTAGGGGCTGATCCGGTCGAGAGTGCTCGCGATCACCAGCCTGCCCCGGTAGGCGGGCGCCGCCAGACGTGTGTGTTCCCGCGAGTAGTGGCCCAGCTCATGGGCGAGCACGGCGCGCACTTGGCTGACGGTCATCGTGTGCAGCAGCGGCAGCCCGACATGCAGGCGGCGCTCTCCGCCGATCAGCCCCAGCAGCCGGGAGCTCTCGAACACCGAGGCGTTGACGTCAGGGGTCAGCCAGATCTCATCGGGCGGGCGGGTGCCCACCTCGTTCGCCAGATCACGCACGGTCTGCCACAGCAGCGGCGCCTGATCGGGAGTCACAAGCAGACCGGTAGGGAGGTCCGGCCGGGTCCTTATGGCATTCCATGTCGCACGGCCGATAGCCCAGGAGGGCACGGCGACGAGCAGCCAGGTCAGCTTCACGGCGATGATGCTCGGCCCGACGGTGGCGAGCCGTACGGCCAATGCCACCGCACCGGCGAACTGAACCACCGCCACCGCGAAGAACCCCGCCAACATGATCAGGGAGGCTGCGGCACGCAGCGCCATGTTCGACCCACTCTCAACGGAAGCTTTGATGCACTTATGTACCATGGGCACCATGCGTTTCAGGATCCCTGGCAGGCAGCCGAAGCCGGTCGTCGACCCCTGCATGGGCGACCCGGGTGCCTTCCGCCTCAGAGACGCGATATCCAGGCGCGACTGGCGTTCCGTTCGGGACTTCCTCGGGGCCGTCGACGATCCGGACGACCGGGCTTTCTACCTGGAGATCTGCTCACGTATCGAGGGCGTTCAGGACTGGATCGGCGAGTGGATCGCGGCTGAACCCGGATCTACCCTGCCGCTGCTGGTCAAGGGAGCGCACGGGGTCGAGTGGGCGTGGGCGGCACGTGGGGCGGCGTATGCCGGCGAGACATCGGCCCAGCAGTTCCGTGAGTTCCATCGAAGGCTCAAGATGGCCGAGGACTGCCTTGACGAGGTGGTCGAGCGGGATCCAGAGGACACCGCTGCCTGGTCGTTTCTCGTCACGTCGGCCCGAGGCCGGGGCGTCGGGCCGGAAGAGGCGTGGCGCCGGTTCGACGCGGTGGTGAGCCGCCATCCCTTGCACATCAGGGCCCACTCGCAGATGCTGCAGGGCCTTTGCGCCAAGTGGTTCGGCAGCGATGAGCAGATGTTCGCCTTCGCCCGCAAGGCCGTGGCCGCGTCACCACCCGGAAGCCCCCTCGGCCAACTCATCGCCGTCGCACACTTCGAGCACTGGCTCGATGAGCGAGAGGACGGTTACCTGAGCCGGCCGGAGGTGCTGGCCGAGTTGCATGCCGCCGCCCGCCACTCGGTGCTGAACCCCGCCCACCGTCGCAGGCCGGGCTGGCCGGTGGCGCACAACGTGTTCGCCTGTGTCTTCGTCGGCGCGAAGGACTACACAGCCGCGAAAGAGCAGTTCGAGGTCATCGGCGACCTCGTGACCATGTGGCCCTGGCAGGTATACGACGACCCCGCCGGGATGTTCCAGACCTGGCGCAAGCTGACCCGCAAGCACGGATGACCAAGCCGGACCTCTGGCGGTAACGGAGGGAGGCGGGAGAGGGCTCGCTCCGGTCAGGCGTTGGCGACGTTCCGCAGGGCTTCGCGGCGGCTCAGGCCGGTGATGCCCTTGTGTTCGACATACCGCACCACCTCGCGTGGATTGGTCCTGGAGTACTCCCGCAGCGCCCAGCCGATGGCCTTGCGCGCGAAGAAGTCGATGTCACCGAGGCTGGGCTCGATGCACGCGTAGAGCAGGCCGGTGTCGGTGCGCTCCCGGAAGGTGTTCTGGCAGAGGATCGAGGTGCGCCGCTTCCACAGGTCGGCATCCCGAGACCATTCGAGCATGAGCGACTTCATGCTCTCCGGATAGAGCCGTAGCAGCGTTCCGATCCGGTGCACGGCGATCTCGTCGACCAGGTCCCACCAGGCGCCGCCGACGACCATCTCCTCGTACATAGGGACGGTGTAGAGCGTCTGCCAGGACTTGTAGTAACGGAAGCCGGACAGCTCGATCGCGGCGTACCGTTCCTCGCGGTACTCCGCCTCCCGCCACAGCGCGAGCACGGCCTTGCGCCATTCGGGCGCAGAGTCGAGGCGCTGCTCGGCGAAGAGCTGTCGCAGTGCGGCGCGCCGGGGCACCGCCTGCACGCCGAGGAAGGGCATGTCCGACTTCATGTACGCGCGCATGGCCGGGGCCTTGGCCGGATCCGCCACCTCGGTCAGCGCCTGGCGTACGGCCTTCACCATGTTCACCGGTTCGCCCACGCCGTGGCCTGGTCCGTGGCGCGCACGTCGTCAGTATGTTGGCTATGTTGGCGGTTCATGCCTTTTGACTGGTCCGCTCTCCGGCCGCGAGGCCGTCGAACAGGACGGTGATGTAGTGCTCCGCGATGGTGCCGGTGTTCAGCCGGCCGCCCGGTCGGAACCAGCGCACCGCGACCCAGATCGTGTCGCGGATCATGCGGTAGGTGAGCTTGGGGTCGACGTCGCCGCGGAACTGCCCGGCTGCCTGGCCGCGCTTGATCTGCTCGATCCAGATGCGCTCGACCTCGTCCTCGGCCTTGATCAGGTAGTCGAAGCGGTCGCCGGGCAGGGAGCGCAAGTAGTTCCAGTCGTTCTGCATCACCGTGATCGCCGCGCGATGCGGCTCCAGCGTGCCGAACCCGATCCTCACCATCTCAGACAAAACGCTCCGCGGGTCGCCCTCGGTCTCGAGCGCGCGGCGATAGTGGGCGACAAGATCCTCGAGGAAGGTGCGGAGCACTTCGTCGACGATCGTTTCCTTGGAGTCGAAGTGGTGGTAGAGACTTCCTGAGAGAATGCCCGCCTCGTCGGCGATCTCGCGGACGGTGGTCGCCTGGAAGCCCTTACGCGCGAAGAGCTCCGCCGCGAGCTTCACGAGGTGGTCGCGCCGCTCGGACGCCGAGCCCGTGGTGGCGGCCCGCTTCGTCGCGCTCTGGCGCTTCGCGGGAGCGGCCGTGGCCGCGCCGGAGTTCTTTCGCTGGGTCACATCCTCCATTATGGGCCTGCGAGCAATGGCTTGTTCACGTAACGTCCGGTGGGTCACCTGCTCATCCCATGTTTCGTTGTTCACCAAGCGCTTGCCAAGTTTGTGGGCGAGATCCGCGCACCGGAGGCTCGCGTGGCTGAGGAACGCATCGTCAGCGCCGTCCACGCTCTCGTCGGCAGAGGGAACGGGGCTCCGACCCCGGCGCACCCCGCAGACCTGTGCGAGGGCGGGCCAGGCGAATGTCACCATCGTCGAACGCCTCTGATCCCGCGCCGGAGCGAATTTCCGTGTGGGCGTCTGACCTGCGAAACCTCCCTGTGCGAGCACGCGCGGATCGCCGATCGACCCTGATGGCCCGTACGGCGCCCCGCATGACCTTGCACAACCACGCGTCACAGGCCCTCGTTCTTATGCAGGATCATTCTTATGGCGAAATTGGGCTATCCGTTCACGTTGGGGGTGGCTTCCGGGGAACCACTGCCCGACGGCGTCATCCTGTGGACCCGCTTGGCGCCCGACCCGTTGCATCCCACCCGGCCGGGAGGCATGCCGAACCAGGCCATGGCCGTGGGGTGGCAGATCGCCGAGGACGAGGCGTTCCGCCACGTGGTCCAGTCCGGCACCGCCAACGCCCAGCCGGACTGGGCGCACAGCGTCCACGTCAGGATCAGCGGGCTCCGTCCGGGAGCCGAGTACTTCTACCGGTTCACGGTCGGCTCTTCGGGGGAATCCCACACCAGCCCGGTGGGCCGGACCAAGACCGCCCCCGACCCCACGTCGACGGCTCCGGTGCGGTTCGGATCCGTGTCGTGCCAACGGTACGAGCACGGCTTCTTCACGGCGCTGCGCCATCTCGCCGACGAGCGTCCCGACCTGATCGTTCACCTCGGCGACTACATCTACGAGTACGGCAAGCCGCGGCAGCCCGGGCCCGGTCGCTACGTGCGCCCCTTGGACTCGGAGGCCGAGTGCACGACACTCGGCGCCTACCGCAACCGGTACGCGCGCTACCACATGGACCCGGACCTGCAGGCCGCGCACGCCGCCGCGCCCTGGGTCACGATCCCCGACGACCACGAGGTACGCGACAACTACCAGGGCCTGCTGCCCGGTGACGGGACCAGTCCGGCCGCGTTCCTGAAGCGGCGGACGGCCGCCTTCAAGGCCTACTACGAACACCTGCCGTTGCGGGTCCGGCCGGTCGGCAACAGCCTGCAGATCTACCGCTGGCGGCCGTACGGGCGGGTCGTGGACTTCGTCCTCGCCGACGTGCGGCAGTACCGCGAGGGGCGCGACATGCTCGGTCACGCCCAGGAGCAGTGGCTGATCACACGGCTCAAGGGCGCGAAGGCGCGGTGGAAGGTGCTCGCGCAGGCCGTGTTCTTCGCTCAGCGCAGGTTCCCGCTCGAACCGCCGAGCACCGACGCCTGGGACGGCTGCCCCGACTCGCGGGCCCGCGTACTCGCCGACGCACCCGAGGGCATGGTCGTGCTGAGCGGCGACGTGCACAACAGCTGGGCCTGCGATCTCAGGGCCGATTTGGCCGATCCGGCGGCCAGGGCGCTGGGCGTGGAGTTCGTCGGCAGTTCGGTGACGAGCATGCCGGCGGTGACCGACGCGAGCGCCATCCTCGCGCTCAACCCGCACATCGCGTTCTTCGACGGCCGCCGCGGCTATATGTCCTGTACGGCGAGCATGGACGACTTCCGGGCCGACTACCGCGTGGTGGATTTCGTCGACCGGCCGGGCGCCCCTGTCTCGACCGGCGCCAGCTTCCATGTCAAGGACAACAGGCTTCAACGAATCGATCTCTAAGAGCGAAGGTCAATGCTCTAGCGAATAGGAAACTTTACTATTAGATTTCGAGCATGCTTCAACGCTCGACGTACGCCCAGGCCGCCCCCGAGGCGGGAGAATGACGCACAGCCGCGATCTGCTGCGCCTGGCCGACACGGTCCTCCTCCCAGGCTTCGCCGGGACGACACCCCCCGACTGGGTGCGCCGGCGACTCGCCGACGGGCTGGCCGGGGTCGTGGTGTTCTCCAGGAACATCGACACCCCCGCCCAGCTCGCCACCCTCACCTCGGCGCTCCGTGCGGAGAACCCGGACGTCCTGGTGGGCATCGACGAGGAGGCGGGCGACGTCACCCGCCTGGAGGCCCGTACGGGAAGCTCCCGGCCCGGCAACTACGCCCTCGGCGTCGTGGACGACGTGGAGCTGACCGAGCGGGTCGCCCGTGACGTGGGACGCGACCTGGCCGCCGCCGGGGTGAACCTCAACTTCGCCCCGTCCGCCGACGTCAACTCCAACCCGAACAACCCGGTGATCGGCCTGCGCTCGTTCGGCGCGGACCCCCGGCTCGTGGCCCGGCACACCGCCGCCTGGATCCGCGGCCTGCAGTCCGCCGGGGTCGCGGCCTGCGCCAAGCACTTCCCCGGGCACGGCGACACATCCGTGGACTCCCACCACAGCCTCCCGCGCGTCACGGTCTCGAAGGAGGAACTGGACGAGGTCGAGCTGTGGCCCTTCCGCGCGGCGATCCATGCGGGCGTCCGGTCGATCATGACCGGCCACCTGCTCGTCACCGCGTACGACAACGTCCTGTCCGCCACCCTCAGCCCGCGCATCCTCACCGACCTGCTCAGAAACGAGCTCGGCTTCGACGGCCTGATCATCACGGACGGCATCGACATGGCGGCCGTAGCGGGCGCCTACGGTCTCGGCGGCGCCGGCGCCATGGCGATCGCCGCCGGCGCGGACTCGATCTGCGTGGGCGGGGAGTACACGGACGAGGCGACGGTCGAGCTGGTCCGGAACGCCATCGTGGACGCCGTGACCGAGGGGCGGCTGACCGAGGAAAGGCTCGCTGAGGCGGCGCTGCGGGTGCGAGCGCTGGCCGCGTGGCAGCCGTCCGCCGCCGAGGCGGAGGATCCGGGCGAGATCGGCCTCACGGCCGCCCGCCGGGCCATCCGCGTCACCATACGTCCCGGGACGGCGGCCGTGCTCCCGCTGGTGGTCGCGCCGCACGTCGTCGAACTGGCGCCGAAGACCAACCTGGCCATCGACAAGAGCACGCCCTGGGGCGCCGGCGAGCCGTTGAGCAAGCTGCTGCCCGGCACCACCGTAACCCGGCTCAGCGAGCCGGACCTCGCCGACGGCCTGCCCGCCACGGCCCTGAGCCAGGCCGTCGGCCGGCCGCTGGTGATCGTGGTCCGGGACGCCCACCGTCACCCCTGGCAGATGGACGCCCTTGGGCACATGCTCGCCGCGCGGCCGGACGGTGTCGTGGTGGAGATGGGCCTGCCCGGCCGTACCGACCTCGGCGCGGTCCACATCGCCACCCACGGCGCGGCGCGTGTGTGCGGCCAAGCCGCCGCTGAGGCCCTCACCGGCCTCGAATGATTCCGTTCGGCCGGCGCGTGTGCGGTCAAGCGGCGGCGAGGGTGGTCGCTGGCCTGGTGTGACCCCGTACGGCGGTCGCGAACCTCAGGACGTCCGACGAAGGTGATAAAGATCTCAGTTCGGCTAATGCGGGCGTTGCGGAGATGGCTAGGTAATGGGCAGAGGTGGCGCTTGGGCGGATGATCAGACAGCGTGGCGCCCGTCGGCGCCCTTCACCCGTTGCCGTCCTGGCGGTGTCGATCGCGCTCGGCCTGGTCGGCAACCTCTGGACGGGCCTCATCCGGGTCGACGAGCCATGGTGGCCGTGGCTCGTCGGGGCTGCCGCCACACTCTTGGTCACGATAGCTCTCACCTTTGAGCGGATGGCCGGCCGAGGCGACCCGGTCCCGACCTCAGCTGTCCTCAAGGACGCCAAAGACGTGCTGTCAGGGTTGGTGGCCGAGCAGTGGCGGGCCGAGGCCAAGATCAGGGACTTGGGCGATCCCGACCCGATGCCGGTCCGGTGGTAGCTCAGCATGGACCTGAACGTGATGGATCACGAGCCGCACATCGCGACCGACACGACGGGGTTGGTGTGGACCGGGTCGAGCGGGCAGATCACCGAGCTGTGCGACCGGTTCCGGCGGCTGCGGCGTCGGCGGCTGGTGATTCACTGGTAGGCGGCCTCATCGCACAGCTCAGATCTTCCCGTCCTCTGAGTCCGTCACGCCTGGATCGCAGCAGGATCAGGCATTGGGGGATCGGTGTTGCGGCGACAGCCGACGTTGCTCTCAGCTTTCGTCGAATCACAGAAAGTACTTGCGTTCGCTTGTGTGTTCGGATACTGTTGGGGTGGCCGTTTCAGGTGAGCTTGGTGGGCGGGCCCTTGGGGCCATTCGCCGGTGATGAAGTCGCGTACCAGTTGAAGACTCTCGGTCGTGTGGGTGGCCGGGGTCTGATGTCCGCTTCGTCTCGGCTGAGGAGGTGCTCGCCGTGCTCGT
>JBIOWF010000118.1:0-2591 GCA_044868295.1 Microtetraspora sp. | reverse complement strand
GTGCTCTTCCGATCTGGTCGATCTCGTCGGCGGCGGCCCGAAGGGCGAGTCGCGTCTTTCCGATGCCACCGGGCCCCGTGAGCGTGAGCAGCCGCACCGACTCGTCCTCGAGGCGTTCCCGTATCTGCTTCAACTCCGTGTCGCGCCCGACGAATTCGGACGGTTGCTCGGGGAGCTCGCTAGGTCGGCGGGAGAGGGTCGCCAACGGCGGGAAGCTGGCCTCGAGGCCCGGATGGACGAGCTGAAAGACGCGCTCGGCGCGTCCCAAGCCCTTGAGTTGATACTCGCCCAGGTCACGCAGCGTGGACCCGCTCGGCAGCTCATCCATGACCAGCGCCGCCGCGGCCGCCGACAGAAGTACCTGGCCACCGTGGCCGGCGGACATGATCCGTGCGGCACGGTTGAGGGTTGGGCCGAAGTAATCGCCCTCGCGCGTGGCGGCCTCCCCTGCGTGAAGCCCCATCCGCACACGAAGCGGCCCGGTCTGCCCCCACGTTTCATGGGCGAGGCCGTGCTGAGCTTTGAGGCAGGCGTTTACGCCGTCTGCCGGGGAGGCGAAGACGGCCATCAATCCGTCGCCGGTCGTCTTTACCACCTGCCCGTTCGAGCTCTCCACTGCGTCGCGGAGGATCGCGTCGTGGCGCTCGAGCGCTTCCTTCATGGACTCCCGCTGCTGCTCCCAGAGCTTGGAGCTGCCCTCGAGGTCTGTGAATAGGAAGGTGAGGGTTTGCGACGCTAACTCAGCACCCATCAGCGTCAGTCCTCACCTGAAGCAGATCAACCACGGCGCATGAAACGGCGAGACTCCCACGTCTGGTTTCACCCATTTTGCCGACGCGACCCTGTGGACGGCGGCGGGTCGCATCATGGAACAACAGACGGACCACTACGCTGACGGAAGCATACGCCCGGATGCCGCGATCCGGACTACCGCCGCCACGGCTCAAGGCGGTTCCGCGCCGCCCGGCTGTCAGAAAACCTCAGCGCGCCTTGACGCGGTGCAATCCGTCGTAGGCCGCGTATTTGTACGCCTCGCTCTGGGTGGGCACGTTGAAGGTGCTGTGGATGAAGTAGTCGATGCTCCCGCCGTAGTTGAGCACCACCTGGCCCTGGTGGACAAGCTCGGCCGCAAGGTCCCCGAGGACGTGGACCCCGAGCAGCTTCCGGTCTTCCCGCCGGAAGACGAGCTTCACGAGCCCGTCCGTCGCTCCGGCGATCGTGGCCCGCGAGTTGTTGGCGAACCACCCGCGCCCCACCTCGTAGTCGATCCCCTGCGCGGCGGCACCCTCCTCGGTGAGCCCGACCATGGCTGCCTCCGGCACCGAGTACACGCCGAACGGCGGTATCGGGTCCACGGTCTCCTTGAACGGGATCCCCAGCGCATAGCACGCGGCAACCCGCCCCTGCTCCATCGACACCGAGGCGAGTCCCGGGGGCCCGATGACATCACCGGCCGCGTAGACCCACTCCGCAGTCGTCTGGAACCGGTCGTCCACGACGACCCGGTTTCGATCGTCGATCTGCACCCCGACCTCCTCGAGACCGAGCCCCTCCGTGTTTCCCGCCCGTCCGGGCGCGAACAGGACCTTGTCCGGCCTGATTTCCTCGCCGCCCGCGAGGGTGACGCACAGTCCCTTCTCATCGCGCGCCACCGCAGCCCTCCCACCGCCGAGCACCAGCTGCATTCCCATACCGGCGAACGCCTGCGCGAGGAGCTCTGAGATTTCGCCGTCGAGGAAGGGAAGGAGGCGACCGCCTGAGTCGACGAGCGTCACCTCCATGCCGAGGGCGGTAAAGATCGAGGCGTACTCGCACCCAACGGCCCCTCCTCCCACGACCACCACGCTGCCGACGGGGCGATCGATCTCGAACGCGCTCTCCGAGTCATCAACGTCTGGATCATGGAACGGGACACCGGTCAGTCGCGCCGGCCGCGAACCCGTCGCGATCAGCACCACGTCACCTTGCAGGACCCGCTCCTGGCCGGAATCGACGGTCACATGCACGGTCCGGTCCGGGCCAAGCCTGGCGCCGCCACGAACGAACTGGACGGCGTGACGTTCGAGGTTTCGGCGGACCGCATCCGTCATCGTCTCGATCACCTGGGCCGTCCGCGTCCTGAGCTGCGCCAGCGTGGCGTCCGGATCAAGTGTGAGCCGTAGCCCGTAGACCTCCCGCCGACGGAAACCCGTGATGTACAGGGCAGTTTCGCGCAGAGTCTTGGTGGGGATCCCGGCATTGCTCACGGCTGCCCCGCCGGGAGAGGGGGACCGCTCCACGACGGCAACCCGCTTGCCGAAGTAGGCCGCCTGCGCCGCCGCCTTCTCGCCAGCGGGCCCGGAGCCAATGACGACCATGTCGAACCGGTCTTCCGCCGGCACCCGAACCTCCAGAACGCTCGCCCGGAATCGTCAACGGTACCGCTGCGGAGGCCGCGCGCAACGACCGGCTGATCCTCGAATCGGCGCGCGCGGTCTTTCTCGCCGACCCAGGCGCACCGATCACCGCGGTCGCCAAGCACGCGGGCGTCGGCATCGGCGCGCTCTACCGCCGCCACGCGAGCAAGGACGAGCTCCTGCGGCGGCTCGCCG
>JBIOWF010000117.1:0-18300 GCA_044868295.1 Microtetraspora sp. | reverse complement strand
CGGGACTCGGGATCTTCACCACGGCCTCCGTCGCCGCCGGACTGTCGGGAAGCCTGGAGTCACTGATCACCGCCCGGGCCGTCCAGGGGGTGGGCGCCGCGCTGCTGACCCCATCGTCGCTGGCCCTGTTGCGGGCGATCTTCCCGGATCCGCGCGAACGTGGGAGGGCCCTCAGCATCTGGAGCTCCGTCGGGGGGCTCTCATTGGCCATCGGCCCTCTCACTGGTGGCCCGGGGGTGCTGGACCGCCACGAACACGCTCCGAACCGTTGCACGAGTAGACGTTCGGCCGGCGCCACAACACGCAAGACGTTTGCCGACGCGATGAACCACTACGCGAGAATGGTCGAGTGCCGCCACGCAGACTCGACCCGGAGAAGGTCCGCGACGCTCTCGACGCCCAGCTCGCCGACCTGGGAGAACCCCCTTTCGACGGCCCGGACCGCGCCGCTCCGAACGCGTGCGTGTGGGCGGTCCTGCGGGCCTACGACCGCGGCCTCACCCCCCTCAGGGAGGCCGCGCGCTTCGCCGTACGGCACCTGCTGGAGGAGCTCGCCGCGCGGGCGCCCGGCCGGACCGTGGAGATCCGGGTCCCGCCATACGCGGCGGTGCAGTGCGTCGAGGGCCCGAGGCACACGCGCGGCACCCCGCCGAACGTCGTCGAGACCGACCCCCGGACGTGGCTTGAGCTCGCCACCGGCAGACTCGCCTGGCCCGACGCTCTGGCGGGCGGCCGACTCACCGCCAGCGGCGCCCGCGCGGACCTGACGGACTTCCTGCCGGTGGTGCCGTGAGATCAGGTACGGCCGGCCAAACGGTACGCCGTACCGACCCCCGACTGACAGGCATCCTCCCCCTGCCGGCCTGACGTGAGATTGCGGCCGGCCGACGGTATGCCGTACAGACTCCCGGACAGGCCCCCTGCCGGCCTGACGTGAGGTACGGCCGGTCAGCGGTATGCCGTACATACTCCCGGCCGACGGGCCCTGCCTCTGGTGGCCTGCGGTCAGGGCTTCCTGACCTGGACGTCCAGGAAGATCGGCCTCTTGCCGGACATCAGCGGGGTGCGGTCCGCGTCTGTCATCTTCCAATAGATCTTGCACCGGCCTGGACTGCTCGCCGCCCGCACCTTCACCGAGATGTCCACCGTCTGTCCCGGGTCGGTCTGCCGAATCGGGACCATCTCGGGGGCGTCACACGGAGTGCTGTTGATCCGGGTCAGATAGCGCTCCTGCCATCGGGTGGCGCCCGTGTTCCGGATTCTCCACACCTTCGTGAAGTAGGTGCCCGCGTCCACCTTCGTGCCGTCGGGATAAGTGATGTCGCCCTCGAACACGGAGTCGTCGCCAACTGGAGTCACCCCGGATTTCGGAGCGCTCGACTCCGGCGTCTTTCCACCGTCCCGGCCGGTCGGCGATGGCGCCAAGACGAGGACGGCGCCGATACCGGCGACGACCACGCCGGAGAACACGGCGATGGCGGCCGTCCTCTTGCTGATCCGCGTACGCTCCACGGGCGACGCGCTCTCATCGGCGAGATCGGGGAGATCCGTGACTCCCAGCACGACGTTCCTGGCCCGTTCCCAGCGCTCCCGCCACTCGCGCTCCGCCTCCTCCGCGTCCTGGCCCAGCCGGTCCACCGCGAGGACCCGTACAAACTCCCAGGTCGTCTCCCAGCTCGGCAGGACCTGGCCACGGGTGGCGGCGGCCAGCGACGACTTCGACGCCGCCGCTCCCAATTTGGTGGACATCTCCGCGAAGGAGGGGTCCCCCGCCTGCGCCTTGAGCTTCCAGAGCTGGTCGGCCAACGCGGCCACAGGCCCGGACTCCGGATCTGGCGGAGCCTGCCTACGTCCACGGCGCCCTGTGCTCCCGGGTAACTCCGGCATCACTCACCCCTTCTGTCCAGACAGACATCCGCGATCATGATCCCGCAGCGACGACGCGCCCAGTCAGTTGGAGCAGGATTTCGGCAACCAACCGGAACCGTCACCACACGGACGAACCTTTGTCGGCTCCCAGTCTGTCTCCATCGAGTCAATCCATGTCGAGTTGTTTGACAACTCCAGGCTCGACGCCGTTGAGCTTCCGCTCGACGCATCGCTGGGCCGACTCCTGCGTCGGATGCAGCGCCGGATCAAAGCACTCCCCGAAGTTCTTGCCCTGGTACCAGTTGAAGAGGACCACCGCCAAGATCATCGCCAGAATGAGCGTGAGGATGCTCAGGACGATGCCGACGATCGCACGGATCCTGTTTGAATCCTTGACGAGCGCGACGACGCCGAGGACGACGCCGACGATCGCGGTGAGCGTGCCGAGCCCGCACACGAACAGCAGGACAAGGCTGGCGATGCCGAGCACCATGGACGCCGTACCCAGGCCTCCCCCGGGTTGTTGCGCCTGCGGCGGCTGTTGCGGCCAGGTCGGGGGCGTGGGCGGCGGCTGGAACGGCGGCGGCGGCCCGGCGTACGGCGGCTGGCCGCCCGCTCCGCCCCGCGGCGGAACTTCGGGCTCCTCCCCCCGAGAGCCCCCTCCCGTAACTTCGGGCTCCTCCCCCCGAGAGCCCCCTCCCGCACCCTCAGGCTCCTCCTCCCGAGAGCCACCTCCCGCACCCTCAGGCGGCCCCTCGCCCGCACCCTCAGCCGGCCCCGCTCCGGTAGACGACGACTGGCCTAGTGGCTCCCCATCCGTGCCCTCAGGTGGTTCCCCGCCCTTGCCTTCAGCTCGTCCCCCGCCTGTGCCCTCAAGTGGCTCCCACGCGCCCTCAGCTCTTCCCCCGCTCGTGGAGGACGACCGGCCAAGCGGCCCCTCGCCCATGCTCTCCCGCGCGCCCGTGAGCGGCTGGCCCAGTGGCTCCCCGCCGGCGCCCCTGGCAGGCTCGGGCGGCGCGTCGTTCCGGTCGAGGCCGTCGACGGCCTCTGCGGCGTACGTGACCGGCGTTCCCCATGCCGTGACGTGAGACGCGTAGCCGGGAGCACTCCACGTCGACGGGGCGGGCGCATCGTGGAGATCCAACGCGTGCCTGGTGTCAGGCTCAGTTTGCAGGGCCGGCTGCGCCAAAGGTTCCAGATCAAGCGTCCCTGGTTGGGGGACGGGCTCAGCCGCCGGTTCCGGGGGTGGCTCAGAGTAGATCATTTGGTCGGTGGCCTTGTAGTCCGGTAGCGGATATTCCTGGGTCGCGTAGTCCTGGGCGGCCCATGACGTGAGGTGCTCCCACGAGGTCTCCGGCTCGCGGAATGAGCTTGAGAAACCGATCAGCGTGTCCCTGGGACCCGCTCCGGATCCGGCCCACTCAGCCCGAGCCCACTCGGATTCGGTCCGCTCGGATTCGGTCCGCTCGGCGTTCTCCCGCTGGGGTTCGGCGCGCTCGGCATCGGCCGGCTCCGCCTCGGCCCGCCCACGGTCAGCACGCTCCGGTGCAGCCAACTCGGCTTCGGCCCACCCGAGGCCGGCACGCTCCGGTGCAGCCGGCTCCGCTTCGGCCCACCCAAGATCGGCCCGGTCGGGTTCGGCTTGCTTGGCGGCGATCTGTTTGGCTTGGTGCCGTGCCGTGCCGTTCCAGATGTCCTCTACCAGGGGCTCGTCATCGAACGGTGCCGCTACGGTCCCGGGGACGCCGCCGGCCTCCGCAGAGATGTCGGACTCATTCGTAAAGGTGTCTGCCTCGGCCGTAAGGTCGGGCTCGGGCTCGTCCTCAGCGGTGTCCGGCTTGTCCGCGGAGCTTTCCGGCCCGTCATCAAATCCAGGTAGCGGTGGCCAGATGCCCTCATGGTCTGGTTCGTCCCAGGAGCTCGCCGGAAAGATCAACGTCTGTTCATCTGGAGTGATGTCGGTCTCCAACCGCCGGTCACGTGGGCCGTCCCACGCGCCGTGCTGGTTCGGGTCGTCAGGCGCTGTCACGGTCGCTCTCTCCCTGACCTGGAATTGGGCATGCCGGAGAGTCCAGATTCGCCCGGTGACACAGGCACTTCGGGGACGACACGGCAAAGGGACGTCGATCGTTTTCCCGAGAGTTCCGTACCCGGGTGTCCGAACAGCGTGAAAGCCGAAATAGACTCAAGCATGTGCTGAAGGGCGACGGCCGGCTAGGCCATGACCTCGACCTCCTCGATCGAGCGCCGAAGGATGCCTGCGGCGTCTTCGGCGTCTGGGCGCCAGGGGAGGATGTTTCCAAACTCACCTATTACGGGCTGTACGCGTTGCAACACCGCGGCCAAGAGTCTGCGGGCATCGCGGTCAGCGAGGGCAGCCGCATCCTCGTCTACAAGGACATGGGCCTGGTCGCCCAGGTCTTCGACGAGTCGATCCTGGGGACCCTTCGCGGGCACCTGGCGATCGGGCACTGCCGCTACTCCACCACAGGCGCCAGCGTCTGGGAGAACGCGCAGCCCACGCTGAGCTCCACCGACGTGGGCGGGCTCGCGCTCGCCCACAACGGCAACCAGATCAACACCGCCGAGTTGGCCGAGCGACTCGAGCCGGGCACGACCCGGGCGACGACCGACACCGAGGTGCTGACGGCCCTGCTCGCCCGGGACCGATCGCAGCCGGTCGAGGATGCGGCGGCCGAACTGCTGCCCCAGGTCAAGGGCGCCTACTCGCTCGTGTGGATGAACGAGAAGACGCTCTTCGCCGCCCGGGACCCGCAGGGCATCCGGCCCCTGGTGCTGGGCAGGCTGGAGCGGGGTTGGGTGGTCGCATCGGAGACCGCCGCGCTCGACATCGTCGGCGCGTCGGTCATCCGGGAGATCGAGCCCGGCGAGCTGCTCGTCATCGACGAGCGCGGAGTCCAGTCCCGCCGGTTCGCGCTCGCCAAGCCGAAGGGCTGCCTGTTCGAGTACGTCTACCTCGCCCGCCCGGACACCACGATCGCCGGCCGCGGCGTGCAGGCGACTCGGGTCGAGGTGGGCCGCGTGCTGGCCCGCGAGCACCCGGTCGACGCCGACCTGGTGATCCCGACTCCCGAGTCCGGCACTCCGGCCGCCATCGGCTACGCCGAGCAGAGCGGCATCCCGTACGGCCAGGGCCTCGTGAAGAACTCCTACGTGGGCCGCACGTTCATCCAGCCGTCGCAGACCATCCGCCAGCTGGGCATCCGGCTGAAGCTGAACCCGTTACGCGAGGTCATCCAGGGCAAGCGCCTGGTCGTCGTGGACGACTCGATCGTGCGCGGCAACACCCAGCGGGCGATCGTCAAGATGCTGCGCGAGGCGGGCGCCACCGAGGTTCACGTGCGGATCTCCTCACCACCGGTCTCCTGGCCGTGCTTCTACGGCATCGACTTCGCCACCCGTGCCGAGCTGATCGCCGGCTCGCTGACGGTCGAAGAGATCCGTGCCTCACTCGGCGCCGACTCGCTCGGCTACATCTCTCTCGAAGGCCTGACGCGGGCGACGACGATCCCCGCGGAACGGCTCTGCCGCGCATGCTTCGACGGCGAGTACCCCATCGCGATCGACCAGGACCGGGTCGGCAAGCACGTCCTGGAGGAGATCAAGTGACCAGCTACGCGGCCGCCGGTGTGGACATCGAGGCGGGTGACCGCGCGGTCGAGCTGATGAAGTCGCGGGTCGCCAGGTCGCGGCGCCCGGAGGTGCTGGACGACGCCAGCGGCTTCGCCGGCCTCTTCGACGCCTCCGCGTTCCTGCGCTACCGCCGGCCGCTGCTGGCGACGTCGACGGACGGGGTCGGCACCAAGGTCATGCTGGCCCAGCGGCTCGGCAAGCACGACACGATCGGCATCGACCTGGTCGGCATGGTGGTGGACGACCTCGTGGTGTGCGGGGCGGAGCCGCTGTTCATGACCGACTACATCGCCTGCGGCAAGGTGGTGCCCGAGCGCATCGCGGACATCGTGGGCGGCGTGGCCGAGGGCTGCCGCCTCGCGGGGTGCGCCCTGGTCGGCGGCGAGACGGCCGAGCATCCGGGTGCCATGGGCCCGGACGAGTACGACCTCGCCGGCGCGGGGACGGGTGTCGTCGAGGCGTCCGAGCTGCTCGGCCCGGACCGGGCGAAGCCGGGAGACGTGGTGCTCGGGCTGGCTTCCAGCGGCGTCCACTCGAACGGATACTCGCTGGTCAGGCATGTCATCAAGGAGGCGGGGCTGGCCTTGGAACAGGGCCTGCCCGAGCTTTCCCGCACGCTCGGGGAAGAGCTTCTCGAGCCCACCCGCATCTACTCCCTGGACTGCCTCGCGCTGATCCGGGAGGTCGAGGTGCACGCTTTCGCCCACATCACCGGCGGCGGCCTCGCGGCGAACCTGGCTCGGTCCCTGCCCGGTACGGCTGACGCCGTCCTGGATCGGGGCTCGTGGTCGCCCAATCCGATCTTCGAGGTCCTCGCCGGCTACGGCAAGGTGCCCCAGGCCGAGATGGACAAGACCTTCAACCTGGGCGTCGGCATGTGCGCGATCGTCCCGGCCGGGGAAGCCGACCGGGCGGTGGCCGTGCTGACCGAGCGTGGCCTGCCCGCATGGGTGCTCGGCGAGGTGGTGCCCGGCACGGGTGCGGCCCGCTTCAGCTGATCACGAACGGCGCCGGACGCCGGGGGTGAAACGCCGAAAGGCGCCCCGGCGAACCGGGGCGCTCGGCCTGATCCAGGGCAAGATGAAGGCACCCGGCGTGACATTGGCCCGCCGGGTGTCTCACCTGGGATTCAGGAAGGGCTCAACGGTGCCCGGACGAATCGTTGTCGCCGTCGTCCTCGTCGTCGACGGCGGCGTAATCGGCATAGCGTTCAGCCAATTCGTCGTAAGGGTCATTCTCGTCACTGTGGCCGGAATCGTCCTCGTCCACGACTCCGAGCTCCGCGCGCAGACGCTCAAGATCCGTGCCGCCGCTGTTGTACTTCAGCTGGCGGGCGACCTTGACCTGCTTGGCCTTGGCTCGGCCGCGCCCCATTGGCTCGACCCCCTCATGCGGGGTCGCACCGGACCCCTCGTCGCTAACGCACCGCGCACCGACGCCACCTGACTTGAGGCGTCAGTCTCTCGTTCGCCTATAACCGTACCTGTTTTGCGCCCCGCTCGGTACGTCGTATGGGCGTCGACAGTCAGCGGCGTAGCCAAATGCTTCTAAGCCGCCCGACTTCCGACATTCTGCGCTCGGCCAGCCTATCGGCCGCCACCGCGGGCGGAACGCCTTCCTCGTCGGCCATCGCGAAGATTTTCAAGGTCGTGTCGAAGATCTGAGCGGCTCTTGCCCTGGCCCTTTCCATGTTGAAGCCCGCGATCTCGTCGGCCACTTGGATCACCCCGCCGGAGTTCACCACATAGTCGGGCGCGTAGAGAATGCCCCTCTCCGCGAGCTGCTTCTCCACGCCGACGTGGGCGAGCTGGTTGTTGGCACCGCCGCAGACGATCTTGGCGCGCAGTCCCGCCACCGACACGTCGCCGAGCGCACCGCCGAGCGCGCAAGGGGCGTAGACGTCGATGTCCGAGGCGGTCAGAGCGGCGGCGTCCGCCACGGCCTCGACCTGCGGATGGCGGTGCCGTACCCGCTGGACGGCCTCCTCGTTGACGTCGCAGATCACGACCTCGGCGCCGTCGTCGATCAGATGGTCGACCAGGCGGTGCCCCACCTTGCCGACGCCTTCCACGCCGACCCGCCTGCCGCGCAGGGTGGCGGCACCGTAGACGTGATCGGAGGCGGCCCTCATGCCCTGGAACACGCCGAAGGCGGTGAGGATCGAGGAGTCTCCGGCGCCTCCGTGCGCGGGGGTCCGGCCCGTCACGTATGAGCACTCCCGGGCGACGACGTCCATGTCCTCGCTGTACGTGCCGACATCACAGGCGGTGTAGTAACGGCCGCCGAGCGACTCGACGAACCGTCCGTAGGCGCGCAGCAGCGCCTCGCTCTTGTCCTTGGTGGGATCACCGATGATGACGGCCTTGCCGCCACCGAGATCGAGCCCCGCGAGGGCGTTCTTGTACGCCATGGCGCGGGAGAGATTGAGCACATCGGCGAGGGCGGCCTGCTCACTCTCGTAGGGGTAGAACCGCGTTCCGCCCAGCCCCGGCCCGAGAGCCGTGCTGTAGATCGCGATGATCGCGTAGAGCCCGCTGCGCTCGTCCGAGCAGAACACGACCTGCTCGTGCCTTGCCTGGCCGGTGGGGCTCCCGTCTTTGCGGGACAGCCCGAAGACGTCGGTCACGGTGGTGACTCCTGATCGCCTCTGTCCGCCGCCCCGTTGCGGCGGATCCTGAGTCCATCGTGAGCCTCGCGGCTTTGTGGCGCGACGGCTGACGGACAGACTCTGCCCCTACCCTACCGGGGTTCCGGTAGCACGATCATGAAAAGCGCCGACGGCATCTGCACAGGCGGTCCCGCTCATGGCACGATTCAGATGTGCTGCCCTATGCCGCGTACCTCCGCGTCTACGAGCCACTGACCGCCTTCTCCCCACAGGATCGGACCATCTGGACGACCTACGCCGGATCGCGCGATCGTCCGCGCCGCGCCGGCGCCCTCGAGGTCGAGCATGGTGAGTCCGTGCGGCGGCTGCTCTGCGTACCTCCGGCCCCGGCGCCCGAGCGGGAGAGCCCCAACGCCTACCTGCGGCGGGTCGAGGAGATGCTCTACGTCTGCCCCTGGCAGAGCAGGCTGCGGTCGTGGCTCGCGTTCGCGGCGTTCCGCGGCGGCCTGCCCGTCAAACTGTCGCACCGGTTCGTCCCCCAGGCGGTCGCCGAGCAGACGGCAGACGACTTCGATCGCTTCAAGCGCGTCGAGAAGTCGCTGCGTACGCACATCCGGACGAGCACCTGGCACATCCCCACTCCCTGGTTCGTGCCGTTCGACTCGGCCGAGCGGTGGCTCGTGCTCGGCGGGGAGGACGGCAAGAGCGGGGAAGAGGCCAAGACCGGGGAGCCGGCCGCCTCCACCACGACGGCGCCGCCGCGGAACATGCTCTACGTCACTTCCATGGCGCAGGCGCGCAGGCGGGTGGCCCGGGCTCTGGTGGTGATCCGCAGGCACGTCGGCGACGTGGCCACCCTCAATGGAGTTGAGGAAGTGGGCCGCTGGCTCGAGGAGTTCCACCCCCACTCGCTGGTGGAGCTCGACTACGGAGGCCTCGTCCATCTCATGAGCGACGAGACCCTGCAGGCGGACCAGTCCGTCGCCGAGTTGGGGGCGGCCCTCACGGGTTTGGACAACGGTCAGGAAGAACTTGCTTTCGCGATGTATCAACGCGTGACCCTCCGGTGGAGGTCAATTCAAGCGCTGGAGTTCGCCAACTAAGCCCCAAATGACAGCCCTGACCTGCAAGCTCGGGTCACGGCATGTTCGATCTCAGATCTGCGAACTGAGTAGTTTGCCGTTTTCACTGCGATACCACGAAACGTGTCGCTAGAATCACCGAGCGTGACATCAACACGTGGTCGAGGCGTAGCGCCCAGAGGACTCGCCAATCGCGCTACGTGGCTGTATGGTCACATCGGGTGATGCCGCAAATGGTCCAAGAACCCGCACGTTATGGATCATTGGGGGACATCCGTGACAAGCGTCAAGATCAGTCGCAGGATCGCTGTCGCCGGTCCACACGGAGGAGAGGCCGCACAAATGTCAGCTCGTACACCCGAGGCCGAGCCACTGCTCACCCCGGCGGAGGTCGCAACAATGTTCCGCGTCGACCCCAAGACCGTCACTCGGTGGGCGAAGGCGGGCAAGTTGACGTCCATCCGCACGCTCGGCGGACATCGGCGCTACCGGGAGACCGAGGTTCGGGCACTGCTCGCGGGGATTCCGCAGCAGCGCTCAGAGTAGTAACCGGGGGCCGTTGTCGGTAAGGGGGGAGACGGCGCGCTCGCGTCATAGATGTGAGCGCGTCCACCACACGCCCGTGACCACCATGGGTCACGGGAAGGTCGGGGACCGGCGCCGCCCGCCCGGCGCCGCCCTGCTAAGCGCGCGAGCCCTGGGTCAGGCTCTCCACCAACAGCTCCACCTGACGGTCATGATTCGCCGCCGCCCCCAACAGCGCGACCATGTGGTCCACCAGCATGCGCTCAAGCTCCGCCCGCTCGATGTCCCGGTGTTCGAGCCAGTCGAGACCCGCCGTCTCCACCGATGCGATCCACGACCGGAGCGTGATCCGCAGCACCGGGCCCGGATCGCTCACGTGCATCTGGTTCGCGAGAAGCCGGAACAGGCGCCGCCGTACTCCGTCGATGATCTCACCGACTTCACCCGCGCGATTGGCCGGGCCGCCCCTGAGCAGCGCCGCGAAACCGGCGGCGTGCTCCTCCACGAAGTCGAAATATCGTTCCAGCCCGGCGGACAGCTCGTCCACCAGCCGGCCACCACGTCGGCCGCCCGGCTGCAGCCGCATCTCCAATTCCTCGGCCGCACTGCGCAGCGCCGCGACGTAGAGCTCCTGTTTGCCGCCGAAGTAGTGGTAGACGAGCGCCCGTGACGCACCGGCCGCCATCGCGACGTCATCGATGGAGACATCCTCGGCGTCATGCTCGCTGAACAGCTCCAGCGCGGCGGCGATGAGCTCTTCACGGCGCCGGTCGACACTGAGCCTGCGCCGCGCCGGCCGGGCACCGGCCGCTTCAGGGATCTCGTGGCTGTTCCCCGCCCGGGATGTCGCACCCACACCCCGAACACTAGCGGAGCGACCCCCGGCAACCGCCTTCCAATGATCACTGCCGCTTAACAAACCTTCCTTCCCAACTCAACGCATGGAGAAACAGGAAGGAATGAGCGTTACCGAGATTAACCCGTACCCTTACGGCATCTCGATCGTTTGGTCTGACAGGTGCACGTCCACGCATCGTGGGGAGAACCATGTCAGGACCGTCCATGCAGACCACTGCCCGGCACGATGTCGGGGTACCCATATCCGACGCCGGGCTGCCAGATGGCTTCAGCCCTCGGCCACGGCCGACGATCCGGAACGTTGCAGAGCGTGCCGGTGTCTCGAAGTCACTGGTTTCCCTCGTGTTGCGCGGATCGCCGCATGTCAGCGAGCACCGGCGCGAGGCCGTGCTGCAGGCCGCCAGGGAACTCGGCTACCGCCCGAACGCGGTGGCGCGAAGCCTGGTCGAAGGTCGGACCCACCTGGTGGGGGCGCTGGTCGCCGATCTTCACAACCCTTTCTACGCCGAGTTCCTCGACGGCCTGCAGGAGAGCCTGCACGGCGACGGGCTGCGGCTGCTGATCGGAAGTGGCCGGTGGGATCCGGCGTTCGAGGACGAAGCCGTTGAAGCGTTCCTTGAGCTGCGCGTGGACGGGCTGGTGCTGCTGGGCGTCGCCCCGTCGAGTAACACCCTGGCCGAGGCCGCCGCGTACACGCCCACGGTCGTGGTCGGAGAGCGCGACGTCGAACTCGAAGGCGTCGACATCGTCGTGGACGACGACCAGCTCGGTGCCCGGCTCGCCGTCGACCACCTCGTGGAACTGGGCCACCAGCGCATCGCGCACATCGAAGGCACCCCGTCGTCCGCCGCCCGGTGCCGCTGCGAGGGATATCTGGTCGCCATGCGAAGCCACGCGCTCGCGCCGTACATCATGGTCGAGCACGGCGACTTCACCGAGGAGGGCGGCCGCCGAGCGGCGCGCACCCTGCTGGAACGCGATCCGCGGCCCACCGCCATCTTCGCGGCCAACGACATCGTGGCCATGGGCGTGCTCACCGCCGCGAGCGAGCTCGGGCTCCGGGTCCCGGAGGACCTGTCCGTCGTCGGCTATGACAACACGCATCTCGCAGCCGTGCACCACATCTCGCTGACCAGCATCGACCAGCCCCGCCGGGCGATGGGCCGGTCGGCCGCCCTGCTGCTCAGCGACCGCATCACCGAACCGGGAAAGGTCGCCCGGTTGCGGCAGGTAACCCCTCATCTCGTCAAACGGCACAGCACCGGCCCCGCTCCAAGTGATCCCAAAAGCTAGGTCAACCGACGAGGTGTCGAGTCGCGGGCGGTGTTAACTCTGGCCCTGACGCCGGCCTCCGGCTCCGCTCCGGTTCCACGGAACCGGAGGACCTGCTGGTCGCGGGGGCAGTGAGCAGGCGGAGAGATCCGCTGAGCCGGCGGCCACGAGCGAACATCGGGGGGATTCATGCGTGATCCGGAGTTGGTCTCCTGCGCCCAACGCGCCGCGTCCGAGCTGGAGCGGGCGTGGGCACATTGGCGGGAGACCCGGGGCCGGGCCGGCAGCATCGGCGCGGAGTCCGTGGCCAGCTATGTCGCCCACTCGATCGACCACCCGTGGGGACGTCCCCGCGTGGTTCTCGGGCTGGACGCGGAGGACGCGCGTGAGTTGGCGGCGCTCCTGCAGAGGCAGGGAGTGGCCGAGCCGGCATGGTAATGACCGCATAACGGCTTGATCACGCCCCTGATCCGCGTAAGTTGGGGCGTTGTCGAGCGTTCTGCGAAGGGAAAGACGTGATCAGTCGACCACTTGCCGTTGCGGTCCTGGCTCTGTGCGGCGTCGGCGCGGTCGCGTGTGGCAGCGCGGAAGGTGCGGACGCCGCCGGTTCTGCGGAGGCCGGCCCGACTAGCCAGATCTCGGCAGATCGGGCCGACCCGGCGAGCCAGATCTCGGCAGATCGGGCCGTGCCCGCGGCAGAAGCGCCGGCCAAGCCTCTCGCCGGCAAGGTCGTGACGATCGATCCCGGGCACAACGGCGGCAACTACCGGCATCCGGAGATCGTCAACAAGCAGGTCAACATCCTCACCAAGTGGAAGGCCTGCGACACGACCGGCACCGCGACCAACGACGGGTACGCCGAGGCGGCTTTCACGTGGGACGTCTCGAAGCGGCTGGCCAAGCTTCTGAAGGCCAAGGGCGCGACGGTCAGGCTCACCCGCAAGGACAACACCAGCGCGGGGCCGTGCATCACCGAGCGCGCTGCCATCGGGAACCGGGCCAGGGCGAACGCCGCCATCTCCATCCACGCCGACGGCGCGGCGGCCGGCAGCCACGGTTTCCACGTCATCATGCCGAAGAAGATCAAGGGGCCGGTCGACCCGGTCGTGGGCGCCTCGGCGAAGCTCGGCGTCACGGTCAGGAACGCGTTCCACGCCGGGACCGGCCTGCCGTACGCGAACTATGTCGGCACCAAGGCCCTCAACTACCGAAACGACCTCGGCGGGCTCACCCTCTCGACCGTTCCGAAGATCTTCATCGAATGCGGCAACATGCGGAACGCGGGTGACGCGGCCAAGCTCAAGGATCCCCAGTTCCGGCAGCGCATCGCCGAATCACTGGCGAAGGGCCTCACGACCTATCTCACATGACCGCTGTTTCGGCCCTTTTCCCGTTTGGCATCATTCCTGGCATGGACGACCTGCTGCCACGCCCGAGACTGGCCGACGCCGCACCGGGGCGTTTCGAGCTCTCGCCCGGCGCCGCCGTGTCCGGTCCGGCCGATCTGGTCGATTCGGTACGGCTGGCGCTTGCCGTACTGGACCTGCGAGGGAGCGACTCACCGGCGGCGGTGACGGTGGAAGGGGACGCGAGCCTGGGCGCGGAGGCGTACGCGATCACGATCACTCCTGAATCCGTGCGGATACAGGCCGGGGACCAGGCTGGAGCGTTCTACGCGGGACAGACGCTGCGGCAGCTCCTGCCGGCCCAGGCCGCATACCGGTCGTCCATCCTGCCGGGACAGTCCTGGACGATCCCGTGTGGCCGGGTGGAGGACGCTCCGGCGTTTTCCTGGCGCGGGGCGCACATGGACGTTTCCCGAAATTTCCTGCCGAAGCGGGAAGTGCTGCGCCTGATCGACATCCTCGCCCTGCACAAGCTCAACCGCCTCCACCTCCACCTGGTCGACGACCAGGGGTGGCGGGTGGAGAGCCATGCCTTCCCGCTGCTGCACCAGGTCGGCTCGCATCGCACCCAGACGACCACGAGCTACTACGGCGAGGAGCGGGCCTTCGACGGCGTCCCGCACGGCGGCTACTACACGCTGTCCGACCTCTCGGAGATCTCGGCGTATGCCCGTGCCAGGGCGGTCACGGTCGTGCCGGAGATCGACGTGCCCGGACACGCCTCCGCCATCCTGACCGCCTACCCGTCGCTCGGGTCCAAGCACGGGGAGGCCTATGAGGTGCTGGAGCGCTGGGGCATCTCGCCCGCGATCCTCTCGCCGCTCCCCGCCACCGTCGAATTCCTCACGACGATCTTCGCCGAGATCGTCGAGGCGCTCGGCGAGGTGCCGTACTTCCATATCGGGGGCGACGAGTGCGTGCTCGACGACTGGGCCGCATCTCCCGAAATTTCGGCCTATCAGGCGGAGCTGGGCTTGGACACTCCCGGTGACCTGCACGCCTGGTTCCTGCGAAGGCTGGCCGACGTCCTCGCCGAGCGCGGCGCCCGGGCCGTCGTGTGGGACGAGGCGTTCGTCAGCGGCATGCTGCGAGAGGACACGCTGGTCATGCCATGGCGAGGGATGGAGGTCGGCCGCCGGGCGGCCGCCGCCGGACATGACGTGATCGCCACGCCGGTGTTCCCGATGTACTTCGACTACACCGAGGCCGCATCGCCCGAGGAGCCGCTCGGCATCGGCGACACCATCACGGTCGCTGACGTCGCCGCCTTCGCCCCCGCCCCGACGGCCTGGACGGCCGCGGAGCGGGCTCGCGTCGCCGGCGCGCAGTTCCAGCTGTGGAGCGAGCGTATTCCGGACGGCCGCCTGCTCGACTACCGAGCCTGGCCCCGGGGCTGCGCCGCCGCCGAGATCACCTGGACGGGGGAGCCCGCTCTGCCGCCGGGCTCCGCCGTACCGAGCCTGCTGAGCGATCTCGCCCCCGAGCCGGTCACCGTGGAATCCACTCCCGAGCTCCCCGACGCGGCGGAAAATGCCTCGCTGCCCGATTTCTTCCGGCGGCTCGAACGGCATCTGGGGCGGCTGGACGCCTTCGGCGTGGAGTATCGCCCTCTGGCCGGGCCGCATCCCTGGCAACGTGGTGGCACGGGCCCGCGCCGCCACCGCCCCGGGGTCAACCCGGTCCACGACGTGATGAAGCGCCTGGACAAGATGACGCACTCCGCCGACTCCACCCGGCCCAGCATGTGAATCGCCCTTGTCTCTAGTCCGGCCGGACCTCGTGGGGCTGGGCTTCGCCGGAGCGGGCCTCGTGTGATCGGGTCTCGTGGGGTCGGCTTGTCTTCCCGACCACCTCGCCGATCGTGGCGTAGCCGTGGCGCCGCAGACGGCGGGCGAGCCGGCGGTGAATCCGGGCCGCCCACAGCGGCCCTTCGTAGATCATCCCGGTGTAGCCCTGCACCAGGGTCGCCCCGGCCAGCAGACGCTCCCACACGTCGTCAACGTCCTCGACTCCACCCACGGACGCCAGGGTGAGCCGGTCCCCCACCCGGGCATAAAGCCTTCTCAGCACCTCCAGCGAGCGGGCCTTCAGCGGCCGGCCGGACAGGCCGCCCGCCTCTGTGCTGGACACGCCCACCCTGCCGATGGTGGTGTTCGTCGCGATGATCCCGTCCAGGCCCAGCTCGACCGCGAGATCCGCCACCGCGTCGATGTCCTCGTCCGCGAGGTCGGGTGCGATCTTCACCAGCAGGGGCGTGCGCCCGGCGGCCTGCCGTACCTCGGTGAGCAGTGGCCTGAGCAACTCCACGGCCTGCAGGTTCCGCAGGCCCGGAGTGTTCGGCGAGCTCACGTTCACGACCAGGTAGTCCGCCAGTGGAGCCAGCGTCTTGGCGCTCGTGACATAGTCGCTCGCCGCCAGCTCCTCCGGGATCACCTTCGTCTTGCCGATGTTGACCCCGACCACCACAGGAAGCTGTCGCGGACGGCGCAACCGGTGGGCCGCCCGCTGGGCCCCCTCGTTGTTGAAGCCCATCCGGTTGATGATCGCCCGGTCGGGGACCAGCCGGAACAGTCTGGGCCGGGCATTGCCCGGCTGAGCGTGAGCGGTGATCGTGCCCACCTCGACGTGCCCGAAGCCGAAGGCGGCAAGCGCCTCGACGCAGGCGGCGTCCTTGTCGAAGCCCGCCGCCAGCCCGAACGGGCTCGGGAAGCGCACACCGAACGCCTTGACTCGCAGCGCGGCGTCCCGGGGCGCCAGCCTGCGGTAAAGCTGGCGCTTCACGATCGGGGTCACCGACAGGACCCGGAGCGCGCTGACGGTCGCATGGTGCACGGCCTCGGCGTCGAACCGCCTCAGGACCTGCGCGAAAAGAAATCGATACATCACCGATCAGGTTAGCCCCGCTCGGCGCACGCTCCGGTCGCGCCCCACGGGCGACCATCGGCCTGGGCCCGGCTTCGCCCTCAGCTGTCGCCGATCATTCCGCCTTCTTACCCTCGGAGGTGACCGCGTACCACTCCGCGCCGAACGCCTCGATGTCGTTGCCCAGCGTGTCACCGGCCTTCTTGTCCAAGGCGTAGTAGTAGAGCGGGTGCTTGTTGTAGGTCACCTGCATGGAGCCGTCGTCCCGGGTGGTGGTGCCGAGCATGTCCGCGTTGGCGCCTTCAGCCGCCTCGGGCTTCTCCGCGGTGATGTACGGCGGCCACGCCACCGCGCAGGCACCCGAACAGGTGGACTTTCCGTCCTTGTCCTTCTCGAAGAGGTAGAGCGTCCGGCCCTTCTCCCCCGTCAGGACCTTGCCGATCTTGGTGTCGCCGACGGCGACCTTGGCCTTGGTCACGGAGTACCACGGCGAGGGCGACGCCCCGGTCATCGTGGGGCTGGCCGGCGCAGTGGGCGACATCGCGGGCGTGGTCGACGGGATGCTGTAATCGTCCGCCGCGACAGGACTGGCTTTCTGATCGTCGGCAGCGCATCCGGACGCGAACAAGCCGACCGCGAGCGTGCCCACATACAGCAGCTTCTTCACTCCAACCTCCAAGGTGATAGGCGAACCCGACTACCCAGCAGACATGCCGTCGAGCCGGGCCATGCACGCGACACGAGCTGCTGAAACATGTCTTTGCGCGCCTTTGATCTACTCGCCCTCATCCACGTGATCGAACGAACGCCGCCGTCACGGCGGCACGCGTCGGCATTTCCTATTGGCGGGCCATGGTCCGGTGATGACGGTGCTCTGGATCCTCCAGATGGGTGTGGTCGTCCTGCCCGATGTCGATACGGACGTAGTGGATCGTGCCGGTGAAGGCGTTGTCGGCGTCGCCGTACTCCTCACTGACCGGTGACGCGGTGTCGACGCCGACGTCCAGCGTCTCGTCGGCGGAGAACACGAAGGGGACGGTGGCGTCGATGCGCCCGTCGATGACCTTGACGTCATCGATCGTCAGGAGACCGGTCCCACCCCTGCCGACGCCGCCTCCGTCGTACGCGAAGTCGAAGCGAACGGTGTGTCGCCCGGATGCGAGTGACTCGGGTGCGCGCAGGTAGTACCACTGCCTGCCGAAGTAGTTGTAGCAGTAGGTCAGGCGGCCATGGTTCAGGTAGAGTGCCCAGCCTCCAAAGCGGCCGCCCTGCACGACGAGAACTTCTCGAACCCGTCGCCGACCGGCCATCGGTCGAACGGCCCCGACGGTCTGGTCTCCCACGCGGGCGTTTGGTGCATCTTGCCGAACGCCGCGGTGCCGTACCCGTTGTACTTCAGGATGCGGGCGATGGTCGCGGCGGTGTTGGGACGGATGCCGTTGTAGCCCGGCGCGGCGGTCGCGAGCTCCGTGATGCAACCCATTCCGACCGTGTGGTGATTGCGGCCGGTCAGAAGCGCCTGCCTGGTCGGCGAGCAGAGCGCCGTGGTGTGGAAGCGGGTGTAGCGCAGCCCCTGCCCGGCCAGCCGTTCGGCGACGGGCATCCGGCACGGGCCGCCGAAGGCCGACGACGCGCCGAAACCCATGTCGTCGATGAGGACGATGATCATGATGACGTTGGGCGGGTTCCCGGGTGGACGGAGAGCCTTGGTCTTCTCGAACGCGGGACCTGGCTCCTGATGTCCTGCGCGGTGAACCCCACACGGGCGATATCGGGAATCGGCAGGCTTCTGCGCCCCTCATCGTTCACACCGGTCATCGTGTTTCCCCCGTTTCTTGTCGTTGGCGAGGGCTGCCCTCTGTGGCCTCATGCCGCCACATCTCACAAGAGTCGGATAAATCGCGACAAAACACCCTCACTGGGAGGTGCCCAGCGAGCGGGGAACCGAACCACGACCCATCCCATCCGGCCACTCGTTCGCCGCGAAACCCGGCGACGCGCACGGACATGTCGTAGCCGGGCTCGCCATCGCGATGACGCTGGTGCCCCAGGGGCCGACGTAGGGCACGGCTCATGGCCCGGCTCCCGAACCCTCGACACCGGGAACTTCTCCTCTGGTTTTTTCCGCAGATGCCCGCCAGGATGTCGAGAATCCGGGACGTGC
>JBIOWF010000116.1:0-3219 GCA_044868295.1 Microtetraspora sp. | reverse complement strand
GGCCAGCCGTTCGCCGGGCAGTGTGTCGAGCACGGCCAGCGTCTCCCTGCTGGCCCGCAGCATCCGTCTCCGCTCGTGCTCGTCGCGGAAGCGATAGCTCTCGATGTCCCACGCCAGGTGAGTGAGGACCTGCTCAGGGTCGAAACGGGCGACCGCGAGCGAGCGTGCCGCGGCGAGTTGTTCGACCCGTCCGGTCACGGCGCCAGCTCCTGCACCAGGTGCGGGATCGCGACCGCGTCGAGCTCGGTGATCGTGCGCGGGTCGTACCGGAACGCGTACCTGTCGCGCTCACCGACCGCCGGAGCGCTTTTCGCTGCTCGCGACCGCTGCTCGAGGTCGTGGACGGCGCGAACCAAGGCCGCGACGTTGACATGTGCGTAGGTGTCGGCCGTGGTAGCCACGTGCCGGTGGCCGAGGACCTCCTGGGCGACGGCCAACCCGGCAATCTCAACCAGTCGGCTGGCCGCGGCGTGCCGGAACATGTGCGCCGTGACCGCCACCCCGAGCTTGCCCCCAAGATGACGCAGCGACGCCTCGAACGCCGAATAGGACAGCGGCTTACCGCGGCCACGCCGTAACCCGACCCAGGCCGCCTGCGTGTCCGGGGTGCGCCGTGAGGCGCTTCGTCTGTATCCCCGACGTAGTTGGGAGGAACTTGGAGGAACTGTTCCTGGGTTGCCTGACTTACCTGGACGCGAAAGCGCGAGGGGACAAGAGCATGTCAGGGACGCGGCGGCCGCCTGGAGACGTTCAGGGCGGGGTGCCGCTAGACCCGCGCGATATGGCCAAGGCTGGATTGCTTGAAGCCCAATCTCCAGCGGTGAAAGTGCGCACCCGCCGGAACGACGTCTGAAACCGGCGTCCGCGACCTGCCCGGGCATGAACCGTGAGACCGGGCAACCTCCAGGACGCGGGGCCCCGCCCAGTGAGAGCGGTCAAGGAGATGAGTGGGCGGCCTACGTCGCGCTGTCACGTACGACGAAGACGTACCACGGGATCGCCTACGGGGCGCGAGCCCTACGGCGACGGAGTGCCCGTAGTAGTCGCAGGAGTCACGACCTGCCGGGGCGGCCGGGAAAGCCGGACCACAGGGCGAAGGGGCACAGGTGATCGAGAGGTCCAGCGGTGGGAGGTATGCGTAATGCAGAGCGCCGAAACGGTGCTGGACATCATCGGTAAGCGCGGTGCGAGAGGACTGCCGATCAACAGGCTGTATCGGCAACTGTTCAACCCGCAGTTGTATCTGGTGGCCTACGGGCGCATCTACGCCAACACCGGCGCGATGACGCCTGGGGTCACCGCGGAGACCGTGGACGGCATGTCCCTGGCCAAGATCGCTACGATCATCGGCGCGCTGCGCGATGAAAGGTACCGGTGGCGGCCGGTCAGGCGGGTCTACATCCCGAAGAAGAACGGGAAGCTGCGCCCGCTGGGCCTGCCGACCTGGTCGGACAAGCTGGTGGCCGAGGTAGTCCGCCTGCTGCTGGAGGCCTACTACGAGCCGCAGTTCTCCGACCGTTCCCACGGTTTCCGTCCCGGCCGGGGCTGCCACACCGCGCTCAGCGAGGTGGTGGAGGTCTGGAAGGGGACACACTGGTTCATCGAGGGCGACATCTCCGACTGTTTCGGGACGCTTGATCATCAGGTGATGCTGGCGGTCCTGGCGGAGAAGATCCACGATGGCCGGTTCCTGCGGCTGATCAGCCACATGCTCAAGGCCGGATATCTGGAGGATTGGCGCTGGCACGCCACGCTCAGCGGTTCCCCGCAAGGCGGCGTGGCCTCACCGATCTTGTCGAACATCTACCTTGATCGGCTGGATCAGTTCGTCGAGCAGGTCCTGCTGCCTGAACACAACCATGGCAAGCGGCGTCGGCCCAACCCGGCGTATCAGGCGGTCGAGTACGCGATCCAGCGGGCCAGACGGCACGGCGATCGGGAGGCGATGCGTGAGCGTCGCCGGCAGCGCCGATCACTGCCGAGCCAGGACCCGGACGATCCGGACTATCGACGGCTTCGCTACATCAGGTACGCCGACGACTGGCTGCTGGGGTTCGCCGGTCCCAGGCACGAGGCCGAGGAGATCACGTCGAGGATCGCGGCGTTCCTGCGCGAGGAACTCAAGCTGGAGCTGTCGCCGTCCAAGACGCTGATCACGCACGCCGCCAGCCAGGCGGCGCGCTTCCTGGGCTATGAGATCAAGGTCCAGCACTCCGACACGAAGATCACCCGGGGACGCCGGGCAGTCAACGGAGCGATCGGGCTGTTCGTGCCACGGGACGTGATTAGGAACAAGTGCGCGCTCTACATGAGCAAGGGGAAACCTGCGCTGCGCGGTGCCCTGATCCGCGACGAGGACTTCACCATCGTCGCGAAGTACCAGGCCGAGTACGCCGGGTTCGTCCAGTACTACCTTCTCGCCCAGGACGTGTTCCGCCTAGGCAGGCTCCTGTGGGTCATGGAGACCTCGCTGCTGAAGACCCTGGCCGGGAAGCACCGCTGCACGGTCACCAAGATGGCTCGAAAGTACAAGGCGACGATCGAGACACCCGCCGGGCCGCGCAAATGCCTCCAGGTCACCGTCCACCGCGACGAGGGAAGGAAACCACTGGTCGCCCGCTTCGGCGGGATCCCGCTCGGACGACAGCGCACGGCCGTCCTCACCGACCAGCGGCCGATCATGGCCAGCGCGAAGCGAAACGAGCTGATCCACCGGCTCCTCGCCAACCGCTGCGAGATCTGCGAGGCGCGGAAGAACCTGGAGGTTCACCACATCCGCAAACTCGCCGACCTCAACGAACCCGGCCGCCGGGAGAAACCCGCGTGGATGCACCTCATGGCCATGAGACGACGGAAGACTCTCGTCATCTGCCGCCCCTGCCACGAAAACATCCACGCCGGGCGGGCAACCGCGCCCAACAAGGATCACCGGAGAGCGGTGTGACGGGACAACTGTCACGCACCGTTCGGGAAGAGGGCGACGGAAAAGGACCCGCACCACGGGCACCTCGTCGGCGTCCGACTTCACTCGACGGGCGGGGGCTGGAAACGGAACGCGACAGCGTCACCGCGCCAGTCCCCGACCCAACCAACCTCCGTACGGGCCGTTCCTCATCGTGCAGGTCGACAACGACGTCTCCCTCGACTACGCCGACGACCAAGGCCCGGTCCATCCGCAGCACTACGCCTTCCTGGTCAGCGAATCCGACTTCGACCAGA
>JBIOWF010000115.1:0-15161 GCA_044868295.1 Microtetraspora sp. | reverse complement strand
GGTGACGCGGGCCCGCGTCACCGGCTGCACGGCGTTGATCGCGCCCGACACGGTCGGTACGTCGAGGCCGGTCACGGTGATCGCGTACGACGACCACAAGCGGTCGGCGAGTGACCCGGAGCCGACGAGGGACACCCCGTCCAGCACTCCGGCCGTGGCCCGGAACTCCGCGTCGGTGGGGCCCCGCCCGAGGAACACGCCGCGCGGCAGGCCGGGGACGCGCAGCTCGCCGTTGTCGTCGTGCAGGGAGGTCAGCATGCGCATCAGGGCGGCGAGGGCGTCCGGGGCGGCGCCGCCGAACGAGCCGCTGTGCACGGCCTCGCGGAGCGTCCGCACCTCGATCGTGAAGGCGGCCATGCCGCGCAGCGACGTCGTCAGCGCGGGGTCGCCCACGCGTGGGTTGCCGCAGTCGGCCACCACGATCGCGTCGGCACGGGCCAGCTCGGGATTGGCCTCGACGAAGGCCTCCAGGCGCCCTCCGGCGTACTCTTCCTGGCCTTCGATGATGACCTTGACGCCGACCGGGAAGCGGCCCCGGAAGGCGCGCAGCGCGGCCACGTGGGTGATGAGCCCGCTCTTGTCGTCGGCGGCGCCTCTGCCGTACATCGCGCCGTTGATCACGGTCGGCTCGAACGGCGGAGTACGCCACAGGGCCGGGTCACCGGGGGGCTGCACGTCGTAGTGCGCGTAGAGCAGGACGGTCGGGGCCCCCGGCGGCGCGGGCGCCTCCGCGTAGACGGCCGGAAAGCTGCCCTCGATCTGGACCTGCTGGACGTGTGGCAGGCCCGTGCCGCGCAGCAGCTCCTCGGTCACCGCGGCGGCGGCGTGCACCGCCGCCTCGGGGTGGCCTGGGAAGGCGACGGACGGGATGGCGACGAGCCTTTTGAGGTCTTCGACCGCCTGCGGCATGCCCGCCTGGACGGCGCTCTCTATCTCGTCAGGTGTCACGGTGTTCCCCCGGATCTCAATGTTCTCGGTCCCCGCGTGCCGGGGACCTCGCCGGCGGGCCGACGCCACGCCACGTTCGCGCCCGGACTGCGGTCCATTGGATCACACTGCCGGTCAGGGCGTCGGCGAGGGGTTTTGACCGGTCCTGATTGCCCTAGAACCTCCTGACGGATTTCGTTGTAGTTACAGGGCGATATCACGGAATTCGAGTTTCTTGCATAGTGTCACCACGTATTCGCTTGGCAAGTTGGGGCTTCACCAGGCACACTGAACAGAGCCAGATCATCTGAGGGAAGGTTGCGATGACGCACCCGGACGTTCTCAAGGCGGCCCAGGACAATCTGTGGATGCACTTCACCCGGCACGGCTCCTACGAGGGAGCGGAAGTTCCGATGATCGTGCGGGGTGAGGGCGCCTACGTCTACGACATCCACGGCAGGCGCTATCTCGACGGCCTGTCGGGGCTCTTCGTCGTGCAGGTCGGCCACGGGCGCGAGGAGCTCGCCGAGGCGGCCGCGACGCAGGCGAAGGAGCTGGCGTTCTTCCCCCTGTGGTCCTACGCGCACCCCAAGGCCGCCGAGCTGGCGCAGCGGCTCGCCCAGCTGACGCCCGGCGACCTCAACCGCGTCTTCTTCACGACGGGCGGCGGCGAGGCGGTCGAGTCGGCGTGGAAGCTGGCCAAGCAGTACTTCAAGATCCAGGGCAAGCCGCTGAAGACCAAGGTCGTCAGCCGGGCCGTCGCCTACCACGGCACGCCGCAGGGCGCGCTGTCCATCACCGGCATCCCCGCGCTCAAGCAGATCTTCGAGCCGCTCGTCCCGGGCGCGGTGAAGGTTCCGAACACCAACCTCTACCGGGCCGACGAGATCTCCGGCTTCGCCGGCTTCGACAAGGATCCCGAGGCGTTCGGCCGCTGGGCCGCGGACCAGGTGGGCAAGGCCATCGAGATGGAGGGCCCGGACACCGTCGCCGCCGTCTTCGTCGAGCCTGTGCAGAACGCGGGCGGCTGCTTCCCGCCGCCCCCCGGGTACTTCCAGCGCCTGCGTGAGATCTGCGACCAGCACGACGTGCTGCTCGTCTCCGACGAGGTCATCTGCGCCTTCGGCCGGCTCGGCACGATGTTCGGCGGCCAAAAGTTCGACTACGTGCCGGACATCATCACCTGCGCCAAGGGCCTCACCAGCGGTTACGCGCCCATCGGCGCGATGATCGCGTCCGAGCGGCTGTTCGAGCCGTTCAAGAACGGCACCGAGATGTTCGCCCACGGATACACCTTCGGCGGCCACCCGGTGGCCTCGGCGGTGGCCCTGGCCAACCTCGACATCTTCGAGCGCGAGGACATCCTCGGCCACGTCACGGCCAACGAGCCGGTGTTCCGCGGCACGCTCGAGAAGCTGCTCGACCTGCCGATCGTCGGCGACGTCCGCGGCTCGGGCTACTTCTACGGAATCGAGCTCGTCAAGGACAAGTCGACCAAGGAGACGTTCGACGACGCCGAATCCGAGCGGCTGCTGCGCGGCTTCCTCTCCAAGGCCCTCTACGACTCGGGCCTCTACTGCCGGGCCGACGACCGGGGCGACCCCGTGGTCCAGCTCGCCCCGCCGCTGATCTGCGGTCCCAAGGAGTTCGACGAGATCGAGTCGATCCTCCGCTCGGTCCTCACCGAGGCCTGGTCCCGCATCTAAAACCCCTGATCTTGTACGGCTCACGCCACAAGGCGAAGCCTGCGCGTAACACTGCCTGAAAGGAACGAGCACATGAAGATCGGCGTCCCGGCCGAGGTCAAGAACCACGAGTATCGCGTCGCCGCCACCCCCGCGGGGGTGCACGAGCTCGTCCGCCATGGTCACGACGTCCTCGTCCAGCGTGGCGCGGGCCTCGGGTCGCACATCACCGACGAGGAGTACCTGGCGGCCGGTGCCAAGATCCTGGACACCGCCGACGCCGTCTGGGGCGAGGCGGAGATGATCCTCAAGGTCAAGGAGCCGATCGCCGAGGAGTACCACCGGATCCGCCAGGACCAGGTGCTGTTCACCTACCTGCACCTGGCCGCCTCCCGCCCGTGCACCGACGCCCTGCTCTCCGCCAGGACGACGGCGATCGCGTACGAGACCGTGCAGGTGGGCAACACCCTTCCGCTGCTCGCTCCGATGTCGGAGGTGGCCGGGCGGCTCGCCCCGCAGGTCGGCGCGTACAACCTCATGCGTTTCAACGGAGGTCGCGGCGTCCTGCCCGGCGGAGTCCCGGGTGTCGCCCCGGCCAAGATCGTCGTCATCGGTGGCGGCGTCTCCGGCCTCAACGCCGCGCAGATCGCCGTCGGCATGGGCGCGGATGTGACGATCCTCGACATCAGCATCGACCGGCTGCGCTTCATCGACGCCGTCTACCAGGGCCGCCTGAAGACCCTCGTCTCGACGTCGTACGCCATCGAGCAGGCCGTGCTCGACGCCGACCTGGTCATCGGCGCGGTGCTGATCCCCGGCGCCAAGGCTCCGACCCTCGTCTCCAACGAGCTGGTCTCCCGCATGAAGCCGGGCTCGGTGCTCGTCGACATCGCGATCGACCAGGGCGGCTGCTTCGAGGACTCCCGCCCGACCACGCACGCCGACCCGACCTTCCCGGTCCACAACTCGGTCTTCTACTGCGTGGCCAACATGCCCGGCTCGGTGGCCAACACCTCCACCTACGCCCTGACCAACGCCACCCTGCCCTACGCGGTCAAGCTGGCCGACCAGGGCTGGAAGGCCGCGCTCCACGGCGACGCCTCGCTCCAGCTGGGCCTCAACACCCACGCCGGTGAGATCACCAACGAGCCGGTGGCCGCCGCCCACGGCCTGCCGTTCACGCCGGTCGCCGAGGTCCTCGCCGCCTAAGCAAGTCCGAGGCGTTTGCGCAGGTCGCGGGTGGTCACCAGGACGTGCTCGACCTCGGCGGGTGTGGGCCACGGGGCGGAGCCCGGCCTTACCAGGGTCATCCGAACCGAGCTGAGGTGCTCGATCGCGGTCGCGTGCAGGCCGCTCCGCTCGGTGAGCCAGGTGATCGGATCCAGGGGCTCGCGGAGCCGCCGGGTGATCAGATCCCAGGTGCCGAGGATCTCGACGAGGTCGGCCACGCCGGCGGACGTGCCACCGCGACGTTCGCCGGCCGCCACCGCGAGCTCGGCGCGTGCGGTGAGCTCGGGCTCGGCGGGGCGGTCCCAGCACGGGGGAGGCGGATCGAGCAGCCACTCCTCGCTCTCGGTCCGGCCCATGACCGACAGCAGCGTGCCGAGCTCCATCGCCGCGCGGTAGTGCCCGTGCCGCGCGGCCTGCCGGAACCAGTGCTGCCCGCCTTTCAGGTCGCCCAGCTCGGCGATCAGGAGCAGGCCGAAGTTGTAGGCCGACTCGGGGTCGCCACCGGCGGCCGCCCGGCCGAACCAGTGGCTGGCCGCCTCGGGATCTTCGAGTTCGACGCAGACGAACCCCGCCATGCGCTGGTCGTCGATACGGCCCGCGTGCCCGGCGTGCTCGAACCACGCCCGTGCCCGGCGAAGGTCCCTCTTGGCGAGAGCTAGGTTGCCGAGCCGGGAGGCGGCGCCGGGGTGGTCGTGCTGGGCGGCGAGCCGGTAGAGCGCCTCCGCCCCTTCGGGGTCCCGTAACGCGTGGAGCAGCAGGCCGAGGTGGTAGGCGGCCGCGGCATGCCCGCCGCGCGCCGCGTACTCCCACCAGTGGCGTGCCTCGTCCTCCTCACCGGCGGCGTAGCCCAGGAAACCCAGATCGTGCGCGGACGAGAGATCGCCGTCGAGCGCGGCCCTGCGGTGCCAGTCTCGGGCGCTCTGGATCTCGCCCGCGTCCTCGCAGAGCAGCGCGAGCCGGCGGGCCGCCTGACGGGAGCCGGCCGCGGCCGCGCTCTGGTACCACTGCCGGGCGCCCGGCACGTCGCCTCGCTGCTCCAGGAGCAGGGTCGCCAGGTTGACCGCGGCCTCGGTGTCGCCGGTGGTGGCGGCGACCTTGTACCAGCGGATCGCCTCGTCGAGCGTGCCGTGCTTCTCGTGCCACAGGCCCAGGTTGTAGGCGCTGTCGACGTTGCCCATGGCGGCCGCCCGCTCCCACCAGAGCCGGGCGGCGGGGTGGTCCCCGCGCCGGGCGTGGAGGCGGCCGAGGCGGTGGGCCGCCTGCGGATCACCCGTCTTGGCCGCGATGAGCAGCTCGGCCTCGTCGGGGATTTCGGGTTCCGCACCGCGGGGAACCGGGATGGCGGGCCGAGCTGTGGCCACCTCCGGTTGTCCCCATAATCTCATGCCGTCAGAGTGTCACGTAACCGCGATCTCACGGAACGTAATTACGAGTTTTTGAACGAAACGATCGAGCGCTTGGTTGCTTACTCGACCCGCAGGAAGCCCAGGTACATGCCCATGCCGCACGCGTACCGAAGGGACCCGGGCTCCTGGGGCGCGAGCCGTACGACCTCCTGCCCGGTCACGGGGAGGACGATGTCGCGGCCCTGTACCGCGATGGTCCGGGTGCAGCCGTGATTGTCCTCCGTACGGAAGACGATCTCGATGGGGTGGTTCGCCTCGACTGTCGTGAGGCCTGGCCGGAAACCATGAGCGGTGGCCCAAATGGTGACCAGCTGCGTTCCGTCGGCGTCGACCCGGGCGCGGGCCGCTTCCGGGGTCCCGACTTCGGGCAGCCAGCCACCGAGCCGGAGCCCGGACGAGACCGCGAGCAGCCCCATCACCAAAGCCGCGACCCCCGCCAGAGCCGTGAGCCGGGTCGAGGTCAGCCGTCGCAGCAACAGCCCGAGCGCCGCGAACGCGGGAGCCGTACCGAGCACGAATCCCGCCATCGCCGCCGCGCCCGCCGTCGCCGAGCCGCTGGAGACCGCGAGCACCTCCACGCTCAGCGTCATGCCGCAGGGCACGAGCACCGTCACAGCCCCCAGCGCCGCCTGGCGCCACACGCCCCCGGTCGGGGCCGACTTGAGACGGCTCGACACCGCGTGCCGGGCGGATGCGTTCCCGGCGGGCGACGTCTGAGAGGCCGACGACGTTCGGCCCGATGTCACGGTGTGATCGACCGGTCCGGCATGGTGCGTGGCGCAGGCGACAGGCTCCCGGCGACGCAGCAGCCGGACGGCCAACGCGACCGTCGCGACTCCCGCCGCGACGAGGAGCGCGGCTCTCGCTGACGGCCCGAGTTGTACGGCGGAGCCGACCAGGCCGAGCAGCGCTCCGGCCAGGATGTGCGAGAGCGACCGGCCACCTAGGAACGCCCCGACGGCCACCATGTCGGCGCGTACCGGTTCGCGGGCGTCGAGGGCCGGATCGGGAGCCGCCTGCCCGAATTCCGGTGTGACACGTCCCTGTTCCGGAACGGCGGATCCATGCTCCGGGATGGCACGCGGACTGGGAAGAACGGATGGGCCCTGCGGTTCGCCGCGCTCGCGAGGGCTGCGGCAATGTTGGGGAGCGGTTCTCGCGGGCCCCGTGCGCAGCAGCCCGACGAGGAGGCCGCCCTGGACCGCCGTGCAGGAGGTGCCGCCCGCCACCAGGCCCGCCGCGAGCCCGGTGGCGAACATGGCCGCGGGATTCACGGTCAGTGAGCGAGAACCAGATCGTCCAAGGTGCCGGTCTTCGCCGCCTCAATGATCGAGGAGAACTGGTCCAGGCTCATTTCCACCCGCTGCCCGAAGTCATCGGTGATGATCACTTGTTTGTCCGCCGGAGCCGAATCGTCCACGAAGAGCTCCGGGCATCCACAACTGCAATTGCCACAGAAACGCGCGATGGATCGCAAGCCGTCCTCCTTCAACGTGGTCACTTCACGCAACGTAACGTGGCTGGTCAGCGGCGACCAGTAATAGTTGGGTCACCATCGCGGCGCGCGCAGACCTGATCCGCCGCCGCGACGGCGGCTCCGCGCTCGCCGGATCGTGCCGGGAGCCCGTCGCGACCGTGGCCGGATGCGGACATCAAGTCCTCAAGGTTGACGCCGTGAGTCATGATTGTGCGATCTGTCTTGTGGTGGAGGCTGCGGATGAACGTGCGAAGCGTGGGGCACGGCGGCAGTGGCGATATCGGGGGCCGGCGACGGGCGCGGCTGAGATCGCTGTGGATCGTCCCGGCTCTGGTGGTCACGGCCTCCGGGCTGGTCGCTTCGCCCGCACAGGCCGCGCCGCCGCAGACCCCGCCTTCGGCCGAACCGTACACCAAGGAACCGGTCGCCGAAGGGTACGGCGGGGCGGTGGCGACGGTGGACCGGGACGCCGGCGAGGCCGCGCTGAAGGTTCTCCGCAACGGCGGGAACGCCATGGACGCGGCCGTGGCCGCGGCCGCCGCCCTGGGCGTGACCGAGCCCTACTCGGCGGGGCCGGCGGGCGGCGGGTTCATCGTCTACTACGACGCGCGGCGCAAGCGCGTGTTCACGATCGACGGGCGCGAGACCGCGCCGCAGGCGATGACTTCGGCCGCCTTCGAGGGCATCCCGTTCGCCGACGCGGTCACCAGCGGGCTCTCTGTCGGTGTGCCCGGCAGCGTCGCACAGTGGGATCTGGCCCTGCGCCGGTTCGGCACGATCTCGCTGCGCCACGCCCTGCGGCCCGCGATCGATATCGCGGAGAGCGGCTTCGTCGTGGACCAGACCTTCCACGACCAGACACTGGCGAACGCGGCGCGCTTCGCCGACTTCACCTCGACCGCGTCGCTTTACCTTCCCGGCGGGCAGCCGCCCCCCGTCGGATCGGTCTTCCGCAACCCCGATCTCGCGCGGACCTACGCCGAGCTGGGCCGCCGCGGGCCTTCCTGGCTGTACGGCGGGGCGCTCGGCGAAGAGGTCGTCGCGACCGTCAAGCGGCCGCCGGTCACCCCCGGTTCGACGCGCCAGGTCAGGCCCGGCCTGATGGAGCTGTCCGACCTGCGCGCCTACCGGGCGTTGCGCAGGCCGCCGGCCGTGGTCCGTTTCCAGGGCCTCGACGTGTACGGCATGGCGCCCCCGTCGTCGGGCGGGTCGACCGTGGGGGAGACGCTCAAGATCCTCGACGCGTTGCCCCGGGCCGGCCTGCACGAGTATCTGGAGGCGTCCCGGCTGGCGTTCGCCGATCGCAACGCGTTCGTGGGTGATCCGGCGTTCACGGACGTGCCGCTGGCCGGGCTGCTCTCGGACGGCTTCGCCAAGGAGCGTTCGTGCCTGATCGGGGCGACGGCCATGCCCCATCCCGCCGCTCCGGGCTCGCCCGACGGCACCCACTCCTCCTGTCCGTCACCCGCCGCCGACCCCGCCCCCTCGACATCCAGTACGGCCCGCCCCTGGCCGGACCAGCCCGAAGGGCCGGAGACCACGCACATCGTCGTGGCGGACCGCTGGGGCGACGTGGCCGCGTACAACATCACGATCGAGCAGACCGGTGGCAGCGGCATCGTCGTGCCAGGACGCGGGTTCCTGCTCAACAACGAGCTGACCGACTTCACCTTCGGCCCGGCGCCGGGCGACCCCAACCTCCCGGCGCCGGGTAAGCGCCCCCGTTCGTCGATGGCCCCGACGATCCTGCTCAAGGACGGCAAGCCGTTGCTGGCGGTCGGCTCCCCAGGCGGCGCCACGATCATCACCACGGTGGTGCAGATCCTGCTCAACCGGTTCGAGTTCGGCATGTCGCTGCCCGACGCGCTCGCCGCTCCGCGCGCCTCGCAGCGGAACGCGGCGGCGACCCAGGCCGAGCAGGGATTCATCGACCGGTACGGCTCGGCGCTGACCGCGCTGGGGCACACGCTCACGCTCGCGCCGGGCCCGCCCACCGGGGAGATCGGGGCGGCGACCGGCCTGGAGTTCCTCGGCCGCGGCAAGATCCAGGCCGTCGCCGAGCCGATCCGGCGCGGCGGCGGCAGCGCCCTGGTCGTCATCTCGGAGGGCTGACGCGCAGTGATGTGACCCACTGGGCTGTGCCGCCATTTATCGCGCGGCGGTGTCAGGGCCGGATCGAGCGGTCCGGATCAGGCCGGCCGTGCGACCCGCCGGCGCCCACTCCAGGCATGACAAAGCCGCCGACGGGCGCGGTCGTCGGCGGCTAGTATATGGATCAGCTGTGGTTCAGCCGATGAGGACGTAGGCGACCACGCCGAGGACGACCAGGAGCGCGACGCCCAGGGCGATCCAGATCGGCAGGCGGGAGGTCTGCTCCTTGGCGGCAGAGACATCCTGCTTCTGTGCGAACGCCCGGAACGCCTGCGTGTTCCCGGCCGGGTCAATGTGTGGCTCGGACATAGCAAGCACTGTAGCGACAGCAAGTGCCCCTATGGCACCGATTTGTCGGATTTTGCGCATGTGGCTCTGTTGGATCATTCCCTGGTGGGCGGCTCCGCGTTCGGGACCATGGGCGACGGCGGATAGCGTGTAAGTCATGCTCCGCACTCTTTTCGCTCCCCGGCTGGTGGCGCTTCACCTGCTGGTGATCGGGGTGCTGATCTCCTTCGCATTGCTCGGCCGCTGGCAACTCGGCGTCTTCGAGGCCTCGGGCAAGCCCAGGCTCGGCGCGGATCCGGCGACGGTCTCCGTCACCGCCCTCGCTCAGGTCGGCCGGCGCGCCGGCGCGGACGTAGCGGGCCGCAGAGTCTCCGCCGAAGGCACATTCGACGCCGCCGACCAGCTTCTGGTGGCCGACCGGGTCGCCGACGTCTCCGCGCCGGGCGGCCGGGCCGCGAGCGGCCGGGGATTCTGGTTGCTCACCCCGCTGAGGCTGGCCGACGGCACGGTCATCCCCGTCGTTCGAGGGTGGATCCCGGCGGTGAACGATCCGGCGACAGCCGTACCGACCGGGACCGTGATCGTGACCGGGCGGCTGTGGCCCGCCGAGCAGACCGACGCCGTGCAGCGAGTGGGTCACCTGCCGTCAGGTCAGGTCGCCACCGTGTCCACGGCTGAGCTGATCAACACGTGGGCGGACGTACGGCTGCGGGACGGGTTCGTCGTCGCGACCGGGCAGGACCCGCCGTCCGGGGTGCGGCCGGTCGCCGTGCCCGCCCCGACCGTGGGAAGCGGGTTCACCTGGCGCAATCTCGCATATGCCGCCCAGTGGTGGATCTTCGCGATCTTCGCTGTTTTCATGTGGTTCCACTTCGTCCGGGACGCGGTCCGGAGCGCGGCCGCGGGCGGCCGCTCGGCCACCGGCGCCGCCGCCGAGGCCACGGCTCCCGTCGAGCCGACACAGCGGGTCCCCGGCACCTGACGCCGGCACCTGACGCCGGAACCTGACGCCGGAACCTGTACCGCCGCTGGAAGGACCGGTGCTCGGCGCGGATATCGTGTGAGAACCGTTTCCCAGCAGAGGTAATGATCGTCGTGGAATCAGCCCTCAAGTTCTACCGCGTCATGGCGTACATCGTCGGCGTGATGCTGCTCCTGCTCTGCGCCGCCATGGTGGTGAAGTACGGATTCGGGAACAGCACCCTCGTCGCCGTCGTGGGGCCCATCCACGGCTTCCTGTACGTGATCTATTTGATGGCGGCGCTCCACCTGGGCCTCAAGACCCGCTGGTCCGTCGGATACCTGCTCCTGGTGCTGATCGCGGGCACGATCCCGTTCCTGTCGTTCGTGGTCGAGCGCAACGTGACCACCCGCGTCCGCGGGCAGATCGCCACGGCACCCGCGACCTGAATTGGGCAGGTCGCAATGCCATCAGCGGCCGGAGACCGTCGGCGGACCATGAGGCGAGCGCGGATCAGCCGCCGATCGCTGCCGATCAGCGCCGATCTGTGTTGATCAACCGCCGATTTGGCGGCGGCGGATCCGGCGCAGCCTGGCGCGCTGAGACTCGTCGAGCATGAAGTAGGCCACGACCGGAGCCCCCAATACGCCGAGCACGATCAGCCACGTGAGGATCGAGGGCAGCGGAAGCAGGATGGCGAGCACGGCCACAATTCCCGCGCCTACGTAGTACTTGCCGAGTGGCGACATCGTCGGGCCTTTCGTTAGGAGCCCCGGCGAGGGGGCTGCGCTGCCGGTCTCACGCGATACATCTCATTCTGCGCTGCCAGAACAACGTCCGCGAGAGTCGCCGAGTTCCGGCACTTCGCCGTCCGGAGGGCGGCCGGAGATCCTGAGGCGGCTCCGTGTGGCCCTCGGGGGAGTCAGAAGCGGGGCCCCTGACTGGTCCATGACCAGCGCGTCTTACCATGGCCAGAAACTACGATAAAAAAAGTTAGCGAATCGGCGCCGGGAATGTCCGTACAGTCGCGAAAGCCGCTGCTGGTAACGTTCCAAGCTCTCGTACGGGTGCGAAGACTCCTGTGGCCGGAAAATCGTGCAGAAAGCGGGCAATAAATGAGATAACCGGATAAGGCGGCACGAGAAATGGCGATACGGGCGAGTAACAAGAAGAACGGGGAGGCGAGCGGCAAGACGCGCGCAGGAAGGCGCACGGAAAGAAGTCGGACGGCAGACGGACGGGAAAGGGGGCGCGGCCATGAGCGGGGAGCCGAAAACCGGGCACCCGAGAGACGCCCTGAGCGCGATCGGGCAGGCGCTCGCGATCCTGGGCGATCGATGGGTGCTGATGATCCTTCAGCGTGCCTTCCTGCTGCACGTTCGCACTTTCGCCCGCTGGCGGGACGAGCTGTCCATCTCCGAATCCGTGCTCTCCTCACGGCTCAAGGAACTCGTCGCCCACGACATCCTCACGACGGTCGCCTACCGCGACGGCCGGATGCGAAACGAGTACCGGCTGACGGACCGGGGGATCGCCCTGTGGTCGCTGCTCGTCGCGATCTACTCGTGGGAGCGGGACTGGACCGATCGTGACCTGCCACCCCTGATCCACGACACCTGCGGTCAGGAGGCGCTGGCCCATCTCGGCTGCGGTGAGTGTCTCAGGCCGATGAGCGCGCGTGACACTCACATCGTGCGTGGGCCCCTGGACACGTTCGTCAGCATCGGGCTGCCCCGCCATCACCGCCGGACCATCCGGCCGGAAACCGCCACTGACTTTCTCGGGTACTGCCCCGACTCGATGGAGATCCTCGGCGATCGATGGAGCACGACCGTGCTGGCGGCCGCGCTGCTCGGCACCCGTAGGTTCGTCGACTTCCAGGCCGAGCTAGCGATCGCGCCCTCGGTCCTCACCGACCGGCTCCGCCGGTTCGTGGATCTCGACGTCTTCCACCTCTCCGGCGGGGACTACCGGCTCACTGAGAAGGGGCTGGCGTTCTTCGAGGTCTTCGCCTTCGTGACGGACTGGGCGCAGCGAGAGCTCGTCGGACCACCCGGTTCGGACCTCACCGTCACCCACAGGCCCTGCGGTTCCCCTCTCGCGCCCGTCCTGCTCTGCCGGGCCTGCGCGAAGCCCCTTCAGCGTCACGAGGTCCACTTCGAGCTGGACCGGTCGCCCCGCCGAAGCGATTGACCACTGGCTCCGGCCTCATGGGGTTCCGGGGCGGTCGTGCCCGCGATCGGGCTTCCCTCGGAGAACGAACCGGTCGGATTGCGGCTCCGGGGCCACATCGTGAACCGGCCGGACGGAGATCACTCGGGAGGATCGTTCTGAGCCGCCAGGCCGGACGGAGATCACTTGGGGGGATCGCTCTGGGCCGCCAGCCATTGCTCGTGTGCGGTGCACAACCGGGTCCAGAGCTTGGCTCTCTCGGCCGGAGTGACGTCGTCGAGGGCCAGGCCGAAGACGTCGGCCAGCGCGGCGAAGTAATCCCCCTGATGATCGAGCGTCGTTGAGCTCTCCGTCGGCCCGATGCGCTTGAGAACGAGCCCGGTCAGAGTGTCCGCACCACCCGCGTCCCGTCGCTGGACGACGGCCGACCGGACGAACCCGGACTCAGGGGACGTGGACAGATATTCGTGCTTGGCCTCGAATGCGGACATGTCTGTCGAGTTCGGCTGGAAGTCCATGCCGAGGAAGCTGCCTCGTGGATCGTGATCGAACCGCCAGCCGCCGGGCTCGGCCTCCGAGGGGCGCAAGCCGTACCGGAACGGGCCCTGCTCGTGGACGCCCTCGATCAGGGGGAGGGGCTCGTGGATCGCGTCGCCGAGGCCGGCGTCGATCAGCCAGGCGCCGCCCGGGTTGCCGGTCGAGGGCAGCCCGGAAACCGTGAGGACGAGGTGGTTCCCGTCGGCCCCCGCCGGACGGGAAGCGGAGTTCTGCACGCCGCCGAAATGCCGTGTGACCCGATAGCCGAGCGACATGAGCAGCAGCGACAACGACCCGTTGAGGTGGAAACAGTAGCCACCCCGCCCGCCGACGATCCGCTTCGCCGACTCCACCGGATCCACGGTCGTCGGGCGGCCCAGCCAGATCTCCAGGTTCTCGTACGGCACGCGCTCGACGTGCGCCGCCTGCAGCCGGAACAGCCCTTCCACGCTCGGGGGCCCACCATCGCCCAGCCCCAGCCGCCGCAGATAACCCGCCACATCCACCGATTCGGTCATACCGCACACCGTAACCGGCGACCTTGCCGAAGCTCTGTCTGACGGTAGCCCTGTCTGACGGTCTGCCACACGATCTCGATGTGCACATCCTGCGGCCCCATTGACGGCGATCGTCGATGAGATGCACGGGATCTCCACAAGTTGGGCTGATGGGTCTGCACGATGTCGGCTTAGGCTGCGCTTATGGTCACCCCCCAGCAGCGGTGCGTCCTGGTGGTCGAGGACGACGAGACGATCGCGAAAGCCGTACAGATGCGGCTGGTCGCGGAAGGCTTCGATGTACGGGTCGCGGGCGACGGAGCGGGGGCGCTCGCGGCCTACGCCAAAGCAGAGCCGGATCTCGTCGTCCTCGACCGGCTGCTGCCGGGCGTGGACGGGCTGGAGGTCTGCCGCCGGATGCAGGCCGCCCGGCCGGTCCCCGTCCTCATGCTGACCGCGCTCGGCGAGGAGACCGACGTGCTCGTCGGCCTGGGGGTGGGAGCCGACGACTACATCACCAAGCCGTTCAGCATGCGCGAACTCGTGGCGCGGATCCACGCCCTGCTGCGGCGGGTCGACCGCGCGACCCAGCTCGCGCAGGAGGATGCGGTGATCCGCGTCGGCGACGTCGAGATCAACACCGCCGAACGGCGGGTGTTCGTGCGAGGAGTGGAGGCTCAGCTCACACGCACCGAGTTCGACCTGCTCAGGCGGTTCGCCGAGCGGCCGGGCCAGGTCTTCGAGCGGGAACGCCTGCTCTCCGACATCTGGGGTTTCTCGGAGGCCGCCGCGACCCGGACGGTGGACAGCCACGTCCGCGCGCTGCGCCGCAAGCTCGGCTCCGACGTCGTCCGTACGGTGCACGGCGTCGGCTATGCCCTGGTCCGCCCGTGAACTCGCCTGTGACCGTGCACGAACTCGCTCGTGAAGTCGCGCGGACCTGCGGCGGGCGGCGATGAGGCCGCTTGATTTCCTCGGCCGGATCAAGGTCAAGCTCGGCATCGTGATCGTGCTCGCCGTGGTCACTGCGTTCGCCGTCAACGAGCTCGGCATCCTCGCGAACCTGACGGGGAAGACACGCCTCGCGATCGCGGTCGCGTTCGCACTGATCATGATCCAGTTGCTCGCCCGGGGGATGACCAAGCCACTGCGCGAGATGGCCGCCGCCGCGCAGACGATCGCCAAGGGCCGGTACGGCCTGCGTGTCACCGCAACATCAAGGGACGAGGTCGGCGAGCTCGCCAGGGCGTTCAACGCGATGGCCGCCGACCTGGCCGAGGTGGACCGGCAGCGTCGTGAACTGGTGGCCAACGTCAGTCACGAGCTGCGGACCCCGATCACCGGCCTCCAGGCGGTGCTGGAGAACGTCGTGGACGGCGTCTCACCGCCCGATGTCGACACGCTCGGCACGGCTCTCGCCCAGACCCAGCGGCTGGGCCGCCTGGTCGCCCAACTGCTCGACCTGTCGCGGCTCGACTCCGGCGCACGACTGATAGAGCCGGAGGTGCTCGATCTCGCGTCGCTCTGCCATCAGGCCGTATCCGAGGCCGCTCTGAAGCGAGACGACATCACGGTCCGCAGCGAGGTGGCGCCTCGGACCAGCCTGTTCGCCGATCCTGACCTGCTCGCCCAGGTCCTAGCCAACCTGCTGGACAACGCCGTACGGCACAGCCCGCCCGGCGGGACGGTCCTGCTGCAGGCGTGTGGTGAGGGGGCGGACGTTCGCATCAGCGTCAGCGACGGCGGCCCCGGCATCGCGGCGTCGGAGCGCGCCCGCGTGTTCGAACGCTTCTCGCGCCTTGACGCCGGTCGCGCCGCCGACGTAGGCGG
>JBIOWF010000114.1:0-43237 GCA_044868295.1 Microtetraspora sp. | reverse complement strand
CCCGCCTCGGCGGCGACGTGCCGGGTCTCGCTCTCGCCCCAGATCCACACGACCCACATCACCACGAAGCCGGTCCAGGTGAGGCCCGTGTCGCGGAGCACCGACTGCTCCAGGTGATTGCGGATCGCGGAGGAGGCCCGGTAGATGTTGGAGACCGCCCACATGGCCTCGAAGTCGATGTTGAGGCCCCCCAGTCGCCCGCTGATGGCCGCCTCGGTGTTCCTCAGAGTGTGGTGTCCGGTCATGGGCGCCTTTCCGCGTGCGGGTGTACCCACAACGTTAGAGCCGCCAGGAGTGTCCGCCGAACTCCCTGCCGGTGACGGTGCGTGCCTGACGCGCCGGCCGGCCTGAAGGCTGGGGGCCGTCGCCCGTGCGGCGGTAGATCATGCCGCACCGGCATTGCGAGCGTCGATCTCAACGAGAGCCCCCAAAAGTATTCGGAGCCAAACAATATGTCGAGAGATCGGTCGTGGCCAAGGGCGGGCCAGAGGTTGTTCGTAGTCGGGTTGATCCAGCTAGATGGAGGAGGCATGGTATCGGGTCCCCTTGTGCGGTGCGCCATATGCGTTTATCGTACGGAACCAAACGAATTGCCTCCGTATCCTTAGACCTCGTCTCACCGCTGGGAGCGACCCCATGTCAGAACCCCCTCGCCGGGCGAGCCTGTCGCTCGCCGACGTCGTGGCCCAATCAGTCGGTTTCATGGGCCCGGTCTTCTCCGGCACCATCGTCCTCGGGCTGCTCGTCGGCCTGAACGCCACCGGGAGGGGAGCCGGTGCCGCGGCCCCGCTGGCGGTCATCCTGGCGGCCGTGGGCATGCTCGCCCTCGGCTGGATCGTCTCCGCGTACGCGCGCCGCGTCAGCGCCGCCGGGTCGCTGTACAACTACGTGACCCTGGGCCTCGGTGAGAAGGCGGGCGCCGCCGCGGGCTACGTCTACTACGCAGGCGTCCTGGTCCTGGGGGCCGGCATCGCCGTCTTCTCCGGGGGTTTCGTTCACGACACGCTCGACGCCCAGTTCGGCTTCAGCGCCGTCCCCATCCTGGTCTGGCAACTCGTCCTGCTCGCCGCGTTGCTGTGGATCGTGCACCAGGGCGTTCAGCTCTCGACGAAGGCCCAGCTCGTTCTCGCCCTCATCTCCATGGGCGTGCTCTTCGTGTTCTTCCTCTTCGTGATCGTCAAGACCGGCTCGGGGAACAGCGTCAAGGCGTTCACCCCGTCGTCCTCGCCGGACGGCTGGGCCGGGATCCTGTTCGCGATCCTGTACGGCGTGCTGCTGTTCACCGGTTTCGAGACCGCCGCCAACCTGGCGGAGGAGACGGACCGGCCGCACCGGCACATCCCGCGCGCGGTGCTCGTCTCCCTGCTGCTCTCCGCGGCGTTCTTCCTGCTCGGCACGTACGCCCAGGTCGCCGGATTCCACTTCGACGTGGAGGCCATGAAGGAGGCGGCCACCGGATCGCCGCTGGTCGCGCTCTCCGGCGGGACGGAGTACGGCGCCACCTGGCTCGGCAAGCTCGTCTCCGCGGTGATCGTCCTGGACATCCTCGCCGTCTACATCGGGGTCTCCGTCTCGGCCACCCGCGGCGTGCGGACCATGGCCAAGGACGGCTGGCTGCCCCGGTCGTTCAGGGGAACCGGTGCGATCGCGCTGACCGGAGCCGTCTACTTGCTCATCGTCATGGCCTCCCAGTTCCTGCCCGACCTCGTGGCCAACGGAGCGCCCGCGTGGGTCGCCTGGTTCGCCTGGCTCTCCGCGTACGGCATCTTCTGCCTCGCCTCGATCTATCTCGCGATGGCCGTCGGAGCCCCTCGCGGCCTTCGCGACCACGGCAAGCCCGCACTAATGTACGGCTCGGTCGTCGTCGGCGTCCTGATCACCGGTGGGGCGCTCTTCGGCTCCGTCTACCAGGTGCCGCAGCCGACCATCACGGCCACCTATCTGGCGATCGGCTCGGTCGTGGTGGCCGTGGCCGCCGCGCTCATCGTGTCGGGGCGCCGAGTCTCCCCGATCGACCGGTCACTCGCGGCCAAGGCATCCGCGTAGTCCCAGCCAACCGGCCCGGCGGACCGACCGCCGGGCCTTTTTGGGGAGATCGACATGACGACGGACCGGCCCGTGGTGATCGTCACCGGCGCGGGCGGCGGAATCGGGGCGGCGGTCGCCGAGTCGGCCGCGGCCAGGGGCGCCCGGGTGGTGATCTGCGGGCGACTCGGGGCGGTCCTCGATCTGGTCGCCGAGCGGACCGGCGCGCTCGTTCACGTCGCCGATGTCACCGCGCCAGGCGCCGTCGAGGGTCGCCCAGGCGATCCTCTGGCTGGCGGGCCCGCAGGCGTCCTACGTCAACGGCGCCGTCCTCACCGTGGACGGCGGGACCACGTCGGTCGATCCCGGCACGGTGGCCTTCGACTTCGCTCTCACTCCGAGGAGTCCGTGATGGACTCCTCGCTCGCCAGAGCTCGACCTCGCGCGCTCCACGCTCTTTCCAGGACTGTTTCCAGGACTGTTTCCGGGGCTCTTTCCAGGGCTCTTTCCAGGGCTGTTTCCGGTGCCGACCGCGCAGCCCGGCTCATCGACCTCGGCGGCCTGGCCGCATCGATCTTCCCCGCCTGAGGAGGCGAACATGAAGGGTTTCTTCCATCCCAAGACCGCGACGGGCGCCTCGTCGCTCGTCCCCTCGCCGCCGTGGCACTACTCCGGTGACCTGATCACCATCGAGTACCGCACCGACCCGGCCCGCGTCGCCGAGCTGCTGCCCGCGCCGCTGACGCTCGCCGACGAGGACCCCGGCGCGGTGGCGCTCATCTGGGCCGACTGGCAGTCCTGCGGGGAGTCGAGGGAGGAACTGCTCGATCCGGTGCGTGCCCAGTACAAGGAGGCGTTCGCGGTCGTCCGGTGCAAGTACGGCCGCCGGACGTACTCCCGCTGCGTCTACATCTGGGTCGACAAGGACTTCGCCATCGCACGCGGCCTGCACCAGGGCTACCCGAAGAAGCTCGGGTCGATCCACATGACCCGCCCCCACCCGTACGGCCCGGCGCCCCGCATCTCGTCCGGCGCCCGGTTCGGCGCGACGCTGGCGGCGGCCGATCGCCGGCTCGCCGAAGCCGTCGTCACCCTGCGCGAGCCGGCGGAGTCCAACGGGTTCGTCAACGGGCACCCGATGGCCCACCACCGGTGGCTTCCGCACATCGAGCCCGGAAAGGGCCAGGCGCTGGATGAGCTCATCGAGTCGGGCGCCGCCGCTTTCGAGGGCGGGCAGCCGTGGGCGGCCGACGCCGAGCTGAGCCTGTTCGAGGCGCCCACGGAGGAGCTGTCCCGGCTGGAGATCCACGAGGTGATCGGCGCCTACTACCGCCAGGTCGGCGTCACCTGGAACGGCGGCAAACTCCTGGAAAGCGGCACCTCCACCGTCGACTGACGATCGGCCGCCATCGGTTTCGCGCGCGGGGACACCCCGGCGCGCGGAACCTCCCCGGTCGGCCCGCCTGGTGTCTCGGGCGTGGAGCTTCCCGGTCGGCCCGCCCGGTGTCTCGGCGCGCGAGCCTCCCCGCGGCTCGCCTGGCATCTGGGCGCGGGTCGGTTCGGCCCGGTCACCACGCTACGCCGGGATCATTGGCGGGCCGCGGTGACCAGGGCGTCGAAGATGGCCTGGTTGGCGATGTCCATGGCGGCGGTGTCCTCCGGATGCCATTGGACGGCGAGGAACCAGCCTTTCGCGTCCGTCAGTTCCAGCGCCTCGACGGTGCCGTCCGCCGCCGTCGCGGTGACCGTGAGCCACTCTCCGAGGCGGTCCACGCACTGGTGGTGGTAGCAGGAGATCTGCGCCTTCTCCGCGTCGAGCACCGCGCCGAGAAGCGAGCCGGGCGTCACCTGTGCGGGATGGACCACGTGCCGGTGCTCGGCGCCGGGGCCGCCCATGTCCTGGCGGAGTGTCCCGCCCAGGACCGTGTTGACCACCTGCAGTCCGCGGCACACGGCGAGGGTGGGCAGGCCGGCAGCCAGCGCCGCCCGCGCTAGGGCGAAGTCGAAGGCGTCCTGCTCCTCGTCCACGTCGTAGACCGCCTCGTGCGCGTCGCCCATGGCGTACCTGCTGGGTGAGATGTCGCCGCCGCCGGGGAGTAGGAGGCCGTCGCAGCGGGACAGCCGCTCGGCCACGTCCGCGTCGTCGGCGACGCCGCCCGGCGCGTGCGGATGCATGCCGTACGGCTCGCCGCCCGCCCGGTAGACCGCTTCGACCAGCGCCCGGGCGTTGACCTCCGCCGCGTATCGCAGCGCCGAAGCGGAGGCGGAGAACCGGGCAGGCACGGCGATGAGCGGCCGCCGGGCGCTCCTGGCGCCTCGGTCACCTCGAACGCTGGGATCGACCCGAACGCTCGGATCAGCCCGAAGATCAGCCCGAAGATCAGAGTCAGCCCGAACCCTCGGATCGACCCGAACGCTCGGATCGGCCTGGCCGTTCGGATCGCTCTTGGCGCGTTGGACGCGTTGGACGCGTTGGACGCGTTGGACGCTTCGGGCGGTCACAGCTGGATCCAGGTGGTCTTGAGCTCGGTGAACTTCTCCAGGGCGTGGGCGGACTTGTCGCGGCCGTTACCCGACTGCTTGTAGCCGCCGAACGGGACGTTGAGGCCGCCCTCCTCGTAGCAGTTGACCCACACGGTGCCCGCCCGCAGCGCGCGGCCGACCTTTATCGCGGTGGACACGTCGGACGTCCACAGGCCGGCGGCCAGGCCGTACGCGCTGTCGTTGGCGAGGGCGACGGCCTCCTCGACGGTGTCGAAGGTGAAGACGGAAAGGACGGGGCCGAAGATCTCCTCGCGGGCGATCGTCATCTTCGGGGACACCTGGTCGAAAACGGTCGGCTCCAGGTAGTGGCCGGGCCGCTCCAGTCGTCTGCCGCCGGTCCGGAGCCGCGCTCCCTCCGTACGGCCCGCCTCGATGTAGCCCCGTACGGTGTCGAGCTGGCGGGCGGTCGCGATGGGCCCCATCTCGGTCGCCGGGTCCAGCGGGTCGCCGACGCGCAGCGAGCGGGCCCGGTCGATCACGGCGTCCACGACGCGGTCGGCGATGGACGAATGCACCAGGAGCCGCGACGGCGCCGTGCACATCTCGCCGGAGTTGAAGAAGATCCCCCAGGCCGCGGTCGCGGCGGCGGTGTCCAGGTCGGGAGCGTCCGGAAAGACGATGTTGGGTGATTTGCCGCCCAGCTCCAGCCAGACGCGCTTGAGGTTGCTGTCCGCCGCGTAGTGCAGGTAGTGGCGGCCGACGGCGGTGGATCCGGTGAAGGCCAGCACGTCCACGTCGGGGTGGGTGCCGAGGGCGACGCCCGCCTCCCGCCCGTACGCGGCGATCACGTTGAGCGCCCCCGGCGGCACCCCGGCCTCGGTGGCGAGCTGCCCGAGGCGCAGGGCCGACAGCGGGGTCTGCTCGGACGGCTTCAGCACCACGGTGCACCCGGCCGCCAGCGCGGGGGCGATCTTCCAGGTGGCGAGGGTGAGTGGGAAGTTCCACGGCACGATCGCGGCGACCACGCCGACGGGCTCGCGGGTGACCAGGGCGAGCGCGTCGGAGGCGGTCTGCGGGGACTCGTCGGCGATCTTGCCGGCGAGTTCGCCGTAGTAGCGCAGGGTGGCGATGACCGCTCGCAGCTCGATGCCGTACGCGTCGTTGATCGGCTTGCCCATTTCCAGGCTGATCAGGAGGGCCAGTTCCGTCCGGTGCGACTCGACCAGATCGGCGAGGCGCTGGAGGACCTGGCCGCGTTCGGCGGGGGCGAGGCGGGGCCAAGGCCCGTGGTCGAACGCGTGCCGGGCGGCGGCGACCGCCGCGTCGGCCTCGGCCTGCCCGGCGTTCGCGACTTCGGCGAGTGGGCGGCCGTCGCGGGGTGAGATCACCTCGAAGGTGCCGGCTCCGGCGACGTCGCCGCCGTCGATGTGGTGGGCGGTGGGGGGCTTGAGAGCGGCGGCCCGCTCCAGCCATGCAGCGTGAGTCACCTCAGGACCTCCGAAACGTTAGGATGCAAACAATACTCGCCGGATCGGCGAACGGAAGACTGACGGTCGGATGATGTCTTGACCCGACGCATGGCCGCACTCTATGTTGTTTGGAGCCAAACGATATGAGGACGTGTCGATGCCTGAACACCTCACCACCGTCGCCGGCGTGACGGTCGACACCCGGCACTGGATCGGGGGTGAACGGATCGCCTCCGACACGACGTTCACCGACGTGTCGCCGATCGACGGCGCCGCCATCGCCGAGATCGCCCGCGGTGGCCCCGCCGAGGCGTCGGCCGCCGTCGCGACCGCCCGCGCGGCCTTCCCCGCCTGGGCCGCCACCGGCCCCGCGGAACGCGCGCGGATCCTGCACGCCATCGCCGACGGTGTCGAGAAGCGGCTGGAAGAACTCGCGATCGTGGAGACCACGGACAACGGCGCTCTACTGCGCTCGCACCGCAACGGCGTCATGCCCCGGGTCGCGCACAACTTCCGGTTCTTCGCCGACCACCTGCTCCGGCTCGGACACGACGACTTCGACACGCGCGGTCACACCAACCATGTGAGCTGGGATCCCGCGGGCGTCTGCGTGCTGATCACGCCATGGAACGCCCCTTTGATGCTGGCCACCTGGAAGGTAGCCCCCGCGCTCGCGGCGGGGAACACCGTCGTGCTCAAACCCGCCGAATGGTCACCGCTCACCGCCTCCCTCCTCGCGGACATCGCCGCGGCGGCCGGTCTGCCGCCGGGCGTGCTGAACGTCGTCCAGGGATACGGCGAGGAGGTCGGCGCGCCGCTGGTCGCCCACCCCGGAGTCAGCCGGATCAGCTTCACCGGGTCCGTGCCCACCGCCGGGCACATCGCGGCCGCCGCGGCGCCCAATCTCACGCCCCTCAGCCTGGAGCTCGGCGGCAAGTCGCCGCTGCTCGTCTTCGCCGACGCCGATCTCGACCTCGCCGTCGACCTGGCCGTCGAGCAGTACGACAACGCCGGGCAGGTCTGCCTGGCGGGCACCCGGCTGCTGGTCGACGAGTCGGTGGCGGACGAGTTCACCAGGCGCTTCGTGGCCAGGGCGGCGCAGCTCAGGCAGGGCGACCCGCGTGACGAGGCGACCGACATCGGGCCGAACGTTCACCGCGAGCACGTCGACCGCATCGATGGATTCGTCCGGCGGGCCGTCGCGGGCGGGGCGACGGCGGCGCTCGGCGGCGGGCCCAACACCGAGCTCGGCGGCCTGTACTACCGGCCCACGCTCCTCACCGGAGCCCGGGACGACGCCGAGATCCTCACGGAGGAGGTCTTCGGGCCGGTCCTCACGCTGCAGACCTTCTCGACCGAGGAGCGGGCCGTCGAGCTCGCCAACGGCACCCGGTTCGGGCTCGCCGCTGTGGTCGTCACCGGCGACGCCGAGCGGGCCGCGCGCGTCAGCGGCCGGCTCGTGGCCGGGACGGTCTGGGTGAACTGCTTCTTCGTCCGCGACCTGCGAGCCCCCTTCGGCGGCGCGCGCCTGTCCGGGGTCGGCCGCGAGGGCGGCGACTGGAGCTTCGATTTCTACTGCGACGTCAAGAACACGGTGACCGCGCCATGGGTGAAGTAGTCGGGGCCGGGCTGCTCGCCCACACGCCCAGCATCATGCTGCCGCTGGAGACCCGGCTGGAGCTCAACAACGGCCGGGACTACACCCTGGTCGACGGGCTGGAGGAGATCCGGAAAGAGGTCTTCGAGGCGCTCGACTACGACACGGTCGTCGTGCTCGACTCGCACTGGGCCACCACGGTCGAGTTCGTCGTCACCGCCCAGGACCGCAGGGCCGGGCTGTTCACCTCAGAGGAACTGCCGCGCGGCATGTGCCGCATCCCCTACGACTATCCCGGTGACCCGGAGCTGGCGCACGCCATCGCCGCGCACGCCGACGAGCGCGGCACGTGGATCACCGCGATCGACGACCAGTACCTTCCGGTCTACTACGCGACGATCAACCTGTGGAAGTACCTCGGCGAGGGCCTCGACAAGCGGTGGATCTCGATCGGGGTCTGCCAGACCGGGGACGTCGAGGATCACCTGCGGCTCGGCCGCGCGCTTGCGGACGGCATCGCGGCCGTGGACCGCAAGGTGCTGCTGGTGGCGTCCGGCGCCCTGTCGCACACGTTCTGGCCGCTTCGCCAGATCCGCGACCACGAGCCCGGCGACCCCGTCCACATCTTCACGCCGGAGGCGAGAGCCGCCGACGAGGAGCGGATCGCCTGGTTCAAGGAAGGCCGGCACGACCTGGTCGTGAAGACCATGCCGGAGTTCCTCAGGTACAAACCTGAGGCCCGCTTCGGGCACTACCTGATGATGATCGGTGCCCTCGGCGAGGAGTCCTGCGTCGCGCGCGGCCGGCAGTACGGCGAATACGAGAACTCGGTGGGTACGGGCCAGGCGCACATCTGGTTCGACCGGCCGGTACAGGGGTGGACCAATGGCTGAGTACAGGCGAATCCTCCTGGACGGCGCCGCCGTACAGGTGCTCCGGGACGGGGAGGAGCTCGTCGCCGGGGACGGGCGGCGTGTCAAGATCTCCGACGCGGTCCATCTGCCCCCGGTCGTGCCAAGCAAGATCATTGCGGTGCACCTGAACCACCGCAGCCGGGTCGAGGAGTTCCAGATCAGCCTCACCCCGACGCCGACCTACTTCCACAAGCCGACGTCGTCGCTGAACTCGCACAACGGCGCGATCGTCCGGCCGGAGGGCTGCCAGTACCTCAACTACGAGGGCGAGGTCGCCATCGTCATCGGCAGGACCGCGCGCAACATCTCGCCGGCGGAGGCGGGGGAGTACATCGCGGGCTACACCATCGCCAATGACTACGGCCTGCACGACTTCCGGGACACGGACGCCGGCTCCATGCTCCGGGTCAAAGGCTCCGACACCCTGTGCCCGCTGGGCCCAGGCCTGGTCACGGACTGGGACTTCCGGGACAAGTGGCTGCGCACCCACATCAACGGTGTGCCGGCACAGGACGGCTCCACCGCCGAGATGGAGTGGGACATGCACTACCTGGTGGCCGATATCGCCCGTACGATCACGCTTTATCCCGGTGACGTGCTGCTGTCGGGCACTCCGGCCAACTCCCGTCCCGTCCAGCCGGGTGACGTCGTCGAAGTCTCCGTGGAGGGTCTCGGCACGCTGACCAACCACATCGTCACCGGCCCCACCCCGATCCGGGCCGACGTCGGAGCCCAGCCCACCTCCTCCGAAGAGGTCGTCTCGACCGCGTTCGGCGGTGACTGGGAGTTCCGCGGAATCAGGCCGCCAAAGAGGGGCTGACCATGTCAGCGCGGCGCGGCCGTGCACGGGCCGCTGCTGCGCAGACTGGTCCGGTACGGCCACGGCTTCAACCCCCTGGGCTACCCGACGGAGGAGGACATGAGGCGTCTCGCGGACGGCCTGGCCGCCGCCGGGCGGGACATCTCCGAGCCGGAACTGATCGGTGGCACCCGCGCCGTCTTCCCCGACGACGAGTCATGCGCCGATCTGGGCCAGGCTCTTGAGCACATCCCAGAACGGATCGCCGCCGGGTACACGACCTTCTGCATCAAGCCGTCCCAGTTCATCGACGACCCCGGCGGCGTCGCCGCGTTCTGCCGGGAGGTCATCCGCAGGGTCGAGGCGCTCACCTCGTGAATCAAGCCGATCGGTGATGAGCGCGTACGCCGCTCTCGGTCAGCGGTGAGTGCCGTACCGCGTCTATCAGTCATCGGATCCACGACAATCAGGTGGGCGACGCCGCCACCGCCATCGGCGGGAGCATCGTCGTCCACGCCGAGGTCAAGTAGCGGCCAGCCCGGACACCGGCCCGGGTGCTCGGGCCGGGACCGCCGGTCAGTGGCCGACCAGGGTCTTGAGGGTGACGATGACCAGGCCCAAGACGAGGTTGGCCACTCCTGACAGCACGACGACGCCTCTCGTGGCGCCGCTCTGGCGTGCCACGGCGACGGACCAGGAGACCTGGGTCACCACCGCGACGCCGAGCGCCGACCAGGCCGCCGCCGCGTCGGACGCGCCGAACGCGGAGATGAATATGGCGGTCACGGCCGGCGGGAACGAGGCCTGCGCCAGCGGCCACTCGCGCTTCGCCACGGCTCGCATCTTCGCCCAGTCGAGGCTCCCTCCCGGGAGCCCGTGACTCACGATCTCGGCGTAGACGTGCGCGATCCAGAACACCACCCCCGTGCCGATCAGCAGTGCCACGAGCTCCGCCGCGGGGGGCGGCTCCCCCTCCGCTGTGCTGCCGGCGACCACGGAGGCGGCCAGCAGGGAGCCGTACACGGCCCCCGCGAACTCGGCCCGGCCCCATCCGGCGACGCCTCCGTTCGCCGCCGCGCCGGTGTCATCCGTGCTCATTCCAGCATCGTCGCCGCTGTCCTCACGGTGGACGGCGCCAGGGTCGGCGTGATGGGGTCGAGAGTGGACAGGGCCCGGTCAAATCCCGGCGAAGGAGCGGGCCCCGCCCGTACCAGATGGTGGGGAGTGACGACCTCCGAGCGTCGCCGCCAAGGCCGGATCTTGCACGGCCGGCAACGCATACATCGGTCGTGCGTGATCCGGACGCTTTTCCCGCCTCAGGCGGGTCGCTCCTCCTGTCCGGGGGAGTACGGCCGCCTCGGCAGGGCGAGCATCAAGGCCAGGACCGCGATGACGGCGGCGACGACGCACCACAGTGAGCATTGGAATGAGCGGGCGAAACACTCGTGCCGGACGTGAGTGGCCGCCGCGGCCAGGATCTCGGTGGTTTTGCGGTCGGCAGCGGTCTCCTCGATGATCCGGCGGCAGCTCGCCGGTTCTGAGGAAGGGTCACGCCCGGCGGTTGCGTCGATCACGCAGGCGCGAAAGCCGGCCAGGATCTCCTCCTGGGCCGTTCGGGGCAGTTCCGCATCTCTGGACAGCTCCACCCGCACCCGCGAGATGACCTGGTCCGCGCTGTGGGCCGCCTCCCGGCCGATCGCGGTGAAGAACACCAGGCCGATGAGCGCGACACCGAGCACGGAACCCAGTTGCGATGTCGCGTTGATCATTCCGGAGGCGGCGCCCGCGTCCCGCGCCGGAACATCGGCGAGCGTGAGCGCGGTCAGGGGCACGATCACCTGCCCGAGACCGATCCCGATGAGCAGGAGCGGCACGACCATCTGCCAGGACGTGACGTGGACGCCGTGCCGTTCCGCCGCCCAGCCGTACAGGACGAGCCCCGCGGTCATGATGGCCGCGCCGGCCATCAGGGAGTCACGGCCGAACCGCGGAAACAGTAGCCGCATGGAAAGGCCACCCGCGATCGAGGCGCCGAGAGAGAACGGGACGGTGGTCAGGCCGGTGCGGAGCGGTGACCAGTCGAGGCCGAGTTGCAGGTACAGCGTCCATGTGAGGAAGAAGGCCGACGGGACGCACAGTAAGACCAACTGCACGATGAGACCCGCGGTGTAGCGGCGGTCCCGGAACAGGGCGAGCACGACGAGCGGAGATCCCCCTGAGCGGGTCTTGTGCCGTTCATAAGCGACGAACAGGGCGAACACCGGCGCCGACGCGATCAGCGACACGATGCTCCAGGTCGGCCACCCCAGCTCGCGCCCCCGCGCCAGCGGACACACGAGCAGGAGCAGCCCGAACGTCGCAAGCAGCGTGCCGCCGACGTCGGGCCGGAGTGCGTCCGGCGCCCGTGACTCGTCCACGTGTGACCTCGCGGCCAGCAAGGTGACCACGCCCACCGGCAGGTTCACCACGAAGACGGAACGCCACTCCAGACCGAGGGGGTTCCAGCTCACCAGGAGCCCGCCGATGACCGGCCCGCCGACCAGCGCCAGACCTCCGATGGAGGCGTACATGCCGACGACCCTGCCCAGCTCGTGCCGGTCGAAGACGAGGTGAATGATCGCCAGCACCTGGGGCAGCATGACCGCGGTCATTCCACCCTGCAGGACGCGGGCGCCGATGAGCGTCTCCGGGCTCTGCGCGAGCGCGCACAGCGCCGAGGCGAGCGTGAATCCCGCCGTCCCGATCAGGAACATGCGCCTGCGGCCGTAGATGTCGCCCAGCCGCCCGCCGGTGATCAGCACGACCGCGCAGGCGAGGACGTATCCGACGATGATCCATTGCGTGTCCGCGTAGCTCGCGCCGAGGTCCTTCTGGATGCTCGGCACCGTCACGTTGACGATGTTGCCGTCGAGGAGATCCATGAAGGCGGCCACCAGCAGGACCGACAGCCCCAGCCAGCGCCGCCGGTCGGACGCGGCGCCGGCCGATCTCGTCCGGGTGACCGGACGCATGCCTCCGGCTACCGATCCGCGGCGCGGAAGAGGCCGAGCCGCTCCTCGCCTATGCGTTCGCGCAGCGCCGGATCCGCCACGCCGAGCCCTTCCACGGGCGCCAGGCACAGCACGCCGACCTTGCCGATGTGCTCGTTGCGCTGGACCGCCCGCGTGGCGTCGGCCGCCCGGTCCAGCGGGTACGTCTTCGACAGCGTGGGCGTGACCATCCCCAGGCCGATCAGTCGGTTCACCTCGGTCCCCTCCTGGTAGTTGAAGCCGTGGCTGCCGATGATCCGCTTGATCTTCATCCACAGGTGCCGGTTGTCGTACTCGTGCCGGTATCCCGTACTGGACCCGCAGGTCACGACCGAACCACCGCGTGCGGTGACCCAGACCGACGCGCCGAAGGTCTCGCGGCCGAGATACTCGAACACGATGTGGGGGTCCTGCCCGGCCAACCGCCGGATCCGGTCGCCCAGCAGTCGCCACGCCTTCGGGTCGCGAAACCCGTTGTCGCCGAGACCCAGGTCGGCGCGGTTGATGACGTACTCGCAGCCCATCGCCTGCACGATCGCGGCCTTCTCCGCCGAGCTGACCACGCACACCGGAACGCCGCCGCCGTTGCGGACGAGCTGGATGGCGTAACCGCCCAGGCCGCCGGCGGCGCCCCAGATCAGGACCAGGTCGCCCTGCTTCATCCTGGCCCCGTGCCGGCCGACCAGCATGCGGTACGCCGTCCCGGCGCACAACGTGTTGGACGCTGCCTCCTCCCAGGTCAGGTACTCCGGCTTGCGGATGAGCTGGTTCTCCCTGACGACGGTGAACTCGGCCATGCCTCCGAAGTTGGTCTCGAAGCCCCAGGCGAGCGGTTCGGTCGCCATCAGCCCGTCGTCCTGGCCGGCGGGGTCCGAGGTGTCGATGACCGCGCAGGAGATCACCACGCGGTCACCGACCGACCAGCGCCGTACGGCCTCGCCGACGCGGACGACCACGCCCGAGGCGTCGGAGCCGAGAACGTGGTGCGGCAGATCGTGCCGTGCCCACCACCGGCCTTCGCGGCCCCGCTGCTCAAGGAACGCGAACGTCGGAACCGGCTCGAAGATCGCCGACCAGACACTGTTGAAGTTAACGGCCGAGGCCATGACCGCGACCACGACCTCGTCGGGGGCGAGCTCCGGCATCTCCACCTCGCCGACGTGGATGGACCGGCGGACGTCCTTGTCCGCCTGCCCGTCGAACATCCGGACCTCGCTCTTGAGCGTGTGAGCGGCCCGGAACCGCGTGGGCAGCTCGCAGTCGAGCAGCTCCGCGGAGCCCGCCCCGGCGAGAACCGCCTGAATCAGATCGGACATCGGCTATATCCACTCCTTCTGGCTCAGCTCTGTGGAGTGCGGCTCCACCGGGCGTATTTCCGCTGGGTGCGGCTCCGCCGGGTGTACTTCCGCCGGGTATACTTCCGCCGGGTGTACTTCCGCCGGGTGTGGCTCCGCGCGTAGCTCTGCCGGGTGCGGCGGCCGGGCGGAAGGGACTCCGTTCGTGCCGCCCCGGAGGCGATCTCTCAGGTCATCGGCGATGATCTCGACGCCGGGGGGATCGAGCAGATTCAGATGATGCGTCCCCGGCACCGGGACGATCTCCAGGCGGGAGCACAGCTCGGCGAAGCCGTTCGCCTCGTCGAGGTCGTACCGGGAGTCGTGCACGGTCCACGGCGTCGGCTCGGTCGAGCGGTAGAGCACCACGTGCCCGTCATAGGGCCCGGGCACGTAGCGTTCCAGCGATCGGGTGTCCGCGTGCGAGGTGAACTGGTGCACCACCGCGGCGGGAGGCAGCCGATCCATCACCGGCCTCGTGCGCTCCATGACGAGGGCGAGCTGCTCGTCCTCCGCGAGCGTGACCAGCTCCTCGAACGGCAGCGCCACCGGCACGCCATACGTTCTGGTGAGATATCTGCCGAAGTCGGCATATCTTCGTGCCGTCGTCTCCGTGAGGTTCTGCACCCGCTTGGGCAGGCCCCCGTCGATCATCGCGACCAGTTCGACCGCCGCCGCCCCCAACTGCCGGGCGATCTCGTAGGCCAGCACTCCGCCGAAGGACCAGCCCCCCAGCCGGTACGGCCCGGCAGGCTGAGTGGCGCGAATCGCCTCGACATATCGGGCGGCGCGCTCCTCCACACTCGGCGAGTCCTCGAATCGCTCCAGCCCGAAGAACGCCAGATCCTCGCCGAGCAGCGCGGCCAGCTGCCGGTACACGCCGCCCGAGCCGCCGGCCGGATGCGCGCAGAAGAACGGCCGAAGCCCCGGCGCTCCCGAGGGGTAACGCCTGCCGCCCTCCGTGAGCGGCACGACGATCCGACGCGCCCCCGCATCATCGGCGTGCCGCTCGCGCAGACCGAGGCGGTCCCGGAGTTCGCTCTCCAGCCTCGTGACGCTGGCGCCCCCAAGAAGGATCGGAGTCGGCACCGTGACACCGAAGTCGTGCTCCAGAGCGCTCTTGATCCGGATGGCCACGAGAGAGTCCAGCCCCACCTCGGTCAGCGGTTGCTCCGGGTCGGGCGCGAACCCGAGCACTCCGGAGACCCGGGCGCGCACCTGCGCGGAGAGCAGCCGCAGAGCATTGTCCGGATCGGCCGCCCGGAGCGAATCCGGCCCCGCCCAGTCGTGATCGGCGTCAGGCGCGTCGGTGGGTACGGCGCCGACCAGTTCCGAGAAGTACGCCCGGTCCCGGATTTGGGGAAACGCGATGACGGCCCGGCCCACATCGAAGCGCAGCACACCGGTCGCGATCCGATCGTGGGCCAGCAGGGCCTCGAACGCGTCCGCACCCTCCTCCGGCGTGATCGGGTCCAGCGCGGCCACCGTCAGATCGGCCGCGCCGCCCACCTCGGCCCACGTGCCCCAGTTGATCGTCGTGGCAGGCAGACCATGTGCCCGTCGCCATGCCACCAGCGCGTCGACGCGGGCGTTGGCCGACGCGTACGCGGCCTGACCAGGTGAGCCGAGCAGGCCGGCAGCCGAGGAGTAGACGACCCACCAGTCGAGGTCGAGGTGCCTGGTCGCCTCGTGCAGCCGCATGGCGCCCTCGACCTTGGGCGACCAGACCCGGCGCAAATCCCCAGGCCCGATGTCGACGGCGAGCCGGTCGTCCAGGCCGCCCGCGGCGTGCACCACCCCGCACAGCCGCAGCCCGTCCCGGCAGGCGGCGGCGACCATCCGCTCGGCCACGCCGGGCGCGGCGACGTCACCGAGAACGATCTCGACCTCCGTGCCGCTCGCGCGTAGTGAGTTGATCACCTTCTCGCCCTCGGCTCCGGGACCGGATCGCCCGGACAACACCAGGCGCCCGGCCCCCCGCTCGGCCAGACGGCGTGCGGTCACCAGGCCAAGCCCTCCGTAGCCGCCGCTGATCACGTAGGCCCCGCCCCGCCGTACGACATCGAGCGGTCGCCGCGCGCCGAGCCGTACCGGTCGCAGCCGCGCCTCGTAGCGCACGCCGTCGCGCCACGCCACCTCGGTACCTGTGCGCCCGCCGAGCAGTTCGGCGACGACCGCCGCCGGGCCGTCCGAGTCGACGAACGTCGGCCGCAGGCCGGGATGCTCGAAACCCAGCACCCGCGTCAGCGCCGGGAGGAATCCCTGGCGCGGCACTCCCGCCTCACCATCGAGCGCCGCGACGGCCCGCCGGGTGACGATCCACAGCCGGCCCTCATCCGGCAACGCACGGACCACCCGGGACAGGCTGAGAACGAGATCCTCGTCGCCGAGCCCCGACGGCACCATGACGACCACATCGACCAGCCCGGCTCGCGCCTGGTACGGCTCCCGCACCTCCCACGGCGTGGTCCCGGGAAGCTCTCGCAGTTGCTGCGGCTCCGGCGGTTTGGGTATTTGCCGGGGTTCCGGCACCTGCTTGGGATCCTGTGGCGTGGTCTCGCCAAGCTCTTGTAGTTGCTGCGGTTGCCACTGCATGGTCCCCCGAAGCCCCTCCCGGGAAATGCCGTGCCGTTCGGTGACCCGCTCGCCCGCAGCCACCAGGCCTTCGATCACTGCTCTCGCATCCGCGTCGCCGGGATCGGACAGCACTGTCCAGCTCGTCGAGTCGGCCGCCACCGGTGCCGACGTCCCCACACCTGTGTCATGTCCGTTTGCGCCGTTCCTGCGTGTGCCGCTCGGGATCGTGCTGCGGGCTGTGTCACTGCCGCTGGCCCCGTTGTGGGTCGCGCCGTTGTGCGTTATGCCGTTTCCGTGTGTGTCGCGTTGGGGCGTATCCGTTTGGCCTATCGAGCTTTGGCCTATCGAGCTTTGGCCTATCGAGCCTTGGACTATGGACCTATGGGCTGTAGCGCTTTGGGGCGTCTCACTCCAGATGGTTTCGACCAGTTTGGCCGCGAGCGGGACCGGAACCGCCGTGCGGGGGACGCGGCGTAACACGATGTCGTCCGCTTCCAGCAGGACGTTCCCCGCCTTGTCCACGAGGCGCAGCGCGGCCACCGCCGTTTCGTCGTCCTCCTGACGTGGAGACGAGAACTCGCAGAATCCGCCCTCGTGGGTGGGGCCGAGCACGCGTACTGAGCCGATCGCCATGGCCGTCCACTGCACGCCGAACGAGGCCAGGCACCGGTCCAGCACGACAGGGTGCAACCGGAAGCCGGAGTGCGACCCGGAGGCGGGCGTGAGTACGGCGAGGCGGCGGCCGCGGTACTTCTCCCCGGTCTCTCCCGTGGGGGCAACAGTGCTGACAGAGCTGACGGTGGCGCAGGCGACCAGGGTCCATGTGCCGGCCTCCGTGCGGGCACGCACTTCCACCCGGCCCCCGCGAGCCCTGCTCCCGTGCGAAACGATCACGCACGTGACGACGATGGTCGTGTGCTCGTCGAGCGGCAGGAACCGCTCGATCCGCAGATCCGTAAGGATCACAGTGCCCGAGCCCGAGGCTGTGGTTATGTCCGTGGTTGTGGCCGAGCCTGAGCCGGTGGCTGTGGCCGTGTTCGTGCTCGTGTCCATGCCGAGTGCCTCCGTGCCGGCGGCCAGTGCGATCTCGGCGTACGCGGCGGCGGGTAGGACGGTGACGCCGTGCACCGGCAGCCACGGCAGCGGCTCCAGGCCGACGTTCGCGCTCCAGGCGTGCCGGCGCTCGCCCGGTGTCTCGCCCGGCAACTCGACGTGCGCCCCGAGCAGCGGGTGCTCGTCCGGCCGTGTCGCTCGGCGCGTGCTCGTCCAGTGGCGTTCGTGTCGCCAGGAGGGGCGGGGAAGATCCACGATCCTGGCTGGGGCGGGCCCGCCGACCGGAAGCCCGCCGAGTTTGAGCGCTGCCAGCTGGGCGTGGAAGGTGACGGTGTCGTCGGCCTCCACACCCTTCACCGGGGCGCGCCGCAAGGTGGGCAGGACGAGCGCGTCCTGCACGGTCTCCGTCAATGACGGGATGAGCAGCGGATGCGCCGAGATCTCCACGAAGGTCCGGTGGCCGTCCTGCGCCGCCGCGCTCACCGCCTCCGCCAGGCGGACGCAGTTGCGCAGGTTCGCGGCCCAGTAGTTCGCGTCGAATGTCGCGTCCCGCCGCGGGTCGTCGAGAGCGGTGGAGTAGAACGGCACCGTCGGTACGGTCGGCCGGATCCCGGCCAGCCGGTTTCTCAGGGGCTCCATCAGCGGCTCGACCTGGGGCGAGTGGCCGGCCCCCTCTGCTCGCACGACACGGGCGAGCAGGCCGCGCGCGCTCGCGCGGAGGACGACGGTGGCGATCTGGTCGGCGTCGCCGGTGACGACCACCTGCCGGGGCGACAACCGTGCGGCCAAGTGAACGTCGGGACAGTCCATGCTCAGCTCGGCGGTCTCGTCGCCGGAGGCTCCGATGACGGCCATCGCGCCCCGGTGGACGATGCCTGTGAGCAGATCCGCCCTGCTGGAGATGACCTTGACGCCGTCCGCGAGCGAGAGGGCTCCGGCCGTGACGGCCGCCGCGACCTCGCCCATCGAGTGGCCGATCACGGCGGCGGGTGCGACGCCGTACGACTGCCAGAGGCGTGACAACCCCACCTGCACGGCGAAGAGCACCACCATGGTCTGGGCCGGATCGGTTTCCGGACCCGTCTCCGGACGGCGCGGCGGCGGGCGGGAGGGCAGGGCCGGTTGCCGCTCCAGCGCTTCTCGCAGGGAGAATCCGGCTTCGATCTGGATGAGCGGTTCGAGCTCCTCGACCGCGTCGGCGAACGACGGCTCGTCCGTCAGCAGCCGTCGCGCCATGCCCGGCCTCTGCGCGCCGTACCCGGAGAACACCCAGACCGGCGCGGTCGCGCCGGTGGCCGTGCCGGTGATGACCAGGTGGCCGGCAGGCCCGGCATCGGGCCGCCTGGGATCGGCGTCTCCGCTGTGCAGGGCCCGAAGCCCCGCGACGAGCGCGGCACGGTCTCGTCCCACCACGGCCGCGCCGTGCCTGCCCCGGCCGAACCGTCGGGCGAGCGTGTGCGCCACCTCCACGAGGTCGCCCGGATCACCGGGATCAGCCTGCGCTCCTAGGCCGGCTGGATCACCGGGGTCGCCCTGCGCCCCCGAGCCGTCTGAGTCGCCCACGCTCCCTGATTCATCTGGGCTCCACGATTCCCTCGGAAGATTGCTAGCCGCCAGGTGGTCGGCGAGCCGCCCGGCGTACTCTGCTATCCGACCGGCGGATACGTCTGACAGCAGAAGGGTGTGCGCGGGCGCCCGCAGCCCGACGTCCTCGGAGGACCGAGAGCCCGTCTGGGCGGGGGTGGGTGAGGGAGCGGTGCCCGCTGCGGAGTCGCTCCGGGTCGGTGTGGGGGTCGTGTGCGTTTCGGAGTCGGTCCGGGTGAGCGCTCCATGGGGTGTGGCGTCTCTATGGGCCTCCGAGGTCGCTGAAACGACGTGCGGCGCGAAGTCTGTCCGGGTTCTGGGCGGTGGGGGAGGTGCTTCGGCGAGTACGACGTGGGCGTTGGTGCCGCCGAAGCCGAACGACGAGACGCCCGCCAGTCCCGGGCCCGACGGCCAGGGGGTCTGTTCGGTGACGACTTTCACCGCCAGGCCGTCGAAGTCGATGTGCGGATTCGGTCGGTGGTAGTGCAGGCTCGCCGGGATGGTGCGGTGCGCCAGCGCGAGGACGGTCTTGATGATCCCGGCAGCGCCCGCCGCGGGTTCGAGGTGACCGAGGTTGGTCTTGACCGAGCCGATCAGCAGCGGCTCCACGCGGCCCCTGCCCAGGACCGAGCCGAGGGCCTGCGCCTCGATCGGGTCACCGAGCAGGGTGCCCGTGCCGTGCGCCTCGACGTAGTCCGGAGGCTCCAGCCCGGCGTACGCCTCGCGCAGCAACGCCTTCTGCGCTTCCAGGTTGGGGGCGACCAGCCCGTTCGACCGGCCGTCGGAGTTGACCGCGGTGTTCTGGACGACCGCGAGCACCCGGTCGCCGTCGCGCTGGGCGTCGCCGAGCCGCTTCAGGACGACCACGCCGCATCCTTCCGCGCGGACCATGCCGTTCGCGGAGGCGTCGAACGCCTTGCACCGTCCGTCCGGCGCGGTGCCGCCCGCCAGGTCGAACGTCATAGTGATCATCGGGGACAGCAGGACGTTGACGCCTCCGGCCACCGCCAGGTCGCTCTCTCCGGCGCGCAGGGACCGTACGGCGAGGTGGACCGCGACCAGGGACGACGAGCAGGCGGTGTCGACGCTCAGCGACGGCCCGCGCAGGTCGAGCAGGTATGACACCCGGTTGGCGACGATGCTCAACGCGGCGCCGGTGGCGGTCCAGAGGGACAGCCGAGCCGGGTCCGTCGCGGTCAGCATCGTGTACTCGGGCGAGGAGACGCCGACGAAAACGCCGGTACGGCTGCCGCGCAGCGACGCGGGAGCGATGCCCGCGTGCTCGAACGCCTCCCACACCACCTCCAGCAACAGCCGCTGCTGCGGGTCCATGGCATCCGCCTCACCAGGGGTGATGCCGAAGAACCGGGAGTCGAACCCGGCGACGTCGGAGAGGAAGCCGCCCAGCCGGGTGGCTGCCCCCGGCCGCACGGACTCACTCTCAAAGGCCTCCCACCGGCCCTCGGGCACCTCACCGATCGCGTCGCCTCCGTCCAGCAGGAAACGCCAGTACGCCTCCGGTCCGTCGACGCCTCCCGGGAACCGGCAGCCCAGCCCCACCACGGCGATGGGTTCGGCGGAGGGGCTCGCGGACGTGGCGCCGGCGGGGAGAACGGGCCGGTCAAGTGCGGGTCGATCATGTTCGGGCCCGTTGTGCGCAGGCCGGCCATGTACAGGCGGGTCGTGCGCGGGCCGCCCCAGGGCACGGGCCAGGGCGGTGATGGTCGGGTGTTCGTAGACCAGAGTGGTGGGGAGCGGGCGGTCGACCAGCTCCTCCAGTTGCCCCGTGATCGCCAGGGTGTCACGTGATGCGAGCCCGAGCTCGGCCAGAGGCCGGTCGGGGTCGACCGCCTCCGGGGTGACACCACAGCGCTCTGCTACTCGCTCGATCAGGAAGCTCCGGATGGAGGTCTCGTCCAGCCAGGCTTGATCGCGATCGGTGGTCGGCATTTCGTTTTGCCCCCTCAGACTTCAGACCGCTACGTGGCTTCTTGTGGAGGCCACGCGCGCCCCTACCCCTTTGTAATTGAGTAATTACACTTCGTGAAATTTCTTGTCAATATCCCTTCATGGCGGGGTAGATCCGAAAGTCACCGAAGTCGGGATGAGGCCCCTTGGCCCCGGTGATCTCTCGTCCCCGGCACCGCGTGATCACGGCTGGATGGCGGGCAACTCCTGGGCGAGATAGCGGCGCATGCAGGCGCTGCGGGCGATCTTGCCGCTCGACGTGCGCGGCACGCCGCCTGATCGGACGAGGACGAAGTCGTGCACCGACACCTCGTGGACCGTGCTCACCGCGCCGCGAACGGCGCGGCTGACCGCCTCGTGGTCGAGCTCCTCGACGGGGACCTGCCGCGACCGCTCGGCGACCACGACCACGCGCTCCGTCTCCCCGCCCGGAATCGTGAAGGCGGCCACATGGTCGGGCCTCACAGCCGGGTGTGCCTCCTGCACGGTCGCCTCGATGTCCTGCGGGAAGTGGTTGCGGCCGTCGATGATGATCAGGTCCTTGATCCTGCCGGTGACGTACAGCTCTCCCTCGTGAACGAGGCCGAGGTCACCCGTGCGAAGCCAGGGGCCGGGTGGCACGCCTGGGGCCGGGTCGATGAGCCATCCGCCGAAGATCTCCCGGGTGCGCTCCGGTTTGCGCCAGTATCCGCGTGACACGTTCGGGCCGTGCACCCATATCTCGCCGATCCGGTCGTCGGGCAGCTCCCGGCGGTTTTGGGGATCGACGACGGCGACGTACTGGCCGGTCGGTGTGCCGCACGAGACCAGGCCGGCGGCGCGTGGCGCGTCCGGGGCGCAGGGCCGTACGAGGCCTTCGGTCAGGCTCTGCGGGTCGACGGCCATGATCCGTGGCGGGACGTCGTCTGCGGCGGCGGTGACGAACACGGTGGCCTCGGCGAGCCCGTAGCAGGGGGAGGACGCCCCGGGCCGCAGGCCCGCCCCGGTGAAGGCCGACGCGAAGCGGTCCAGGGTGCGCTGCCGGACCGGCTCCGCCCCGTTGAGGCACCACCGCAGGCCGTGCAGGTCGAGCGCGTCGACGTCCCGCGCTCGGGCGATGCAGTACTCGTAGGCGAAGTTCGGAGCGGCGGTGAAGATCTCCTTGTCGCGGTGCGCCGAGATCATCGTCAGCCACCGCGCCGGGTGCCTGATGAACGACACCGGGTCGGTGAACTCGGCCTGGATCCCGTGCACGATGGGGGCCGCCAGGGTGGACATGAGCCCCATGTCGTGGAACAGCGGCAGCCAGCTCGTCATCACGATCGGCCGTCGTTCGCCGATGCCCAGGCGGGCCCAGAGCTGGCGTGCGTTGACGGCCAGGTTGCGGTGGCTGATCTGGACGCCGGCCGGGTCGCGGGTCGAGCCGGACGTGTACTGGAGGTAGGCGGTGTCGTCCAGGGGGGCCCGCTCGACGTCCCAGTCCGCGGGTTCGACGGTGTCCGCCGTGACGACGTCCCGGGGAACGGGAAGCACGTGGTCGCCGAGGAATCTCATGGCGTGCGGGTGCGAGCCGGACGTGGTGACGACGACGGCCGGGTCGGCGTCGAGGTACGTCCTGATCAGGCGGCCGGACTGGCCGGGCAGGTCGGGTGAGAAGAGCGGGACCGCGACCACGCCCGCGTACATGGCGCCGAGCATCGTGGTCAGGTATTCCAGGCCCTGTGGCAGTAACAGCGCCACCCGATCCCCGGGTTTGGTGGACTCTCGCAGGCGGGCGGCCACCCCGCCCGCCCGCCGGTGGGTCTGCGCCCAGCTCAGGGTGGTCCTGCGGCCATTGCGGTCGGTGCCGTGGTCCACGAACGTGTAGGCGGGTTCATCCGGAATCTCCACGGCCCATCTGGCCACCAGCTCGATCAGCGTCTCGCCGTCGTACATCTCCGCGCCGCGATCCCCCAGTGCCATCTGCCCCTCCTTGACGCGCTGCACGCGTGAGGTTCGTTCTCCCCGAAGTTGGTGTCACATTCTGAATGTGAACCATGACACTCTGTAACCGACCTGTGTCTATCGCAGCATAGGTTGCTTTGGGCTATCTGAAGAGACATATTTGCCGTCCCTCGTTCCGGCGAGCGCGAGCAAGGCGCAGGGCGCGTCCCGGATCGGGCTTCGGGTGAAATGAACAACCGGTGATGATCTCTTATCGGATGAATGGGAAAAATGGGATCCATCACCGCATCACGAGGGTGCCGTTTTCAATCAACGAGGCGTACGGCATGACCATTCGTTGTACAGTCCCATGGCGACGACATGGCGAATCCTGGCGATGGCCGCACGGTGTTTTCGAATCGATTTCCGTGGTGCCGCCGCGTCCCTGGAATCTCCGGATTATGGGACACTTCTCATCGCCGTGACGGCGCCGTGTGACCCCATTTTTAGAATGCGACCGGCGGAGTTCGGCAATGGTGACTCAAGGTGTTTCGCGTTTCGTCGGCCGCGTCGGTGTCCTGGCCGCGATGATCGCCGGAATGTGCGCGCTGTCCGGCGCCGCCGACCCGTCACCCACATGGGTCGCGGCCGACGACGGGGCGGCGATCACCGCAGAGCGCTGGCTCGATGACAAGACCGTGGACCTGACGGTCTCGTCGCCGGCGCTCGGGGAGTCGGTGCCGATCCGGGTGCTGGTGCCCGCGGGCTGGTCACGGTCCGCACAAAGAACCTGGCCGGTCGTCTACGCCTATCACGCGGGCCGCGACACGTATGTCTCGTGGACGCGCAGCACCGATATCGAGGAACTCGCCGCGCGATATGGCGTGCTGGTCGTCATGCCCTCCACCGGTTATACGGGCTGGTTCACCGATTGGTGGAACCATGGCCAGGGCGGGCCGCCGAAATGGGAGACGTTCCATACCTCGGAAATGCTGCAACTCATGGAGCGCAATTACCGGGCGGGAAACAAGCGCGCGGCCATGGGGGTTTCGTCCAGTGGTTACGGCGCGGTTAAGTACGCCGCGCGGCACCCGGGGATGTTCCGCTATGCCGCCTCCTTCAGCGGAATGCTGCATCTCACCAAACCCGGCCTCCCGGTCCTGATCATGTTCCAGTCACTGGAACGCGACGACCCGCTCCGCATCTGGGGCATACGCGGAATCAACGACCGGAACTGGCGGGCGAACGACCCGTACGTACTCGCTTCGCGGCTGCGCGGCACCGGGCTCTACATCTCCACCGGCCTCACCGGCCGTCCAGGCCCCTACGACCATCCGACTCTGACGGACAACGGCGTTCAACTCCATGAGGTGGTCTGCGGCGAGACCACGGTCTCCTTCGTCAACAGGATCAGAGCGCTCGGGATCCCCGCGACCACCCACATCTACCGGAACGGCTGGCACAACTGGCAGGCCTGGCAGCCGGAGATGCACACAGCCTGGCCGTTGATGATGAGCGCCATCGGGGCCATCCGCGTCGAGCCGGTCCAGACCGCGGGCGTCGCGTTCAGGCGGCCGCAGGGGCGCGCAACGAGCATTGAGCCGGTTCAGGCCGCGGGTGTCACGTTCAGACGGCCGCGGGGGAGTGCATGAGCAGGGCGCGGTAGCGGGTGACGGCGGACGGCAGGCCGATGATGACCACGCCGACCACGTTTCCGTCCCGGTGGTAGCCGACCACGACCTCACCGTCGAGGTCGCCCTCCAGGACCCGGACGTCGTCCTGGCCGAGCGCGGGCGCGCCGAACGACTGGATGCGCAGGTCGTGCTGGTCGCTCCAGAACGTGGGCAGAGGGGCGAACGCGCTCGGGTCGTGATCGGCCAGCCCCAGCCCGGCGAGCATCGTGATCGCGGCACGGCGGGCCGTGTCCGTGGGAATGCTCCAGTGCTCGACTCGGCGCGGGACGTCGTCGTAGCGAGGATTGGGGAAGCGGGCCACGTCGCCCACGGCCACGACCTCCGGGCGGCCCTCCACCCGGAGCGCGTTGTCGCAGAGCACGCCGTCGGACAGGTCCAGGCCGTTGCCGTCGAGCCACTCGGTGTTGGACGCCGACCCGACCGCCTCGACCACGACGTCCGCGTCCACGAGAGCGCCGTCGGACAGCTCGGCTCCGCCGACCCGGGCCTCGCCCAGGAAGCGCCGGACCGTACGGCCGAGCAGGAAGCGGACCCCTCGCTCCTCGTGGCGGCGCCGGAGCGCGGTGCCCAGCTCCTCGCCCAGCGGCCGGAGCATGGGGACGGCCTCGGGCGCGACGACGGTCACGGAGGCGCCCAGCCCGCGGGCGGTGGCGGCGACCTCGCAGCCGATGAACCCGGCGCCGATCACCAGCACCTCGGCGCCCGGCCGGAGCTCGTCCCGGAGGGCGGCGGCGTCCTCCAGAGTGCGCACCACGTGCCTGCCGCGGGCCGGCCCCGGCGTGGGCAGCCGGCGGGGCCGCATGCCGGTGGCGATCACCAGCCCGTCGTATGTCAGCTCCGTGCCGTCCGCCAGCCGTACGGCACGGGACTGGAGGTCCGCGGCGACGACCGGGACGCCGAGGCGCCAGGACACGTCGGAGACGGCCGGGCGCAGCCGGAACGCGACCGCCTCATGGGTCACCTCGGAGGCGAGGGCCTCCTTCGACAGCGGCGGCCGGTTGTACGGCAGGTGCGTCTCGTCGCCGATCGCGACGATCTCGCCGGTGAAGCCGGCCGCGCGAAGCCGTTCGGCGGCGCGGAGACCGCCCATGGACGCGCCCGCGATCACGATCCGCCGGTCCACGTCGCTCAGCCCTCGACCGTGATGGCCTGCAGCGGGCACACGTCGGCGGCGTCCTCGACCGCCTCGCGCAGCGCCTCGCCGGGCTCTGCCACGTAGGCCAGGTGACCGTCCACGCTGATCTGGAAGACCTCCGGCGCGGAGAAGACGCACTGCCCGTGGTTCTTGCAGACGTCCATGTCGACGATGACCCTCATGACTTCACTCCTCTGGGCGATCAGATGCCGAGCGATCAGATCCGATAATTGTTTGATGCCAAATAATTTAGAGGGAGGGGTGTTGCCGGTCAATGGCCACGGCCGCTTCGAGGTTGATGAGGGTGGTGTCGTGCGAGGTGGCATACCTGGATCTACCGGCGTATTCGCTAGACTGTGGCAGTTCCTGCGACGGGCTGGCGGAACGGCGCCGTCGGGCGAGGGGGTGACCCGTCGTGGACGTTCGGCCCAACCCTTGCGTCAAATTCATTTGTATGCGTACGATCCGTCCCGCCGGGTTGTTCCGGAGTGGGTGAGTGGGGTGGCGACCCTCGCCGACGGGCGTTGTGATCCACGCCACTCCAGGCATACTGTTTGGGTCCAAATGAACTACTTCCGTCGACGTCGGACGTCCCCTCACCAGGAGGCACAGTGAGCGCAGAGTCCGTGCAGCAGGTCGTCGAGAGCCTGACCGCGCAGGGCATCGACGTCGTCCGGCTCGGCTACCCGGACTTCATCGGCACTGAGCGAGGCAAGGACATCCTCGTCGAGCGGCTCCCCGAGGCCGTCGAGAGCGGGGTCGCGTTCTGCCGCGCGGTCTACCACACATCTCCGCAAGGCGACGTGATCCCGATTCCGGGTGGCCTGGACGAGGGACTTCCGGACATCTCCGTCCGGCCGGATCTGTCCACGCTGGTCCCGCTGCCCTGGGAGCCCGGCGTGGCGGGCTGCCTCGGAAACGCCATCGACCCGGCGACCGGCGAGCCCCTCCCCGAGTCGCCACGCGAGGTCGTGCGCGCGGTGGCGGCCCGGCTGGGCGAGCTCGGCCTGACCGGCGTGGTCGGTCCCGAGCTGGAGTACTTCCTGCTGGAGCCCGACGGCACGGGCTGGAAGCGCTACGACGACGCCCCCGGCAACGTCTACGTGGCGGGCGGGAAGGGCGACCGGGGCGGGCACGTGCTGCGCACCCTCCGCACGCTACGCGGGATGAACCTCGGCGTGACCATGGGCAACCACGAGTTCTCCGGCGGCCAGTTCGAGATCAACCTCCATCACTCCGAGGCGACCGGCGCCGCCGACCGGGCGTTCCGCTTCAAAGCGGCGATCAAGGAGCTGGCCCGCCGCGACGGGCTGATGGCCACCTTCATGGCCAAGCCCTTCAACGACGAAGGCGGGTCAGGTTTCCATCTCCACATGTCCTGCGTGGACGCCGAAGGCCGCAACGCGTTCGCCGACCCCGCCGGGCCGTACGGGCTGTCGGAGACCGCGCGGCACGCGATCGGGGGCGTGCTCGCCCACGCGCCCGGGTTGGCGGCCCTGCTGAACCCCACGATCAACTCCTACAAGCGGTTCGGCCCGGACACCCTCGCCCCCTGGTTGATCGACTGGGGCCTGGACAACCGCAGCGCCATGCTCCGCATCCCGCCGGAGCGCGGCGCGGGCACCCGAATGGAAGTACGGCTGGGCGACGCGTCCGCCAACCCCTATCTCGGCATCGCGGGCCTGATGGCGGCCGTCTACCTCGGCGTCCGCGACCGCGTCGAGCCCCCCGCCCCGCTGGAGGGGTACGGCTACGACACGGCCAAGGCCTGCGTGCTACCGATGTCACTGCCTGTCGCGCTGGACGCGCTGAGCGCCGACGGCCGGCTCAGCGAGGTGCTCGGCAAGGAGTTCACGAGCTCCTACCTCATCTACAAGCGGAATGAAATCGAGCGATTCTCCCAGTTCGTCACCGACTGGGAGTTCCGCGAGTACGCCTACCACCTCTAGCCGACCCCCTTTCTGGAGAACCCATGCGTCTGGAAGACGTCGACCTGGCCGACAACGACAAGTTCCTCGACGGCGACACCCCGTGGCGCATGTTCGACGTGCTGCGCGCCGAGGCACCGGTGCACTGGCAGGACGAGGGGGCGCACGGCAGCGGATTCTGGTCGATCACCCGGCACGCCGACATCGTGGCGGTCGACCGTGACGCCGAGACCTTCACCTCCACCAAGTTCGTGAACCTGGAGGAGGTCGACGACCGGCAGGCGACGATCCGGCGCTCGCTCCTGGAGACCGACGGCCCCCGGCACGGCGTGCTCCGCCGAATCCTGCAGCGTCAGTTCACCCCCAGGGCGGTCGCGGGCTACGAGGTGTTCCTGCGCGGGCTCACCGCGAGGACTCTGGACGCGGCGCTGGCCAAGGGCACGTTCGACTTCGTACGGGAGGTGTCCGCCGACTTCCCGATCAACGTGCTCGCCAAGATGCTGGACGTTCCCGAGGACGACACCCAGCAGCTGATCGACTGGGGCAACCGGATCATCGGCAACACCGATCCGGACTACGCCGACGTCCTGCTGCACAGCGCCGAGAGCGAGCGGTACCGGGACCTGCCGTTCCGCAGCCCGGCGTCGCTCGAAGTCTTCGAGTACGGCCGCGAGCTGGCTCGTCAGCGGCGCGGCGGGGACGGCGACGACCTGGTCAGCAAGCTGGTCAACCAGTCGCCGGCCGACGGTGTGCCGCTGTCGGACCGGGACTTCGACAACTACTTCCTGCTGCTCGTGGTGGCCGGCAACGAGACGACCCGGCACGCGATCTCCCACTCGATGCTCGCTCTGATCGACAATCCGGAGCAGGCCGCCAAGCTCCGCGACAACCTCGGCCTGATGCCGGGAGCGGTGGAGGAGTTCCTCCGCTGGGCCTCCCCGGTCTACCACTTCCGCCGTACGGCGACCCGCGACGTCGAGCTGCACGGGCAGAAGATCGCGGAGGGCGACAAGGTCGTGATGTGGTTCGCCTCGGGCAACCGGGACGAGGAGGTCTTCGACGCTCCCTACACGTTCGACGTCACCCGGCGGAACAACGACCATGTCACGTTCGGCAAGGGGAGCCCGCACTTCTGCCTCGGGAACGCGCTGGCCCGCCTGGAGATCCGGATCATGTTCGAGGAGCTGCTGCCGAGGATCTCCGGCATCGAACTCGCCGGTGACGTGCGCAGGGTCCGTTCGAACTTCGTCAACGGCATCAAGGACCTGCCGGTCACCGTGACCCTCGCCTGACCAGCACATTTCACTGTGTCTTGCCAGGTAGATCTGTGCGTGTCGGGCCTGACAGGGACCCTCTGTAGATGGTTCAATGACTCAGGCTGCGAGTAGACCCCGCTCATCCCCACCACCCTGGTCCGGCAGGTTCCGGTCTCGGTGTGAACACTTCGGGACCACTGGCCGTCGATTGGATGCCCCCTTCGACGGGTGTGACGGGACGCGGGCGGACCCCTCGCCGGAGCCTGCCGCAGGCTGAGAGCTTGATCCCGGCACGCGGAGCGCTATTTCCACTAAACATACTGCTATAGTAGGTATTATCCCCCGGCCTGCCGTATGCGTACGCGTCAAGGAACACCCGACGCCGCGACCATGAATGGTGAATATGCATGAGTGTTTCCGAGGCGCTACCTGAGTTCGTCCCCGTGTCAACTGAAGAGACCGATCCGCGTATCGCCTCGCTGCTGCCCGACCCGGAACGGTCGGTCGTGGCGATCACCCCGCCCGAGGTGGGGGAAGGTCACTGGGCCGGCGCCCCCAGCGCGGTCGCGCACGACGGGCACATCTACCTGGCGTATCGGCTGCGGCGGCCGGTGGGGCAGGGACGCGGCTACGCGGTGGCCGTCGCCCGGTCGGCGGACGGTGAGCGCTTCGAGACCCTGCTGACGATCCGCCAAGAGACCATGGGCACCGAGTCCCTGGAGCGCCCGACGCTGGTGCGCACTCCCGAGGGACGCTGGCGGCTGTATTTGAGCTGCGCCACGAACGGCACCAAGCACTGGCGGGTCGAGGTCCTGGAGGCCGACGACCCTGCGCAGTTCGATCCGCGCGAGCGGAGCGTCGTCCTGTCCGGCGACCCGAAGACCGGTGTCAAGGACCCGGTGATCGTGTTCCGGTCGGGCGTCTGGCACCTGTGGGCGTCCTGCCATCCACTGGCCGACCCGGACGAGGCCGACCAGATGGTGAGCGACTACGCCACCAGCCACGACGGTCTCGAGTGGACCTGGCAAGGGACGGCGCTGGCCGGTCGTCCCGGGCTGTGGGACAGCCGGGGCACTCGGGTGAGCGCGGTCCGCTTCGTGGACGACCTGGTGGTGGCCTTCTACGACGGTCGAGCCACCGCGGCGGAGAACTACGAGGAGCGCACCGGCGTCGCCGTCGGCGCCGAGCCGGACGCCCTCACCCCGCTCGGAGTCGCCCCCGCGGCGCAGTCGCCGTACCAGGGCAGGGGCCTGCGCTATCTCGACATCGTCGATCTGCCCGAAGGCGGGCGGCGGCTCTACTACGAGTTCACGCGGCCCGACGGCACTCACGAGTTGCGCACAGAGCTACGCTGACCGCGTCTCGGCCCGCGCGACGCGTTGCGGTGCGCGAACTGGCACGCCCGTCGCGCCGGGTGGCCGTTCGCGGCGTTCGTGCTACGTCGGCGTGTCTCGGCGCAGTCGGTCGTTTGTCGCGTTCGCGCTATGGTGACCCGTCTCGGCGCGGGCGGCCGTTTCGGGCTTGGCGCTGGCCGTCGGGGCGGGCGCCGACGAGGCCGCCCGAGCGTTCGCGCGGGCGGAGCCAGTCGGTGAAGTCCTCGCCGGTGACACGTTGCAGGAGCGCGTTGTCGTCGGCGAAATAGCCGATCAGTTCCTGTCGCTGCGCCCAGGTCAGCGGCTGGCGGGGGCGTCCTTCTTTCTGCAGGAGCCCCTCAAGCGGCTCGGTGATCGCCGAACCCAGCCGGTCGGGCAGGACCCGGCCGATCGCGGCGGAGGCCCGCAGCGCGCCGGACAGCAGGCGGTGCCGGCGCGTGGGATCGGGGTGTGCGGTGACGTTCTCGCGCGGCACCTCGGTCAGGATGCCGGATTCGACGCCGAGGAACAGGCAGATGCGGTCCAGCGTGTCGGCCGGCCGGTCGACCAGGTCGCGATAGCGGAAGACCAGCACCTGGTCCTTCGGGAACAGCGTGAACAGGTGTTCCAGCTGCTCGCCGTACCGGCCGAGGCTAACGTAGTGCCAGAAGGGAGCCCACCCGGCGGCGATGCGGCGCCGCTCCTCGCCGCACGCGCTGACCACGTCGCCGATCGGGTCCAGGCCCGCCGACCACAGATGGGTCCAGTTCGAGTGCGCGCGCTCGACCGGATCGCGTAACACCACGATGAGCCGGGCCTTCGGGATCACCGCGCGGATGCGCCGCTGTGCCGCGCGATCGTAGAGGTAGAACGGGGTGGACTCGCCCCGCAGCGCCTCCGGGGGAGCCGGGGCGAACAGGGCCTCGTAGTCGGCGCGTCGCCAGACGTGTTCCCGGTAGGTCTGAACGTCGCCGGGGCCGCCCCGCGTCGGCGGGGGACCATCCGTCAGGAAGAACTTGGGCTCCTTCACCGGCGACATGTAGAGCGCCGGGTGCCGCTGCAACGCGGCGTGCAGGGCGGTCGTGCCTGCTTTCGGAGCGCCGATCACAAGGAAGTTCGGTAGCACCATAGCCGCCTCCGAATGCCTCAATCCCTACTCATTTTGCAGCAATATAGTAGATGATGGACTCCGGATAACCGATCGTAGTCGGCTCATGGCAAGGGGTTGGTCTTGGTTGGGTCTACGATCGGAGGGCGATGCCGGGCCGATACATTACCTTATTTTCCTACCAAATGTGTGGGATAATCGCCGGGTGAGGGAGGCGAGATGAGCCTGGACCAGACCCACCCGTCGAGTTCGCGCGCCGAGACCCCGCTGACCGCGGCCATCGGTGCCGGGCGCTGGATAAGGTCGGCGGCCGTCGACGATGACCACGGCCGGTTCTGGCTCGCCAACCCCGACCCCCACGGCGCGTCGGCCGCCGCGTCGACCCCTGCCTCCCTCTACGCGGGCGCGGCCGGAATCGTGCTGTTCTTCCTGGAGCTCGCCGCGGCCACCGGTCACGAGGCATATCTGGAGGACGCGCGAGCCGGAGCGCGGCGACTGGCGGCGACCTGGCGCGACCAGGCGGATCTGTCGCTCTACCACGGCCTCACCGGCACGGTGTTCGCCCTCGCCGAGGCCGGGTGGGCGATCGGCGAGGAGGGCTTCGAGGAGGCCGCCAGGGCGGCGGCCGACAGCATCGTCCGGGGCGTGCGAGAGGTCGACGGCGGCATCGGCTGGTCGAAGGACCCCGCGCAGCGGGGCGACGGCGGCATCGTGCTCGGGCTGCTGCACGCCGCCGGCATCTTCGGCGTCTCCGCGTACGAGGAGGTCGCCATCGAGGCGGGGGAGCGCATCTCCAGGCTGGTCGTCCCAGGTCACCGCTTCGGCGACGATTCCTGCCCGGACCTGCCGGTCGACTCCGTCATGCCCGGTTTCCTCTCCGGCACCGCCGGGACCGCGTTCCTGCTCGCCCGCTTGTACGGTGTGACACGCGACGAGCGGTTCCTCGAAGCCGCCCGCCGGGGCGCCGACTTCGTCCGTACGGTCAGCGTTGTGAGCGGCAAGTGCGCGGTGGTGCCGCACCATGTGCCGCAGGGGCGGGCGCTGCACTATCTGGGGTTCTGCTCGGGGTCCGCCGGTGTGGCGAGGATGTTCTACGAGCTCTACCGGGTCACGGGAGACCCGGGTGACCTGGACTGGGTCGAGCGGCTCGCCCACGGGATCATCCAGAGCGGAGTCCCGCGCCGCCAGACGGACGGGTTCTGGAACGTGGCGTGCCAGTGTTGTGGCTCCGCGGGCCTGCTGGAGCTCTTCGTCGGGCTGTGGGCGGCGACCGCGCAGGAGCATTACCTCGATTTCGCGCGCGTGCTCGCCGAGAACCTGATCGGCGGCGCCACCGGCCACGACGACAAGGGCTACCGCTGGTATCAGGCCTACCGGCGGCTGCGGCCCTGGGAGGTCACCGCGGACACCGGCTACATGATCGGCGCGGCCGGCATCGGCACGGCGCTGCTTCATCTGGACGCGGCCGGTGTCGCGAACGAGCCGCGCAGGCTCATCCTGCTCCCCGACAACCCGTTCCCCGCCATCCCCGTCCCCGCGGCCAAGCTCCGCTCCGGAGACTCCGGCTCCACCGGGAGTTGACACCGTTTCCCGACGCTTCCCGCTGTTCGGAAAGGCAAGCCCGCCGGGTCTGGGCAAGCCCGCCGGATAGGTCGCCGGCCGCAGAGCGCCAGAACGACTCCGCCTTGTTCCGCTGACATGACGTACCGCTTCCGCGGATGTTTCTGTCAGTCGCGCTTGCTATAGATTGCGCCATCACTGGCGATCAAGGGGCATCAGATGGCATTGGTCACTTTCCGGGATGAGACCGCGACGGGCAGGGCGCTGGACGAGTTCACCCTGCCCGACGCGCCTGAGCGAATCTCCGCCCGCGACCTCGTCCGGCTGCGCGTGCGCGAGGAGGTCGCCCGCCACAACGCGGCCCCATCCCACCACTTCCGCGGTCTGGTCAAGCCGAGCGACGCCGAGATCGAACTGAACGCCTATCGGATGCGCGCCCCGCGCAGTCGAGGTCGTGTTGTCAAGCATGACCTGGCTTCCGGGGTGGCTGTGGGGGAATGACCCCTGCCGGGAGGGTGTGCGTAATTCGGGGGAAGTATGTCTGACCAGGTCAAAGTCGCGATCGTGTACTGCCCGGCCACGGGTGCGGTCTCGGCTCTGGCCAGGGCGGCGGCGAATGCCGCGGAGAAGGCCGGGGCCGAGGTGCGACTGCGCTCGGTCCCTTCGGGCCCTGACCAGGTCGGTGCTCTGGACGGCCTGGAACCAGGGGCGGAGGCGTCGCTGGATGATCTCGGCTGGGCGGATGTCATTTTGATCGGCTCGCATGTCCAGGAGGGACTGACTCAGCCGCGTTTCCTCAGGTACGGCTGTCGCCGTCAGGAGGAGCCGCGCTCAGGGACCATGGGCGAGGAGTTTCGTGACGACGCGGTCGAGGGCGGCCAGATCGGCTGGGTCGAGTGCGGCCAGGAACGGGGGCGGCTCGTCGAGGATGCGTTCGGCGAGTTCGGCGGCGCGGGCGCCCTCCGGAGTGACCGTCACCAGTTTGGCGCGGCGGTCGCCGGGATGGGCGGTTCGCGTGACGAGGCCGCGCCGTTCGAGGTCGGCCACGACGATGGTGGTGTAGGGCGGGTCCGTCATGAGCCGCTCGGCGAGCCGCCGCAGTGTCAGCGGCCCGCTGGCCAGCCGGCGCAAAGCCTTGATCCTGATGAAGCTCATGCCCAGGGCCTCGCATACCTCCTTGCGGCGGTCGTTCCGGTCGAGCACCAGCCCGCGCATCCCGCGCCAGACGCGCGCCGCCGCCTCCACGTCGTGACTCACGTCGACTGCTCGGCGCGTGTCGAAGGCACCACGCGGGTCTGGCTCTCCGTGGTTGGTCACGTCCAGTTCAGGGTGGTTCATCGGGTGCCGACCGGTTCCTTCGCCGTGAGGCGGGCCGCCGTCCGCTCCGCCGTACCTTTCGCCCAGCGACCCGTGGTGACGACGGCGAGGCACAGGACAAGAACACCGTACGCCGCGTTGATCCACCAGCCAACGTGGCTGGCGCGGGTGAAGTCCGAGCGGTCCAGGGCGGAGGCCACCACGGACCCGGCGATCGCCACGCCCAGAGACTGGCCGATCTGGCGGCTGGTGGAGGCGACTGCGGCGGCGACCCCGGCCTGGGCGAGCGGCATCCCGGAGACGGCCGTGTTGGTGATCGGCGGATTCATCATGGCGAACCCCAGGCCGAACACCACGTAGGCCGCCAGCAGGTCAGGGAGGGGCGTGGTCGGGGTCACTTGGGCCAGCAGCACGCCGGCCGCGGTCAGGCAGACACCCGCGGCGATCAGCGACGGCCGTGGGCCGCGGACGCCCACGAGCCTCCCCGAGATCGGGCCGAAGATCAGCGCCATGGTGGCGACCGGCAGCGTGCACAGCCCCGCGTCCAGGGCGGACAGGCCGCGAACGGTCTGCAGGTAAAGCGTGTTGAGGAACAGGAAGGCGCCCAGGGCGGCGAAGCCGGAGACGGCGATGGCGGCCGCGCCGGTGAAGGGCGCGCTGCGGAAGAACCGGACGTCGATGAGCGGCTCCGCCCGGCGCGGCTCGTAGACGATCAGGCCGGTGAGGGCGAGCGCGGCGACCGCGAAGCATCCGATGATCAGGGGCGTCGTCCAGCCTTCCCCAGGCCCCTCGATGATCCCGTAGGTCAGCGATCCCAGCAGGATGATCACCAGGATCTGCCCGACCGGGTCGATCCTGCGGGCCTTCGGGGCTTTCGACTCGGGCACGAACAGCCAGGTGAGCGCCACCGCGACAACGCCGATCGGGACGTTGATCCAGAAGATGGCCCGCCAGTTGACGGCGTCGGTGAGCAGGCCGCCGACGACAGGGCCGAGGGCCATGCTGATCCCGACGACACCACCCCATATGCCTATCGCCTGCGCCCGCTCGCGGGCGTCGGTGAACGTGTTGGTGATGATGGACATCGCCACCGGGTTGAGCATCGAGCCGCCGACGGCCTGGACCACCCGGAAGGCGATGAGCCATTCCAGGCTGGGGGCGACGCTGCACAGCAGCGATCCGGCCGAGAAGACCACCAGCCCGATCTGGAAGATGCGCCGTCGCCCGAACCGGTCGCCCATGGAGCCCGCCAGCATCAGCAGGCTCGCGAGGGTGAGGGTGTAGGCGTCGATGGTCCACTGCAGGCCGGAGACCGGGGCGTGCAGCTCGCGCCCGAGTGACGGCAGAGCCACATTCACGATCGTGTTGTCCAGCGCCACGATCAGAAGGCTCATGCAGCAGATGAGAAGGATGACGATCCGCCGGCGACGGTTCATAGGGGCGGCACCTCATTAGTTGTACTCATACAACGGTACACCCGGTGCGGTGCCCCATGTCGGGAGGCCGGCCTCGTTGTGCTCTTCGCCGTCCAGCTGGTACGGCCCGCGGGCGGAGGGCCTGGAGCCGGCCGAGCTCTCGTGCCTGCGCCTGCTGTACGGCCGGAGCGGTAGCCGTACGGGACGCTCCGAAAACGCTATTGCGGTGGGTCTGGCATGTGGTGGCGAATTCCGGCAGGCTTCTCGGCACGCCCGCGCCCCTCGCCCGCCACCTCGGCTCGACCCGGAAATTTGCGGATATATACCAATTTGGTCAATGCTCAGGCTGGGGCGTGACGGTCATTTCTCCTCGCCGATCAAGCGAGACCGATCCGTGATGGAAGTTACCTTTCGGGAATGTTCGGCCTTCTTCCGGCCACCGCCGGCCGGCCGCCACGGCTCAACCGGATCACCCGGCTCATCCCGCTCCACCACCTCGTGACGAAGATGGAACTTGCCGTACGGGGGGCCACACGGAATCCTGCTCCCATGCGTGCGACCGTGAACGGCATCGAGATCTGCTACGAGACCTTCGGCCCGGAGGAAGGCGCGCCGCTCCTGCTCGTCATGGGGCTCGGCATGCAGATGCTCGGCTGGGACGAGGAGTTCGTGGGCCTGCTGGCGGAGAAAGGCCACCAGGTAGTCCGGTTCGACAACCGGGACGTGGGGCTGTCCACCCATTTCACGGGCGTGCCCGATCTGATGGCGGCACTGGCCGGGGACACCTCGGCCGCGCCGTACACGCTTGAGGACATGGCCGACGACGCGGTGGGACTGATGGACGCGCTCGGCTGGTCCAGTGCCCACGTGGTCGGCGCGTCCATGGGCGGCATGATCACCCAGGTGCTCGCCATCCGGCACCCGGACCGGGTACGCAGCCTTACCTCGATCATGTCGACCACCAGCCCGGAGGTCAGCCCGCCGACGCACGCCGCCATGGCCGTGCTGCTGTCGCCTCCGTCGCCCGACCGCGCGACCGCGGTCGAGCAGGCACTCGCGGCGTGGCGCATCATCGGGTCGCCCGCGTACGACGTCGACGCCGACCGGATCGCCCGCATGGCCGGTGAGAGCTACGACCGTGCCTACGATCCCACCGGGACGACTCGCCAGCTTGTGGCGATCCTCGCTTCCGGTGACCGTACGGCCGGCCTTCGCGAGCTGGCCATCCCCGCGCTGGTCGTCCACGGGGAGGACGACCCGTTGATCACTCCGCCGGGAGGAACCGCCACGGCGGACGCGATTCCCGGCGCCAAGCTGCTGACCTTCCCGGGAATGGGCCACGATCTGCCCAGCCCGCTGTGGCCCGAGATCGTGGCGGCGATCACCGAGCTCACCGGCCGCGCGGACCGGGAGGCCGTGGTGTAGACGGCCTCCCGGTCCCGCGCTCAGATGTCCAGCTTCTCCTCGATCGCGCGCATCTGATGGCGGGCCATGGCGAGATTGGACCGCTGGCGGTCCAGCGCCAGGTAGAGGAACAGGCCCTTGCCGCCCCGGCCCGTGATCGGCCGGAGGATGTGGTACTGCGTGCCGAGCGTGATGAGTACGTCCTCGATGGCCTCCTTGAGCTGGAGAGCCTCCATCGTGCGCAGTTTGGCCTTGACGACCTCGGTGTTGCCGGCCGCCGCCACCTGGAGATCCAGGTCCTTGGACCCGCCGAGGGCGCCGAGCGCCATCCCGCTACTGTAGTCGGCTACTACGGCCCCGAGCGCGCCGTCGATGGCCATCATCTCCTTGAGAGACACGTCCATGTTCGCCATGCGATTCTCCCTTCTCATGCAATCTCATGTGGATTTATGAGATTGCTCCTCTGTTCGGTCGCCGCTATTCGCGTTCGACGATGGCGGCCAGCTTGGCCGCCGTCTTGCGGCCCTCGATCCGCAGCAGGCCGAGGTTGGCACCTGGACCCGCGAGCACGGTGAGGACGAGCGTGGGCCCGGCCGCGTAGCACGCGGCGTGGCCAGAGGTACCGGAGATCATGGTCTCCTCGAGGTCGCCCATGCGGGCGAGGTCCGCCATCCGGCGGCTCATGGACAGCAGCGCGGATGTCAGCGCGGCCGTCTGCTCCCGGCCGGCTTTCAGGTCGGCGGCCACCGGCATGCCGTCGACAGTGCAGGTCAAGGTGCCGGTGATATCGGGCGCGCGGTCCCTGAGGAGTCGCATCTCCTCCTGTATCTCGCGGCGCAGATCCATCGGTAAGCCCTTCTCGGCCCGCTTGAGCCACGACAGCCGCATGACGTTGGGCGCGCCCTTGATCACAGTGCCTCCAGCGCGTCCCGCAGCCTGATGAGTAGATTCACGTCGCTCGGATCGCCGCTCATCTGCGGCATGGAAGACGGCCCCTCCGCTCCCGGGCCGGGCCGGGGCCTGGACCGCTCCTCGCGTTTCGGCAACCCCCGAGGGCCTGACGGTGACGAGGAAGGCAGCGGGGGAGTCCGTGGGGCGGGCCGCGTTTCCGGCTCCGGTGGGCCGGGAGCTGTCAGCAGCCCCGCGGCGGCCAGCCCTCGTACGGCGATCAGCGTGGCGTAGGCCGTCCGGCCGAGCCGCTTCGCCAGCTCCATCGGGGTGGCCGTGGAGTCCGCGTTGAAGAGCAGCTCCCACTGCAGCGCGGTCAGCATCACGTGCTGCCCGGGGATGCGCGGGGCGGGGACGACCGGTTGCGTGTCCACGTCCGCCGACGGCCACACCTCGTCCAACCGTGACCTCCTCCGCCGGCACTCGCGAAACAGGCCGGCGACGTCGAAGAACCAATGGGTTCCGAGCCAGTGCCTGTCCCCGTCCTTGAACCGGAACCGGGCTCCCACCGAGTCGAGCAGGAAGTACGACGCGTCCAGCGTGGCGCCCAGGACGCAGAACTCCAGCTCGCCACGGGTGAGCACGCCTTTGCTCATGAGCAGGTCGCCGCCGTCGGCCTGCCCGGCTGACGCCTGCTTCGCGGTGCGCACGCCGTTCGCGCTGATCCGGCCGGATGAGGCGAGCAGTTCCTCCACGCCGAGAGTGCCCGTGCACTCGGCGTAGGAGATCCGGCCGCGGGTGACGTACACCGTGCCGTTCTTGCCCACTCTCACGGAGCCGGTCGCGCCGTCCCGCGCCAGATCGGTGAGCACTGCGTCGATGGTGGTCGCGGCCATGGATCACGGCGCGATCAGTTGGTGAGAGATGGTCTGCAGTCGCCGCCGGGCGAGGGCGAGGTTGGCGCGCCCCGAATCCAGCCGGAGGCAGATCAGCAGCGGCCCGTCGAACATCGTCTCCATCGGCTTGATCAGGTGGTAACCCTGATCAGTGGTGACGATCATGTCCTCGATTTGGACCGTTCCTGCGGGCGTCGACATGGCGAGCCCGTCGAGTACGGCGCGGAACGTCTCGCTCAGTCCGGCGGCCGACCGTCCGGGATCGGACAGCCCCTTCGCGGCCACGGCCATGCCGCTGGTGTGGTCGACGAGTATCGCGTCGAGCGCGCCAGGGATGGCCATGGCCTCGGAGAGGCACTCCTCGATCCCGATCATGGGCAACTCCTCGCCGGGTAAGTCACTACAGCCCGGCCAACATTAGAGAAGTCCGTCGTTAACAATGCGCGTTGACAAGGAGTCGGGCCTATCGAGATATAGGGTTTATTTACTAAGAATAAGGATTGTTCTCCTGGTTTGAACAAATACTTTTGTGAAATTTCCTCATTTAGGAGTTATGTCGATCCCGCACGGGGTCGCATCGCCGTACAGAATGAGGGGCGTGGAACGGATTCTGGTCAGCGCGTGCCTGCTCGGCGGCCGGGTGCGCTATGACGGAGGAGCCAAGACCAGCGAGGACGAGCTGCTCGCCGCGTGGAAGGCGGAAGGACGGCTCGTGTCGTTCTGCCCTGAGGTCGAGGGCGGGCTCCCGGTGCCCCGCCCGCCCGCCGAGGTCGAGGGCGGCGCGGGAGGTCCGGCCGTGCTGACGGGCGCGGCCCGCATCCTGACCCCGGCCGGGCAGGACGTGACCCGGCACTTCCTCGCCGGGGCGCAGCGGGCGCTCGATGCGGCCCGGTCATTCGGGGTGAAGCTGGCCATCCTGAAGGAGGGCAGTCCGTCCTGCGGGTCCCTGCGGATCTACGACGGCACCTTCCGCGGCCGGACGACACCGGGTCAGGGCGTGACGACGGCACTGCTGGAGCTGAACGGCATCCGCGTCTTCGGCGAGGACCGCATCCCCGAGGCGGCCGAATACCTCACCACTCTTGAGGGTCGCCCGGGGTGATGATCGCTTTCTCGTCGGGCTTGAAGACCAGGACGTTGTCCACGTAGGACCGCACGGCGGCTTCGAGGCCGACGTCCTTGCCCGCGGCCTCGGACAGAAACCAGTGATGATCGAGGACCTCGTGGAAGAGCTGCGCCTGCTCCAGCTTGCGGCGCAGCTCGGCCGGGACCGCGCTGACCACGGGCTGGAACGCCTCGGCGAGCCATCGGTGGGCGACGATCGCCTCGTCCTCGTGCCGCAAACCCTTGGCGACCCGGAACGAGTCGAGGTCGTTGAGCAGCCGCCGCGCCTGGTTCTCCTCCGCGTCGATGCCGGTCAGCCGGAGCAGGCGGCGCTGGTGATGCCCGGCGTCCACGACTAGCGCGGAGTCCAGCGGTGAGCCGTCCTTCGCGGTCCGTCCGGTGATGACGGCGACCGGCTCCACCGCCGGCGTGTCCAGCCGCGCCAGGTCCCACAGTAGCTTGTACTCCCGCTTGGCGTACCGCTCGCCGTGACCCTCCTGGGCGAGTTCGTCAAGGACGGCGGGGGAACGCCGGCGGGGTGAACGCGCGCTCAATGACAGCGGCGAGCTGCTCCTCGGTCAGGACGGCGGGCTTGCCCACGCCCAGCGCCCGGACGTAGACCTCGCACAGCCATTCCAGCAGCCGGGTCGCCTCGAACGCCTTCTCCAGGGTCGAGCCGATGGTGAGCCCGCCGTGGTTGGCCATCAGCGCGGCCTGCTTTCCGGCCAGCGCCGCGCGCACGTTCGCGGCGAGCTCGGGAGTGCCGTACGTGGCGTACTCCGCGACCTTGACCGCGCCGCCGAGCAGCAGGGCGTTGTAGTGGATCGGCGGCAGCTCCGTCATGGTCGTGGCCACCACGGTTCCGAAGACGGAGTGGGTGTGCACGATGGCTCGCGCGTCGGTCGTGCCGTACACGGCGAGGTGCATGGGGGTCTCGGACGACGGCTGCAGGTCGCCCTCGACCAGGTGGCCGTCTACGTCCACGATCGGGCATTCCTCGGGGCGGAGCCGATCGAGCGCGACCCCGGAGGGAGTGATCGCGACCAGGTCGCCGTCGCGGACGCTCAGGTTCCCCGACGTGCCGATGACGAGGCCGAGGTCGACGGCACGTCGGCCGTACTCTGCCAGTTTTCGCCGCAAGTCCAACATGTCGCCATTTTAGACGATCGTCCGAAATAGAACCAGCCCGGTCTATACCAGCGCAGAAGCCGGGCATGCCTTCCAAAATCTCTCGCGACCAGCCAAGATGCTGGCGTGGACGACAACATTGCGGCGGACCTATCGCGGCCAGGTCACAGCTTGGTCTAGACCGGCTTGGGCCACTTGACCGGCTTCGGTCGCTCGACGTACGTTCCCTCAAACGTTTAGGAAACTTTCCTAATTGTCCCCGCCACAGGAGAGTTTGAATGACCAGCACGCCCCGCGAGATCACACGCCGCCAGATGATCCGCCGTCTCGGCCTCACCGCGCTCGTCGCCGGCCCCGCAGCCGGCCTGCTCAGCTCGTGCGCCACCTCCGGTGGCTCCACGGCCGCTCCCGCCGCCGCCCCCAGCGCCGCCGCGACCTCGGCCACCAACCCGTTCGGCGTCAAGGCCGACACGGCGCTCGAAGTCGTGATCTTCAAGGGCGGCTACAGCGACGAGTACGCGACCCAGTCCCACGAGCCCCTGTACACCAAGGAATTCCCCAAGGCGCAGATCAAGCACCAGGGAATCCAGACGATCAGCCAGACCCTGACGCCCCGGTTCGCCAGCGGCGACGTGCCCGACGTGGTCAACAACTCCGGCACCGACGCCCTTGACGGCGGCGCGCTGATCGGAGCCGGCCAGCTCCTCGACCTGACCCCGCTCTTCGAGGCGCCCTCGGCCGACGACCCCGGCAAGAAGGTCAAGGACACCATCGTCCCCGGCACCATCGAGTCCGGCCTGGGCGGCGACCCCGCGAAGCCGTACACCCTCAACTACGTCTACACCGCGTACGGCCTCTGGTACGACGCCAAGCTCTTCGAGAAGGAGGGCTGGACCCCGCCGAAGACCTTCGACGAGTTCAAGACCTTCGCCGAGGCGGCCAAGGCCAAGGGCATCACCCCGTACGCGTACGCGGGCAAGAACGCCTCCTACTACCAGTACTGGATGATCCTGATCGCCGCCGCCAAGATCGGTGGCAACGAGATCCTGGTCAACATCGACAACCTGGCCGACAACGCCTGGAACAACGACGCGATCAAGCAGGCCGCCACCGCGTGGGCCGAGATCGGCAAGTTCATGGACAAGTCCTTCGAGGGCCTGATCCACACCGAGGTCCAGACCAAGCAGAACCAGGGCAAGGTCGCCCTCTACCCCTCCGGCTCGTGGCTGGAGGCCGAGCAGGCCAAGGACACGCCGAAGACCTTCGAGTACGCGATCGCGCCGACCCCGTCGGTCACCGCCGCCGACAAGCTCCCCTACGAGGCGATCCGCGCCGCCGCGGGTGAGGGCTTCGTCGTCCCGGCCAAGGGCAAGAACGCCGCCGGCGGTCTGGAGTACCTGCGCCAGATGCTGTCGAAGGAGGGCGCCAAGGCCTTCACCGAGAAGACCAAGAGCCTAACGGTCGTCATCGGCGCCACCGACGGTCTCACCCTGTCCCCGGGCCTGGCCTCGGTCGCCTCCGCGCAGACCGCCGCCGGCCAGAACGTGGTCACCTATTCGCAGTTCGAGGGTTGGTACAAGGAGCTCGAGACCGAGCTGCGCAAGCAGACCAACGCCCTGATGTTCGGCCGCATCTCCGCGGACGAGTTCGCCGCCAACATGCAGAAGGCCTCGGACAAGACCAAGGCCGACTCCTCGATCGCCAAGCAGACCCGGAGCGTGTGACCAATGCGGCATGGCAAGCTGGCCCACGCTCTCTCACCGAACGCGCTGCGGAAGAACGGGTTCGTCGTCTCCTTCCTCGCGATTCCGGTGATCCTCTACGCCGTCTTCGTGGTCGCGCCGTACATCCAGGCGTTCCAGATCGCGCTGACCAACTGGAGGGGCGTCTCGCCGACCTTCGACTACATCGGCTTCGACAACTTCACGAAGTTGTTCGACGACGAGGTGTTCTGGCAGGCGGTCCGCCATCACGGCCTGCTCCTGCTTGCCATGCCGCTCATCACGATCGCCATCGCCCTGTTCTTCTCCTTCCTCCTCAACGTGGGCGGCGGGCAGCGGAACGGGCGGATGACCGGTGTCCCCGGCTCCGGTTTCTACAAGGTGGTCTTCTTCTTCCCGCAGGTCCTCGCCGTGGCCATCGTCGGCGTGCTGTTCCAGGCGATCCTGCGGCCGGACCGGACCGGCGTGGTCAACAGCGCGCTCCAGACGGTGGGAATCGACCCGGTGGGCTGGCTCATCAACCCGAACCTGGCGCTGTGGACGATCATCGGCGTCATGGTCTGGCAGGCCGTCGGCTTCTACGTCGTCCTGTTCTC
>JBIOWF010000113.1:0-3052 GCA_044868295.1 Microtetraspora sp. | reverse complement strand
GCATCCGAGACCGAGCTGGAGCTGGGGCCGTTCATGGCGCACATGGAGATCACGCCCGCCACGGTAGGGCGCAACCAGATCCACCTCGAGGTCGAAAGGGGCCGGCCCGCGGAGGTCAATGTGTCGGCCCGGCTGGAGGAGCGAGACATCGGTCCGCTGCGGTACCGGGCGCGCCGCGGGATGGAGCCGGGCGCCTACGTGGTCAGGCGCGCCAATCTCGCTCCCGGCGGCGAATGGGAGCTCCGGATCGACGCCCGCCGCGGCGAGTTCGACCTGTTCAGCGACACAGTCCACATCTCAATCGGGGGAGCGATGGGCGGCTGATGAGCCGCGCCAGGTCCTTCCGCATTTCAATCGACAAGGAGTTTTGACCGTGAAGATCCGTAGCTACATCCTCGGGGCCGCTCTGGCGGCGCCGCTCGTGCTCGCCCCTACGGCGGGTGCTCATGTGACGGTGCAGCCCAGTGAGGTGCCGGCGGGTGGGTTTACGCGTTTGGACGTGCGGGTGCCGACGGAGCGCGAGAACGCGTCGACGACGAAGGTGGAGGTGCAGTTCCCGCCCGGGTTCACTACGGCGTCGACGGAGCCTGTGCCCGGCTGGACCGCTGAGGTAACGCGGGCGAAGCTGGCGAAGCCGCAGGTAAACGACGAGGGCGAGAAGATCACCGACCGGGTCGACACCGTCACCTGGACCAGCGACGGGGATCAGGGGAGCATCGGGCCGGGCGAGTTCCAGGACTTCGGCCTCTCAGTCGCGATCCCGGACAAGGCGGGCTCGGCGCTGACGTTCAAGGCGGTGCAGACCTACAGCAACGGCGAGGTGGTGCGCTGGATCGGCCCGCCCGACTCGGACGAGCCGGCGCCGCAGGTCAAGTTGACCGCGGCCGAGGGCGAGGGCGGCGCGACGACCCCGGCGGCGCGCCAGCAGCCCGCATCCGGCGACGGCGATGACGACGGCGGCAGCGACGCGCTATCGATCATCGCCTTGATCGTGGGCGCCGCCGGGCTCGCCGCCGGGCTGGCCGCGCTGCTGCGCGGCCGCGGCCGCACCCGCGTCGGCGCCACGTAGCCGGGGCGAAAAACCCACTTGACGCCGCCTTTTCGGCCTTTCCGGGCCGGCAGCGCAGATGCGCGGAGGACCTCAATTGTCCTGGTTTGGGCCCCATCGGCCGGGGGTAGGGAGTAGCCGGCTCTTACCACACGACCGCGCAGGAGATCAGGCTGTTGGAGGATGCCGTGACATGCGAGGACCCGAGCATGGGGAGGCTCGGGGCGCTCGTCGCTGTCTGCGTGGTCGCAAGGCGTTTCACTGCCCAACCTCTGGAGGAGGGGGACAAATGAGATTTGTGTTCCGTTTATTCGTAGCGGTGCTCCTGCTCGGGGTGCTGGCTACCCCGGCGAGCGCGCAGGATGCGAGCAAGAGGATGAGTCGCCTGTTCACCTCCCCGAATCAGGCGACCAACTCTGACTTCGCGTTCTGGGGCAACTACGCGTTCTCGGGCTACTACAGAAGCGAGGCGTTGCAGCAGGGCGGCTTCCGGATCTTCGACATCTCGAATCCCGCCGCGCCTCAGCTCGTGAGGGACTTCCCGTGCGACGGCCTCCAGGCCGACCCGATCGTCTGGGACCGCAACGGCAACGGGGTCGCCGACCTGCTCCTGCTCGCCGTGGACCGCACGATGGATGCTCCCAACTGCGGCGCTCCGCGGTCGAATCGGACGAACGAACAGGGCCAGACCGTGGCTTTCCACGAGAACCCGACCGGGTGGGAAGGCGTCCGGATCTTCGAGCTGAGCGACGACCCGGATAACCCGTTCCAGACCATCACGGCGGCGAAAATGCAGTACACGGACTGCGGCGCCCACACGATCACCGCGTGGACCGGGTTGGCAGACGATCCGGTGAACCCGCGGCTGATCGTCTACGTGTCGTCGTATCCGCTGCGTCCGGGGCCGACCTGCGGTCAGACTGGGTCGACGGCAACACCCCCGTACGCGAACACCAACAACCCCTACGACGAGGACAAGGTCGTCAACGACCCTCTGCACCGCCAGATCCAGGTGCTCTCGGTGCCGCTGAACAACCCAGAGGACACCACCGAGATCGCCCACCCGGAGATCAGCTATCCGGGCGATCCTGACGGCAAGCAGGACTGGGGCGAGAAGGGGCTTGGCTCGATCGGCGAGCCGGCTGCGGTCGCGTGCCACGACATCGTAGTCCACATGGAGAGCAACATCGCGGGTGCTGCCTGCGCCGAGCAGGGTCAGGTCTGGAACGTCGATCCCGACACCGGGATCCCGGACACCCAGAACCCGATCTCGATCGGCGACGACGAGGTCAGCTCGGGCGGCACCGGCCAGTTCCCGGGAGCGGTCGACTTCTTCCACTCCGTGATGTTCAACAATGACGGGACCGTCGTGAACTGGGTCGACGAGTCCTTCGGCGAGGGCTGCCCGCCGGAGACCACGTACGAGTCGAGGCCGTGGAATCCCGCCGGGGGCACGCACAAGACCGGACGGATGTTCTTCACGGACCTGGACGGCAACTTCCTGAGCGAGTTCCACGTGGGTGACCTGCGGCCCGACCCGCGCGAGGGCGAGTACTGCTCCGCGCACATGGGGATGGCCGTCATGGGCATCAAGCGGGATCTGCTCGTCAATGCCTGGTACACGGGCGGGACCGACGTGATCGACTTCAGCAAGCCGGAGCGCCTGAAGGAGGTCGCGTACTACGACCCGGTGTCGCAGACGGGCACGTGGTCCGCGTATCCGTACACGGGCCCGCTGTTCAAGACCGGGCCCGGGATCCCCGTGTACGCGTCCGACGGCGTTGAGCTCAACGCCGAGTCGCGGGGCATGGAGGTCTCCCGCGCGATTGTCGAGAAGCCCGGCAAGTCAAAGTTGGTGGACCATCTGAACCCGCAGACGATGGACTAGCGACAAACGGATTCGGAGGCGTAGAGGGCGGCCACGGCCGCCCTCTCGCTTCTCAGCGATCGAGCGAGAACTAGGGCCGCTCGGCGCGGCTCATGACAGCGCGACGCCGGCCCTCA
>JBIOWF010000112.1:0-3441 GCA_044868295.1 Microtetraspora sp. | reverse complement strand
CTCTGCCGGCGAACCCGCGTGTCCTCGTGGTGATCCCGACCTACAACGAGCGCGAGAGCATCGGCGATCTGCTCCGTGATGTGCTCCGGGTCGCGGACGTCGATGTGCTGGTCGTCGACGACAGCTCGCCCGACGGCACGGCCGAGACGGTGGAGGCCGTGCAGGCCACCCAGCGCGGGGTCCACCTCCTCGTCCGACCTCGTCGGCTCGGCCTGGCTTCGGCTTACCTCGCCGGTTTCGACCACGCCGCGCGAGAAGGATACGACCTCGTCTTCGAGATGGACGCGGACTACTCGCACCCGCCGCGCTACCTCCCCGTGTTCCTGGACCGGATCCGCGGGGCCGATCTCGTGCTGGGCTCACGGTACGTGCCCGGGGGCGGCATCACGAACTGGAGTCTTCTCCGGCGCCTCATCAGCCGGGTCGGCAACTTGTACGCCCGCGCCGTGCTGGGCTCCGCTCTCCGCGATCTCACCAGCGGCTTCAAGTGCTTCCGGGTCGCCGCCCTGCGCCGGGTCGATCTCTCGCGCATCACCTCCGACGGGTATTGCTTCCAGGTCGAGCTGAGCCACTTGTTCATCAAGAGCGGGTTTCGGGTGGTGGAGGTGCCGATCGTCTTCGAGGAACGGCGGGCCGGCAAGTCCAAGATGTCGTGGAGGATCGTGCTGGAAGCGCTGACCAAGGTGTGGACGCTCCGATTCGCTCCCGCCGCGACGGCCCTGTCTTCTCTCGACGAGCAGACGACGAGGAAGCGCTGACGTGCCGATCGTCGCGGCCCTGCTCCTGGGCGTCGGGGCGCTGGTCATCAGCGTTACGACACCGGCCGGCGGGCCCCCATCGGCCGCCGCCCAGCCGGCCGCGTCGCCAGATGTCGAGCGCGGTCGGCACGACATCTACTTCGTCTGGCGCGACGGCAGCCGTCTGGCCGTCGGCGAAAACCCGTACGAGTCGATCCTGGCCGGCAACATGCAGGAGAACCGGAAGTACCCGACCTACCTCCCGCTCTTTTACGTCCTGGCCGCCGGTGCCTATCGCCTCGGCGTGACCGATTACGGGGACTGGATGCGGCTGTGGCGGCCGCTCGTGCTGGCAAGCCACGTGGGCATCGCCGTCCTCCTATTCGTGGCGTGCTGGCGAGCCGGGCATCCCGTCCTCGGCATGTTCGCGGCGCTCTTCTGGGGCCTGAACCGGTGGACCCTCTACGTCGTCAGGGTAGCCCACGTGGACTTCCCGCCTCTTCTGTGTCTGCTGGGGTCACTCCTCCTGTTCGAGACTCGCCGTCGCACCTCGCTGCTACTGTTCGGCCTGTCGCTGGCTCTCAAGCAGATCGCGGTCTTCGTGACCCCTCTCTACCTCGTCTGGGTCTGGCGCGAAACGCGCGCGGCGGAGGCGCGCCGGCCGCGGACGGCGCGAGCGGCCGGGTGGATCGCCCTCGTGCCGGGGCTGGCGTCGCTCCCCTTCCTGATGTGGAACGCCGAGGCGTTCGTCCGTTCGATCCTGTTCTCGGCGACGCGGAATCCGGACAGCCATGTCTCCGCGGCCTCGTTCGACGCCAAGGTGGGGCTCGTGGGGCTGCTCGGCCGACTACCGATGCTCGCGCTGATGGGCCTCGTGCTCGTGGCGGCGGCACGCGGCGAGATCGGCCGCTACCTGGCCGTCCTCCTGCTCCTCGCGGTCTTCGTGGACTTCAACTCGGTCTTCTACCTGCAGTACATGGTGTGGCTGACGCCGTTCCTGGTGCTGGCCGCCCTCGACCGGCGCGCGTGACGCCCTCGCGGGGCGCCGGGCGCGAGAACGCTGCCGCGGCCCCTCAGTCCCCGCCGGCCTCCGCGGCGTAGTGCCCCCGCGTCTTCCGGATCCCGGCGAGGAAGCGGCCGGCCGCCGCCTGCTGGGCGCCGATCGCCTCGTCGAAGGTGAGCTCCGGCGGCCCCGGGAGCAGCTGGAAGTGCCCGTACTCGTCGCGCCCCCGCGCCAGCACCGCTGTCGGCGGCTCACCGTCGATCTGCCGGGTCCTCGGCGTCGTGAACCGGGGGGCGAAGCCGATCCGCGAGCGGTCTGACCGGTTCGGATTCGAGCCGTGAACGATGTTGACGTGGTGGAGCGACATCTCCCCGGCCCGGAGCACCACGTCCACCGCGTCCGTCTCGTCCACGTCCACCGCGATCTCCTGCCCACGGCTCAGCCGGTTGTCGGGCGCGTAGGTGTCCCGGTGCGGCAGGATGGGCCGCCGGTGGGAGCCGGGCACCACCCGCATGCACCCGGTCTCGACGACGCTGTCGGTCAGGGCGACCCAGGCCGTCGTGACCTCGGTCGAGTCCAGGCCCCAGTACGTGCCGTCCTGGTGCCACGAGACGTAGCCGGGATCGCGCGGGTACTTCGGGAAGATGGACACCGTCCAGACGAGAAGGTCCGGTCCCAGGACGTCTTCGACGGCATCGAGAATGGCCCGGTGGGTAGCCAGCTCGTACGCCCAGCGGAAGTAGAGCTGGGTGTGCCCGAGCGCCTGGGCCACCGGGCGGCCGCCGAGCCGCGCCGCCATCTCCTCGAAGGCCGCCCGGAATCGCGCCGTCTCACCGGGTGACAGGACCGGCACCGGGAAGAGGATCCCGTCACGCCGGTACCGCTCGACCTGCGCCACGGTCAAGAGCCGTCCCATGTCGTCCTCCTGCGCACCGCGCCGCGTCGCACCTCGCCGGACGCGGCAGCCAGTAGCGCCCGCTCCGGGGCCACCGCAGGCCCCTGCGGCCGGAGCTCCATCCTGGGCCAGCCCGAGGCGAGGATCTCCTCCATGGTCACGTCGGGCGGCGTCACGCCCTACAGAAAGACTTAGAGCCCAGTCGATCGCTCGCGAAGGAGCTCGAGGGCCAGGGCAAGCCCGTCAAGCTCCTCATCTTTCCGTCGTTCGGGGCCAGCGCGCAGGATGGTCACGAGTTCTGCGTGCGCGGCGCGCACCTCTGGTCCGGCGAGGTCTTCGCATTCCTCGGGGCCTCGATGAGGTGACCGCCCGGCCGGCGGCCGTCCGGCACCGGGCGTGATCCACGGCGCGGAGCCCGTGGTCGCCGGAGCGGCTCCCGCGCGACCGCCTCATCCGGGGCAGGCGGCTCCCGTCTGGGCCCACCGCCGCACCAGCTCATGGAACTCGCGCTGGCCAATCGGCGGCGGCCTTCGCTCCCCGGGGCTCCACGCCCACTGAACGAGGGGGTCGGCGTTCATGTGCTCGAGCAGCGCCTGGACCGAGCGCCCCTTGTTCCTCCGGGGATCCTTCAGCGCGCGGCAGAGGTCCGAATCCGACAGGTTCTCCCATCCCATGCTGCGCGGCGCCAGCTGCCAGTGGGGAGCGCCCGGCACCCGGCCGTCGGCCGTGTTCGCCGTCTGATGGCAGGTGGAGCACTGGAGGGCCGGCGTGCCGCGGTCGTCGGGACCCCGTGCCACCAGCATCCG
>JBIOWF010000111.1:0-15499 GCA_044868295.1 Microtetraspora sp. | reverse complement strand
GTCCGATCGAGTTGCTGGCGGATCTGGGTGTGCTGGGGCGGCATGTTCTGCTGGCGCATTGCACGCTTGTCACGCCAGGTGAGCGGAACCTGCTTGCCGCGTCCGATACGGCGGTGAGTTACAACCCGGTCGCCAGCGCGTGGAAGGGGAACGCGGTGGCGCCGGCGCTGGATTTCGCCGCCGCCGGGATCCGGTTCGGGCTGGGCACCGACGCGACCCGGAGTGACGGGTTCAGATTGATGGATGCGGCGGAGAGCGCGCAGCGTCTCGTGCACTCGATGGCGGTGGTCGACTTCGTCGCGGGTGCGGGATCCGTGTGGGTCGCGGCGGCGACGCGCGGGGGTGCGAGCGCGGTCGGGCTCGGTGACCGGGTGGGGTCGATCGCGGTCGGTTTCCGGGCGGATCTACTGGTTCTGCGGGCCTGGGTTCTGGAGACGGCGTGCTCGTGGGATCTGGAATGGGATCTGGTGAGGTTTTATGACCGGACCAACCTCCAGGGCGTCTACGTGGACGGGCGACTCGTGGTCGATCACGGTGAGCCGACGGCGTTCGCGGTTGACGATTTCGTCGGGGTGGAGCTGGGCCCCGGCAGGGAGAGTGTGGCGCGGGCGGCGTTGCACAAGGTTCGCAACGCTGGAAGGGCCGGTGTTCCGTTGTTCCCGCTGTGATCTTCGGTGCGGCTGTGATTGTTTCTTGGGAGATCATGGGTCCCCCCATCGCCCTGCTGATGCGTGGTCATGATCCGGTCACGAGCCGGGCGACGGTCGCGGCGACGGGAGTGGTGGTCACGGCTACGACCGCCGTGGTGGATGTTGTACTGCATCCGTCCGCGTTCGCCGCGTCGGCGCTGCTGACCGCTTACACGATTCCGGGGATGCTTCTCGGCCTGGCGCTGTCCCGTGTGCCGCGGTCCCGGATCAGTGATCGGGTGCAGTCCGTCGGGATTCTGGTGGTTTCTGCTGGTGCCGCAGCCGTCCTGCTTGTCCATTCCTCACTCTCTTTGGCCGTGTCTTCGGGGACATAGGTGATCGGCCAAGCGGTACGTGACCGATCAACCGCCGGACGAGCTATCGACACTGTGTTCGATAGCCTACGCTCAGGTAACACATTCGTAGTTTTCAGGAGAAAGGTGCACCAATGGCGCGAAGTAGGTTACGTCCACATATGCGGTGTCACATGATCAGACCTATGACCTTTCCTCCAATAACCGTTCGGGCCGTACGGCGGATCTCCCCGGCGCTCCCCCGCCGATGATCCGATGTTGAGGATGCCCTTTCCCCCGCATAGTGACCCGAGCACGGCCGACGAGGTGTTCGGCGCGACCGCCGGCGCCCCGAGGCAGGCGCGCGCCTTCGTGCGCGATCGTCTGGCGGCGTGGCAGCTGTCGCAGCTCGCCGACACGGCTGAGCTGATCGCCTCCGAGCTGGTGACGAACGCCGTCACCGCCACGAACGCCATCCGCACTCCCCCGATGGCCTCGTCGATGTACCCGGTCGCGCTGCGGATGATCGCGGTACGGCTGCGCCTGTCGGCGGGGAGCCTGTTCGTCGAGGTGTGGGACGTGAGCGACGTCGCGCCCGCCGTCCGGCAGAGCCTGGAAACAGTGGAGACAGAGGAAATAGAGGACCTCGGTGAGAGCGGGCGGGGGCTGTTCCTGATCGGCGCGCTGTCGAAAAAGTGGGGGTGCTACCCGGCTCCGGACCGGGGAAAGATCGTGTGGTGCGAGATCGCGGCGCCGGGTCTGCGTGTACAGGGGTCCGGGCCGCAGCGGCTGCCGAGGCGGGTCCGCCGTCATCCTCCGGCGGCGCGTGCCACGGGACCGGACGAGGACACGCTGTTGTCGGTTCTCGACGGTCTGCGCAACCTGGCCTGACGGCGGTCGCGGGACGACCTGGCCGTTAAACGGCTGTGGAAATGTCGGACCTGTTGGTTAGGGTCTCGAAGCGTGGGCGTCCAACCTTTGATTTTCGCTCGGGGCCTGGTCAAACGCTTCGGCGAGTTCACCGCCGTCGACGGGATCGACCTGGATGTCGCGCCGGGTGAGGCGTTCGGTTTCCTGGGGCCCAACGGTGCGGGCAAGTCCTCGACCATGCGCATGATCAGCTGTGTGTCCGCGCCGACCTCCGGGGAGTTGCGCATCCTGGGGATGGATCCGGTGCGTGACGGCACCAGGATCCGGGCGCGTCTGGGGGTGTGCCCGCAGCTGGACAATCTCGATCCCGACCTGACCGTGCGGGAGAACCTGACCACGTACGCCCGGTATTTCGGGCTGTCTCGGGCGGAGGGCCGCCGCCGTGCCGACGAGCTGCTGGAGTTCGTGCAGCTGTCGGATCGGGCGGGCGGCAAGGTCGAGCCGTTGTCGGGTGGCATGAAGCGCCGTCTGACGATCGCGCGGGCGATGGTGAACGAGCCGGATCTGGTGCTGTTGGACGAGCCGACCACCGGGCTCGACCCGCAGGCCCGTCACCTGCTGTGGGAGCGGCTGTTCCGGCTCAAGCAGCGTGGCACCACGCTCGTGCTGACGACGCATTACATGGACGAGGCCGAGCAGCTGTGCGACCGGCTCGTCGTCATGGACGGCGGGAAGATCGTCGCTGAGGGGTCGCCGCGCGCGCTGATCGGGACGTATTCGACGGCCGAGGTGGTCGAGTTGCGTTTCGCCGACGGCCTGGACGCGAGCGCGGACTACGCGGCCAAGCTTGACGGGGTCGGTGAGAGGGTGGAGCCGTTGCCGGACCGGTTGCTGGTATATGCCGACGACGGTGACGCGGCGGTGGCCGAGGTGCACCGGCGTGGTCTGGCGCCGGCGGGCGTGCTGGTGCGCCGGTCCACGCTGGAGGACGTGTTCTTGCACCTCACCGGCCGGACGCTGGTGGACTGACGTGGCCGCTGGAACGGTTCATCCCACGGTCGCGGTGCTGGAGCGGCATCTGACGTTGTACCGGCGGCTGTGGCGGGCGTCGGTGTTCTCCTCGTTCATTCTCCCTGTGCTGTTCCTGGTCAGCATCGGCATCGGCGTGGGCGGATACGTCGGCACCGTGGAGGGCGTCGGCTATCTGTCGTGGATCGTGCCGGGCGTGCTGGCGTCCACCGCGTTCCAGATAGCGGTCGGCGAGTCGACGTACTCGGTGCTGGGTGACTTCAAGTGGGTGCGGGCTTATCACGCGATGCGGGCGACGCCGGTCCGGCCGGTCGACATCGTCGCCGGTCACCTGCTTTATCTGGTGTTTCGGGTGACGATCGCGGTGCGGGGTCTGTCGATCGGGGTGGTCGGTGCCGGGCTCGTGGGGCATGTCGCCTACCTGGCGGCGATGGCGGCGGCCGGTCTGTGGTTCGCCTCGCGGCGGATGGAGCGGCTGCTGTGCGTCTGACGGGAGCGCCGTCCGCCGGGCTTCGGTGCCGCGGGATCTGATGGGAGCGGGTCCTGCGGGTGAGGCCGGCTCGCGTCTGCCGGGAGGGGCCGTGACTGTCGGTGGCGGCCTCTAAGGTCAGGTGCTGCGGGGTGCGGGCCGGTGGGAAGGGATGGCCATGGGTGGGGTTCCGGAGCGGAAGCTGGAGCTGGTGCGGAGGCTTCTCGCGGTGGCCGAGCATCCCAACACGGGCGAGGCGGAGGCGGCCGTCTATCTGGAGAAGGCCTGCGCCGTCATGGCGGCGTACGGCATCGAGCAGGCCATGTTGGCCGACGCGGGGAAGGTGGCGGACGGGGTGGGGTCGCTGACGATCCGGGTCGGAAATCCGTACCGGCCGGACCGCCGGGCGCTGCTGGCCGGGGTGGCGGCCGTGCTGCGCTGCCGGTCGATCTACCGCAGGGTCGGCGCGGAGTCGGAGGTTCAGGTCGTCGGTTTCCGGTCCGATCTGGCGCTGGTGGAGATGGTGTTCACGTCGCTGTGCCTGCAGATGGCCTCCGGGGTGCTGCGTGTGGTGGTGCCGCCCGGCCATGCGACGATCAGTTACCGCAAGGGCTGGATGGCGGGATACGTGAATCGGGTGTGTGAGCGGTTGCGGGCGGCCGAGCGCACTGCCGCGGCGCGGGCCGAACCGGTCGGTGGCCGTTCGACGGAGCTGGTGCTGCTTGACAGGGGGGCCGAGGTGAGCCGGGTGTATGAGCAGATGTTCCCGCATGTGCGCGGGGCGGGAAGGCGTGCGTTGACCGACTGGTCGGGGTGGTCGAGTGGCCAGGCGGCCGGTGACCGTGCCGACCTCGGTGGCGGCCGTGTCGGTTCCCGGCACGGCGTGGCGATCGGCTCCTGACCCGGGCGCGGGCTGGCGACCTGTGCGTGTGGCCGTTCAACCGCCGCGGGCAGCGTCTGCATCGTGGTCAGCGCTCGGGCCGCTTGGGCGTTCGTGGTGAAATCGATCACCGCGGGGAGGGTCTCTCCCCAGCATGGTGAAGATCGACTCTTTGGTGCTGGCCGAGGCCGGTCCGGTCGAGGTGAAAAGGGGCGATGTCGGTGACGGCCGTGGTGGGGATCGGGCCGTAGATGTGGGGGAAGGCTTCGCTCGCGCCGTCGGGCACTTCGAACTTCACGGGGTGGCCGAGGAGGTCCTCGTCGATGGTGAGGAGCACCAGCGGGTCGGTGACGTGGCCGTAGAAGCGTGCGGCGACGCCGCGCGCTTGTTCGAGGTCGGCGGAGGCGTGGATGTAGCCCTCTTGTTCGAGGGTGCGGCCGAGGGTGGAGACGCGGTACTCCCCCGCTTTCTGTGCCGCTGCCCAGTCGGTCGCCAGCGCGAGGTGGAAAATCATGGTTCAGACCTTATATCGGGATGTCTGACTGGCCGGGCGTGGCCGTCTGGAGGGCGTTGAGGGCGAGGGCCAGGACCTCCCGGGCGCGTTCTCGTGATTCGGGGCGGGCTTCGACGACGTGCTCCAGTGACAGGCCGGACAGCAGGGTCGTGACGAATCGGACCTCTGCCCGGCCGTGGGGCGCTCCCGCGCGCCGCAGGCCGTCGGCGATGATCTTGTCGGTGCCGTCGGTCCAGGCTCGGGCGATGTCGCGTAGGCCGAGGTCGCGGGCCGCCTGCAGGTACAGCTCCCACACGCCGAGCCGGCCGTTGCGGTCGGCGTCGTAGGTCGTGATCAGCGCGTCGGCGAGCCGTTCGGGTGAGGTGGCGGGTGTCTGGTCCAGCCAGGCGCGCATGTGGTCGAGTTCGCGCTGGACGAGCAGGTCGAATGAGTGGGCCAGGAGCTGGTCGCGGGAGGAGAAGTAGTAGGTGGTGGCGGCGAGCGGGATGCCGGCCCGCTGGGCGACGGCGCGGTGGGTGGCGGCGGCGAAGCCGCCCTCGGTGAGGAGGGCGACGGCGGCGTCGAGCAGGGCCTCGCGGCGGCGCAGGGCCCGCTCCTGGCGGGTACGGCCGGTCAATGGGTGCCGGCCAGGTTGAGCAGCACGACCCCGCAGATTATCAGGGCGATGCCTGCGGCTTTGGTCAGGTTCATCTCCTCCCCGAGGAAGAGCGTGCCGATGGCGGCGATCGTGGCGGTGCCGACGCCGGCCCACACGGCGTAGGCGACGCCGACGGGCATCTGCAGTTTGAGGGCTCGCGCCAGGAGGATGAAGGAGGCGATGTAGCCGACGGCGACGACGGCGGTCCATCCCTTGTGGGTGAGGCCGTCGCTCAGTTTGAGCGCGGTGGTGGCGACGACCTCGGTGGCGATCGCGATGGCGAGCAGGAGCCAGGCCATGAAAACCTCCCAAAAAAACGGCACGCTTGTTCCACTTTATCGGTGAGGCGCCGGCCGGGCGAGGGCGGGGTCAGCTCGTCAGGCGTTCCAGCAGCTCGGGATGGCCGCTGAGGGCGGTGTTCAGCAGGCTGTCGGTGAAGGGCCGGTAGGAGGCGATGTCGACACCCGACCAGTCGATTCCGCCGAACGGCGGCCGGGGGTCGTATTCGATGCAGAGCTGGACCATGCGGGCGACCTGCTCGCCGGCGAGGCGCGCCACCAGGTACAGCGCCATGTCGATCCCGGCCGCCACGCCCGCGGCGGTCACGACGTGGCCGTCCTGAACCCATCGCTCGGCGACCGGGGTCGCGCCGAACTTGTCCAGCAGGTGCCGCATCGACCAGTGCGTGGTGGCCTTGCGGCCCTCCAGCAGGCCGGCCGCGCCGAGCAGGAGGGAGCCGGTGCACACCGAGCCGACGATCTCGGCGGTGCGTGCGGCGTCCCGGATGCGGCCGAGCAGCTTCTCGTCGGTGAGCGCGGCCATGGTCCCCTCGGTGCCGCCGGGGACGATGAGGACGTCGGGCTCGGGGATCTCGTCGAAGGTGTGGCTGGCCGCGACGGCGAGAGGGGTGTCGCTGTGGACCGGCGCGGCGTTCTCGGCCACGACGACGGTCCGGAAGCCGGGATCGAGCTGGGCCAGGGTGGCGACGACCTGGAGCGGCCCGACCAGGTCGAGCGCGGTGAGGCCGGGATAGAGGACGAACGCGATGGTCTTGGTCATGGCACCACGATCACAGCTGTGGTGCGGCGTCTCAACGCCCACGCCCGTCGATGTCTGTAATTGTGGGATCCCTGTCCATTGGACCTGCCTGCCGGGCCTGCGTCGTACGGCGCCGCCGCATGGGAGGGCCGCGCCGAATCCGGCCGCGTTGACCCGGCCGCGCGGCTCGGGCGGCGATCGGGCGGCGATCGGGGCGGCGATCGGGGCGGCGATCGGGCGGCGATCGGGGCGGCGATCGGGCGGCGATCGGGGCGGGATTGGCGGGAGCCGTACCGGGCTGGAATCCTGGAACGCCGGAGGACCCCCTGCGAGCATGGGCGTCCCGGGGTGGCGGCGGGAGGTGCGCGGTGCGTGAGCGGCTGGTCGTCGTCGTCGGGTACGACGGCGCCGAACTGCTGGACATCGCCGGGGTGACGACGCCGCTGCACGCGGTCAACCGGCTGGGCGGGCGCCCGCCGTACCGGGTCGCGCTGGCGACGGCGGGCGGGCGGGCGATCACGTGCGGGTCGGGGCTGGTCCTGCACGGGCAGGAGCGGCTGGAACGGCTCAAAGGGCCGCTCGACACCCTGGTCGTCTCCGGCGGGGACGGCCACGAGGCGGCGGCCGGGGATCAGCGGCTGGTCGCGCACGTGCGTCGGCTGGCCAAGGAGAGCCGCAGGGTGGCGTCGGTCTGCACGGGCGCGAGCGTTCTGGCGGCCGCGGGCCTGCTCTCCGGCCGGCGGGTGACCACGCACTGGGCGTACGCGCGGGGGCTGGCGCGCCGGCATCCGGAGCTGACGGTGGACCCGGCGCCGATCTACATCAAGGACGGCGACGTCTACACGGCCGCCGGGGTGACGAGCGCGCTGGATCTGACTTTGGCGTTCGTCGGGGAGGACCACGGCCCGGAGATGGCCAGGGACGTGGCCCGGGCGCTGGTGACCTATCTGCAGCGGCCTGGCAACCAGGCGCAGATGAGCATGTTCGTCGCGCCCGCCTCTCCGGAGCACGTGGTCGTCCGCCAGGTCGTCGACCATGTCAGCGCGCATCTCGGCGGCGATCTGGGGGCGGCGGCGCTGGCGGCGCTGGCCGGGGTGAGCGAGCGGCATCTGGCCCGGCTGTTCGCCGAGCACGTGGGTGAGAGCCCGGCCCGGTTCGTCCGGCGGGTGCGGACCGAGGCGGCGGCGCACCTGCTCGCGTCGACGTCACTGCCGCTCGCGGTGGTCGCCCGGCGCTGCGGGTTCGGCTCGGCTGAGACGCTTCGTGTGTCGTTCGCCGACCGGTACGGCCTGCCGCCCAGCCGGTACCGCGCGGCGCAGTCGGCGGCCGGGTTCGCTTAGCCGGAGCGCGCGACCAGGTGATCCGGCCGCGTGAGCGGCAGTCCTGCGTGGTGGACCCTTTGGCGGGGGGGTTTCGACGATTGAGGAACGGTCGAATGCGTGTTCTACTGATCTCCATGCGTTGGGACGCCTCCACGGGGTCCGGGGCCGTCCCCGGGCCGGAGCAGCAGGTGCAGCAGTCGCTCCTCGAGGCGGGGCCGGCGCGGCCGCGGATCGAACGGCAGGCGGTCACCCGGGTCTTCGAGGGCCTCACCTGCTTCGAGGTCCAGGCCCGGGTGGCCGTCGACCGGGTGCCCGAGGCGGCCGGGCTGCCCTTCCGGTGGGCGGCGAGCCCCTACCGTGGGTGCGCCGCGGCCTGCCGATACTGCTCGGCCCGGGGCGGCCACCGCCATCTGGGCCTGGACGCGGGCGACGACTTCGCCTCGCGGATCGTGGTGAAGACCAACCTGGCCGACCGGCTGCGCCGCGAGCTGGCCGCTCCCCGGTGGACCGGTGAGCCGATCGCGCTCGGCCTCACGGGTGACTGCTACCAGCCGGTGGAGGAGACCTACCGGTTGATGCCGGGCATCGTGCGGGCCCTGGCGGACGCGGGGAACGCGTTCAGCGTGCTGACCAAGAGCCCGCTCGTGCTGCGTGACGTGGACCTGCTGCGGGAGGCGGCGAAGGCGGCGCACGTCTCCGCCGCGGTCTCGGTGGGGTTCGTCGACGACCGGATCCGGCGGGCGGTCGAGCCGGGCGCGGCCAGCCCGCAGCGGCGGCTGGAGGTGTGTGCGGCGCTGAACGAGAGCGGCGTCCCGTGCGAGGTGCTCATGGCGCCGATCCTGCCGTTGATCACGGACTCGGACGATCACCTGCGGTCCACGGTGCGCAGGGCCGCCGAGGCGGGCGCGGTCAGCGTGACGCCTGTCGTGCTGCGGCTGCCGCCGGGCGCCCGCGAGTGGTACCTGTCGTGGCTGGAACGTGAGCATCTGGGGCTGGTGCCGCGCTACGCGGCCCTGTACGGCAAGGGCCCGGCGGCGGACGCCGGTTACCGGAGCCGGATCGCCGAGCAGGTGCGCGGCCTGGCGGAGATGTACGGCATCGGCCGGGCCGCGCGCCGGTGGCGCAGGCGGCGGTCCCCCGCCCGGCAGCTCGCGTTGATCTAGGCGCTGATCTCTCGCCGGAGGGGAACGGGCGTCGGCCGGGCCGTGTTGGCGTCGGCTCAGCGGCCTGGGTGGGGGCTTCGTGGTGAGGCCGCGCCGGGTGCCGCGTGGTCGTTGAACCCGCCCGGGTCGTGAGCGCTGAACACCCGCACCCCGTTGGTGGAGGACAGCTCCCGCAGCCGGGCCACGTGGGCCATCCGCCGGTCGTGGTCGACCGCGATCAGGCGTTGGGCGATGGCGAGCGTGGCGGGGCAGTTCGGCCGGGCCGGGTCGACCTCGCCGTGGAACCAGGCGGTTGATCCAGCAGTTGTGAGGCGGTTCACCCCGTTGCGATGGGGGGCAGGGTGATGCGGGCCGATCGGCGTATTCGTGCGATCTGGCCGGTGCGGATAGGCTTGGGCGCATGTTTCGCCGCAAGCCCATCGAAGAGCGCATCGCCGAGCGTGTGGCCAAGCGCCCGCCCCTCAAGGAGGGCAAGCACTTCGAGCACCGCCCGGCCCTGATCGTCTTCTGCGTCGTGGTCGCCGTGGTGTTGCTCAAGATCGTCGGCGCGTACATCCTGATGCGTTCGGGCGTGCACTGAACCGGCACTGACCCCTGGCGTCGAATTGCGCGCTGACCCCGGCGGTGGAGCTTGCCGCACGCATGGGTGCGGTGGCGCCGGGCGGGGCGGCGTGGCCGTCCCTCCCCCGGCGTCGCTCGCCGAGCCGGCTCAGGATTCCAGGGCGCTGCCCTTCTTCCACTGCTTGAACGACAGCTGCCAGTATCCCCAGCCGTTGTTCCATTCGAGCTCGCGGGTCGTGCCGATGATCTTGACGACGTCGCCGCGGTGGAAGTTGTCGTAGAACCACTTGGCCTGGTCGGGGCGGGCGTTGACGCAGCCGTGGCTGACGTTGGCGCGGCCCTGGGAGCCGACCGACCACGGGGCGCTGTGCACGTACTCGCCGCTGTTGGAGATGCGGACCGCGTGGTTGACGATCTCCTTGTAGTACCCGGGGTCGCCCTTCTTCTTCCCCGGGGAGATCATCGTGACGGGATTGCCGCGTTCCATCGTGAGGTGGATTCCGCTGGTGGTGGTGTACTCACGGGTCGTCGCCTTGCCGGCGCTGATCCGCATCGTCTGCACGGTCTTGCCGTCCCGCTTGACGACCATCATGTGCGTCTTGGTGTTGACCGTGCTGATCCAGGCCGCGCCGATCTTCAGCGTGGTCGTGTGGTCCTGCGTGCCGTACATGTCCGTGCCGCCGCGGACGCCCGCGAGATTCGCGGTCAGGGTCACCTTCTGGTGGGCGGGCCAGTACTTGGCCGTCCGGTACATGACGGTGCGGTCGTCGAGCCAGCGCCAGGCGCCGGCGACCGGCTTTTCCGCCTTGACCTCCAGGGCCTCCTCGACCGCGGCCTTGTCTCCCACCGCCTGGTTGAAGGTCACTTTGATCGGCATGCCGACGCCGACCGTCTCGCCCTTGATGCCGGGGGTGACGTCCAGGACGTCCAGGAGGAATTTGGGTCTGAGGGTGCTGAACTGGCTGGTCGCGGTGACGGGGCCGCCGGCGCCGCTCGCCTTCGCCGACACGGTGTAGCGGCTGGACGGCTTCAGCGGCTCCTTGGAGATCCACTTGGTGCGGGTGGCGTCGAACTCCCCCTCGAGTGCCTCCCCGCCGGCCTGCACGGTGACCTCGTCCAGCGCGCCGTTGTCGGCGGTGACCACCACGCTCTTTTCCGGCCGCACCTTGGCGCTGCCCTTGACCGGGCTGATCTTGATGGTCGGTACGGCGGCCGCGGGCTTGTCCGTCCCGTCTGTGCCGGCCGCGCCAGGCGTGCCGGAGCCCCCGGAGCATGCCGACAGCGTCGCCGCCACCGCCACGGCGAGCCCGGCGATCCGCAACCTGGAACGGGTGTTGATGATCAGCACAAACCTCTCCCCCAAGGTGGCAAAGTGCACCACACGACTTTATTAGGGGTAACACGCTATCTGCGCATTTTCCGGCATAGTGACGTCACGATTGGGTATCTAGATCGGTTCGTTGGGGTGCCTTCGCGGTAAAGTCCCGTCGATCTGGATCAAGAGCCCGTGTAAGGCGCTGTCAGCCGTACGTCGACGACGACCTCCGCCGTCGCGGCCTCAACATCCCGAAGCCTCGGCGAGGGGCCAACTCATGGCCGGCGATGAGGGACCATGCCTCCTGACGGCTGTGGCCGCCTGCGACCCTGCGGCCCGAACCCCCTATCCACACTTGCTAGGTTTGTCGCGTGTCCAACACCCTGCGAGCCATAGTTCTCATCACCACACAGCCCGGGCGAGGAGCCGAACAGATCGCCGCTTTCGCTGCGCCGGCACCGGTGGTTCGCGCCGAGCCTGGTTGCTTGCGCTACGACCTGCACTCGGTTAAGGGAGATCCGGACCGCTTCGTACTGTTCGAGGAGTGGGCGTCGGCTGAGGCGCTGAAAGAGCACGAGGCCTCGGAGCACATGCTCGCGGCTGATACGGCTAACAAGGCGTTCCGGGCCGGCCCGGCCGAACTACTCCTGCTCGGCACCGCGCCTGTGGCCTGACGCTCTCAGCGTTGGACGCCCCCTCGACGTCGCCGCCGATGCGCGGGGGATGTCAGCGTTGCTGCAGGCGGTGGGTGAGGCCGGTGTGGCGGCGGCCCGCCCCTTTGGTTCGTACGGCCTGCCCCAGCGCCCGCCGGGACCCGACGACGACCACGAGCTTCTTGGCCCTGGTGATCGCGGTGTAGAGCAGGTTGCGCTGCAGCATCATCCACGCGCTGGTCGCCAGGGGGATCACCACGGCGGGGTACTCGCTGCCCTGGGAGCGGTGGATGCTGACCGCGTAGGCGTGGGCCAGCTCGTCGAGCTCGTCGAAGGAATAGTCGACGTTCTCGTCCTCGTCGGTGAGGATCGTGAGCCTGCTCTCCTCGGGGGTGATGCCGGTGACCACGCCGACGGTGCCGTTGAACACCCCCGCCGCGCCCTTGTCGTAGTTGTTGCGCAGCTGGGTCACCTTGTCGCCGACCCGGAAGACCCGGCCGCCGTAGCGGCGCTCCGGCATGCCCTCCCGAAAGGGTGTGAGCGCCTCCTGCAGGGCGATGTTCAGCGCGCCCGCTCCGGCGACGCCCCGGTGCATGGGGGCCAGCACCTGCACGTCACGCCGGGGGTTGAGGCCGAACTTGGCCGGGATCCGGCGCGCGACCACGTCGACCGTCAGCGCGGCGATCTCCTCGGGCTCCTCGCACGGGAACAGGAAGAAGTCGGGGAACTCCCGGACCAGGGGTGACTGGCCGGTATTGATCCGGTGGGCGTTGACGACCACGCCCGACTGCTGGGCCTGGCGGAAGATCTGTGTCAGCCGTACCCGCGGGATCTCGGGCGCGGCCAGCAGGTCGCGCAGCACCTCGCCCGCGCCGACCGAGGGCAACTGGTCGACGTCGCCGACGAAGAGCAGGTGCGCGCCCGGTGCCACGGCCTTGGCCAGCTTGTTGGCCAGCAGCAGGTCGAGCATGGAGGCCTCGTCCACCACGACCAGGTCGGCGTCCAGGGGGTTGTCCCGGTCGAAGGTGGGGTCGCCGCCGGGTCGCAGCTGCAGCAGCCGGTGCACGGTGGTGGCCTCATGGCCGGTCAGCTCCGACAGGCGCTTGGCGGCCCGTCCGGTCGGCGCCGCAAGGATGACCTTGGCGCGTTTGGCCCGGGCGAGCGTGACGACCGAGCGGACGGTGAAGCTCTTGCCGCAGCCGGGCCCGCCGGTGAGCACGGCGACCTTCTCGGTCAGCGCGAGCCGTACGGCCTGGGCCTGCTCGGGGGCGAGGTCGGCGCCGGTGCCGCCGCGCAGCCAGGCCAGGGCGGCGTCCCAGTCGACGCCGTCGAACGCGCTCAGGCGGTCACGGCCGGAGGCCAGCAGGCCGCGCAGCGTCCCGGCCAGGGACAGTTCCGCGCGGTGGAAGGGCACCAGATAGATCGCCGGGACGGTGTTGTCGCCCGCCGGGATCTCCTCGCGGACGACGCCCTCCTCGGTGACGAGGCCCTCCAGGCAGGCGGCCGTCAGCTCGGGGGTGACCTCGAGGATTTTGACGGCGTCGGCGACCAGGTTGGGCGTGGGCAGGTAGCAGTGGCCGTCGTCGGCGGCCTGGGACAGGGTGTAGCGCAGGCCGGCCTTCACCCGTTCGGGGCTGTCATGCGGGATGCCGACCGCCTGGGCGATGGTGTCGGCGGTCTTGAAGCCGATGCCCCACACGTCGTCGGCCAGCCGGTAGGGCTCCTTGCGCACCACCTCGATGGACGTGTCGCCGTACTGCTTGAAGATCCGCACCGCGATCGAGGTGGAGACACCGACACCCTGCAGGAAGATCATCACCTCTTTGATGATCTTCTGCTCCTCCCAGGCGGCGGCGATCATCTTGGTCCGCTTGGGGCCGAGGCCGGGCACCTCCACAAGCCGGGCCGGCTCCTCCTCGATCACCCGCAGGGTGTCGGTGCCGAAGTGGTCCACGATCCGCTCGGCCATCTTGGGGCCGATTCCCTTGATCAGCCCCGATCCGAGGTAGCGCTGAATGCCCTGGACGGTGGCCGGCAGCACGGTCGTGTAGGACCACACCTCGAACTGCTTGCCGTACCGGGGATGGGAGGTCCACCGGCCGGTGAGCCGTAGCGACTCCCCGACCTGCGCCCCGAGCAGCGGCCCGACCACGGTGAGCAGCTCGCTCCCCGACCGCTCGGTGGCGACCCGGGCGATCGTGTAGCCGGTCTCCTCGTTGGCGTAGGTGACGCGTTCGAGCACGGCGTCGAGCACGCTGCCGGAAGGAGTGCCGCCGGGCGGGTTCGTCATGCGTGGCATTGTCCCGCAGGAGTGCGACATCCCGTGAACGCCCGCAGTGGGATCGCCGGGACCCGTACGGCAGACGCTGACCGCTCTTCAGTGCTAATCAAGTAGCAGTGCAGATTGAGAGGGCTTCTATCGTTACTTCTCGTGTTCACTCGAAAACTTCGCGTGACGCAGGTCGTGAAGATAGAGTGCCGAAGGTGAACATCGATCCCTCGCGGAGAGGCGGATGACGACGTTGGAGAAGCGCGCCAACGCCCTGGAGCCCTCCCCGGCCACAGAGCGCGCGATCATGCTCGCGCAGGCAGCCAACGCGGCCACCGACGGCATCTGGGCCGAGGTCAAGGAGTTCCGCGTTGAGACCAGAGTTCGCCTCGACACGCTTGAAGAGACTCACAAGCAGTTCCAAGCCGAGACCAGAGCCCGATTCGACACGCTCGAGGAGACTCACAAGCAGTTCCAAGCCGAGACCAGAGCCCGATTCGACAGGGTGGAGGAGACTCAGAGATTGTCGAACACGATGCTTCAGCTGATCCTTGACGAGATGCGCAAGCGCTGATCAGCCGGTGTAGCGCTCGTTCGTCGAGGTTCGTTGCGCCACACTCTCGACCCTGCCGCCGGAGCGGGGTCTGGGTGAAGACCACCGCCCCGGCGGCGGGACGGGCCGCGAACGAACGCCTCACGTGATCCGTTCGGCGGCCGGGCCCTACTCCAGCGTCTTGCCTCGCGTTTCCGGGGAGGTGAGCGTGACGAGCACACCGACCAGCAACAGGGCGATGGCATAGCCGGTGAAGTAGTTCTGGGCTTTGATGCTGGTCAGCCAGGTCAGCAGGTAGGGTGCGGTGCCGCCGCACAGGGCCACGGCGACCGCGTACGGCATGCCGGTGCCGGTGGCGCGGGTACGCGTGGGGAACAGCTCGGCGAAGATCGCGGGCAGGATGGACACGCACATCGCGATGAAGATCAGAGCGATGGTCATGGCGAGGCCGAGCTCCCACACTCCGCCGGACTTCCCGAAGCTCGCGAGCGGATAGGACAGCACCGCCATGCCCAGCCCGAAGATCAGCATGTTGGGCCGGCCCGATCCTGTCCGAGAGGACGCCGCACAGTGGCAGGACCGCGATGAAAACGAGCATGGAGACGACCTGGGAGAGCAGGACCGCCGAGGGATCAAGGTGCCGCACACTGATGGCCGAGGTCGGAGCGGTGACCGTCCAGGTCTGATAGACCACCGCGACGCCGCCGGTGAGGCCGATCACCCGCCTCACCGCGGCCCGGTTCTCCCAGAGCCCGCGCACCACCGAGGGACGTTCCCCGGTCGCCTTCTCCTCCGCCTGCTCCTGTTCGAACGCGTGGCTTTCGGCCAGCCCACGCCGCAGGTAGAGCCCGTAGAAGCCGAGCAATCCGCCGACGATGAACGGGATGCGCCATGCCCAGGCGGCCATTCCGTCGGCTCCGTAGATGCCGGCCAAGCCCGCGCCGAGCAGCGAGGCGATCACGATTCCGCAGGCGCCGGATGCGAAGACGGCGCTGGTCCATTGAATTGTGTGAGCGAGATTGGTCAATCGTGTGAACGGGATGTCACGCGATTGACTCACGTAGTCGCCGGCCGCGTCAAGACCTGACGAGTGCCTCCTTCCCCCGGGCTCGTGGCGTCGGTGAACGGCCCCGCCCGCGTGGGCGGGGCCGTCACCGGTTCTACCGGGGCGTCCCGTCGGACACTGCGCTTGGCGCCGGGGCGTAACCGGTGGCCCGGGTGGTGAAGGTTCCCTGGCCCTGGGT
>JBIOWF010000110.1:0-36803 GCA_044868295.1 Microtetraspora sp. | reverse complement strand
AACGCCGCTTTCGCACGCAACGCCACCGTTCCCGGGCAGCGCCTCTTCCTGCCAAGCGCCCGCCTGTCCAGTAGCGCTCGTTCGTGGCGGTGCCGCGTCCGTGTGGCTGCCGACGCGTCGTGCGCCGCACCATCATCCGGCCCTTGGCGTGTGCGTCCCTCGCTGCGTTCGCGCCTGTTCTGAACGTTACCTTCCCGCCTCGAAGGCGTACGCCTCAGGACGCGGTCGCTGGTGATTCGCTGGCAGACGGTCGCGGGACCGGCCAGTCGATGTGGTCTTGTACCAGCGCCCTACGGTCCGGGAGTCCGCAGAACTCGGGAAGTGCGTTCTGGCGATAGTCTGCGCATGTGCTTGCCGACGTCGTCGCTGAGATGGAGAAGCTGTACGACCCCGCCTGGGCGGAGTCCTGGGACGCGGTGGGGCTGGTCTGCGGCGATCCCGCGCAGGCCGTACGGAAAATCCTCTTCGCCGTGGACCCGGTCGCCGTGGTGGTCGACGAGGCGATCGAGTGGGGCGCCGACCTGATCGTCACGCATCATCCCCTCTACCTTCGAGGGACGACGACCGTGGCGGCCACCACGTTCAAGGGCCGCGTGATCCACCGGCTGATCAAGAACGACGTCGCGCTGTACACCGCGCACACCAACGCGGACGTCGCCGATCCCGGCGTCTCCGACGCGCTCGCCCGCGCCGTCGGACTCTCCTCCGAGCTCCGCCCCCTCCAGCCCGCTCCAGACGATCCGCGCCGCGGGCTCGGCAGGATCGGGACGCTCCCGACGCCGATGACGCTGCGCGAGTTCGCCGGCCGCGCGGCCTCCGGGCTTCCCGGTACGGCAGGCCCGCTGCGGGTGGCCGGAGACCTGGATCGCCAGGTGAAGACCGTCGCGGTCAGCGGGGGAGCGGGGGACTCCCTCCTCGGTACGGCTCGCGCCGCCGGAGTCGACGTCTTCCTCACCGCCGACCTTCGCCATCACCCGGCGAGTGAGTACATGGAGGCCGCGGAGGGGCCGGCACTGATCGACGCCTCACACTGGGCGACCGAGTGGCCCTGGCTGGCCGACGCCGCCCGTCGTCTGACGTCTGGGTTGGCGGCCAAGGGCATTAATGTTGAGGCGCGCGTCTGCGACGTCGTCACAGACGCGTGGACGGCGACGACAGAACACCTGGCCCCGCGAGCACTTTGAGGATTCGGATGAAGGCCGCACCGGAAGCACAGAAGCGTCTGCTCGACCTGGCGGAGCTGGACGCTGGCCTCGACCGGCTGAGGCATCGCCGTCGCACGCTGCCCGAGCTCGCCGAGATCGAGGATCTCGCCAAGCAGCTCGCCCACCTCGCCACGCAGGTCATCTCGGCGGAGACGGAGGTCGGAGACCTCGCGAGAGACCAGAGCAAGGCGGAGTCCGACGTCGACGCGGTCCGCAGCCGCGCCGAGCGGGACCAGAAGCGCCTCGACTCCGGCCAGGTGTCCTCGCCCAAGGACCTGGCGAGCCTGCAATCCGAGATCACCTCATTGCGGCGCCGGCAGGGCGACCTGGAAGAGGTCGTCCTGGAGATCATGGAGCGACGTGAGGCCGCCGACGCGGAGGTGGGGACGCTCAAATCCAAGCGCGACGAGGTGACCGCCACCCTCTCGATCCTCGAAGGCCGCCGCGACAGCGCGTTCTCCGAGATCGACAAGGAGGCGGGCGAGCTCCAGGGCCGGCGCTCCTCGATCATCGCCGACATCCCGGCCGACCTGCTGCCACTGTACGAGAAGCTGCGCGAGCAGTCCGGAGTCGGCGCGGCGATGCTGCATGGCGGTCGCTGCCTCGGCTGCCGTACCACGTTGTCGATCGCCGACCTCAACCGCATCCGCTCGGCACCCCACGACGAGGTGATCCGCTGCGAGGAGTGCCGCCGGATCCTGGTCCGCACCGCGGAGTCCGGTCTGTGAGGTTCATCGTGGAGGCCGACGGCGGATCCAGGGGAAACCCCGGGCCCGCCGGTTACGGCGCGGTGGTCAAGACCCCAGACGGCCAGGTGCTCGCCGAGGCGGCCGAGTCCATCGGCACCGCCACCAACAACGTCGCCGAATATCGCGGTCTGATCGCCGCTCTCCAGGCCGTCCTCGCGCTGGGCGGCGAGGGGCAGCCGGTCGAGGCGCGGATGGACTCCAAGCTCGTCATCGAGCAGATGGCCGGCCGCTGGAAGATCAAAAATGAGGGCCTGCGGCCTCTGGCGATGGAGGCGGCCGCCCTGGGCCGGCGCCTCCAAGTGACCTGGCGATGGATCCCGCGAGAGCAGAACAGCCACGCCGACCGTCTGGCCAACGAGGCGATGGACGCGGCGGCGAGGGGCGAGAGGTGGCAGTCCAAGACCATCTCGGCCGCCTCGACCGCCGCCACATCGACGGCCGTCTCCGAGCCCACACCCGAGGCCGGCGCCGAGCCATCCTCCGCCACGTCTGACGCGTCATTCCCGACCACGCCTGAGAAGGGTGGAACGGCGTCGTTCCCGTCCACGCCGGAGCCGTTGTTCGAGCGTCCTGCCGGGCCCCGTGACACGGGCACGGGCACGCGAAGCTCGGACGCCCACGCCACGGCCGACGGTGACGTCGTCTCAGCCGCTCCGGGACCCGGTCGCGGCACGGGCTGGATGCCGCGCCCCTCACGCTCGGCCACGTCCCTCCTGCTGCTGCGGCACGGCGAGACGCCGCTGTCGGTGGACAAACGCTTCTCCGGGCTGGGCGACCCCGTTCTCACCGCCAACGGCCAGGCCCAGGCGGAGGCCGCCGCGGTACGGCTGTCGCGGGAGCCGTACCGGCTGGATGTGATCGTCAGTTCGCCGCTCACCCGAGCCCGGCAGACCGCTGAGGCGGTCGCGGCGCGGACCGGCCTGACGGTGCACGTCGACGACGATCTCCGCGAGACCGACTTCGGGCACTGGGAAGGGCACACGTTCGCCGAGATCCAGCAGAAGTGGCAGGACGAGCTCGCCGCCTGGCTGGCGGACCCCGCCATGGCGCCGCCCGGGGGAGAGAGCTTCGCGACGACGGCGCATCGTGTCGAGCGGGCCAGGGAACGCATCGTCCAGGCGCACGAGGGCAAGGCCGTCCTGGTCGTCTCGCACGTGACGCCGATCAAGTTGCTGGTCCGCCTCGCGCTGCACGCGCCGCTTGAGGCTCTCTACCGGATGCACCTTGACCTGGCCTGCCTGTCGGTCATCGACTATTACGCGGATGGGCCGGCCGTGGTGCGCGCGCTCAATGACACCGCGCATCTGCGCTGACCGCCACCTGCGCCAGCGGGAGCCGTACATCCAGGACAGGGCCTGAGACGGACGGCAGGGTCGCGCCCGCGCCCCTGAGGAGCGCGAGCATGCGCGCGACCGGAGCGTGTCCGGCGAGCAGCGATCATGCATGTCCCGTACGGCCCGCGCGTCCGCTGGTGTCATCGGCCTGGTCACCAGTTCGGTGCCGTCGAGATACGCCCGCAGGATCCGCGGGAACGGCTGAGTCCCGCGTACCGGCCTCGGGCCTCTGGGCGGACGCACATCCCATGGATGCCTGTTCACCCTGCTCTGATGTCTCGGCCGTCCGATTTACGGCGAGTGCCGGTGTTGCGTTCTGTGACCATTGGACATGGAACCGCTCGTTGCTCGGCTGGAACGGACTTGGTAGCAACTAGACTGGAGTTACGGCGGACGAGTCGGCCGGACGGCCGCGTCAGAGCTTCACGCTCTGCCGAGGAAGGTCCGGGCTCCACAGGGCAAGGTGGTCGGTAACACCGACCCGGGGTGACCCGCGGGACAGTGCCACAGAGAGCAGACCGCCTCCTTCGGGAGGTAAGGGTGAAAGGGTGGTGTAAGAGACCACCAGCGCCCACGGTGACGTGGGCGGCTAGGTAAACCCCACCTGGAGCAAGGTCAAGAAGGGACGTCCCTCGGGAGCGTCCCGCGCGCGACGTTCGAGGGCTGCCCGCCCGAGCCGCGCGGGTAGACCGCTTGAGGCCGCCGGCAACGGCGGTCCTAGATGGATGGCCGTCGGTCAGTGAAAGCTGATCACAAAACCCGGCCTACAGGCCGGCTCGTCCACCGCCGAGCCCTTGACCAGCGGTCAGCCCCCGGTGGGATCCCTACGAGGGCACGTTAATCCTGGGTCGCGAGACGCAGCCCGAACGCGATCACGATGGTGCCCGTCAGCCGGTCCAGGCCGCGTTTGACGGCCGGCTTTCGCAACCAGCCGCGCAGCAGTCCGGTGAACCCGATGAGCAGGGCACTCCACAAGAGGCCCTCGCACACATGGACGCTCGCGAGCAGCAGGCCCATCGCCACGTGTGACACGCCCTCCGGCATGAACTGCGGAAGCACGGCGATGTAGAACACGCCCATCTTCGGATTGAGAAGGTTGGTGAGCAGGCCGCGTCGGAGGGCAGAGAGGAATCCACCGGCTTCCGGCTGCTCGGGTGTCGCCGTCACGGCACCGTCGCCGCCACGGCTCTCCCACAGCATGCGGGCACCCATCCATACCAGGTAGACGGCGCCCGCCCAGCGCACCACGTCGTACGCGACCTGGGACGCCGCGAGCAGCGCGGAGATGCCGGCAGCGGTAAGGGCTCCCCATGCCAGAGTTCCGATCTGGATGCCGAGGACCACGCCCCAAGCGGGTCGCCTGCCCGACAGCAAGGAGGTCCGCATGATGAGCGCGGTGTCGAGACCGGGAGTGAGGGTCAGCAGGCCTACGACGACGGCGAAGGAGGCGATTGCGCTGAATATATCCACGGGCTGCCACAGTACCCCGAACCGGTCGACAGCGGCTATAGCGCTGTGGCTTCACACGAAAGCTGGGGTCAGGAGCGGGTGTCCCAGGCTGTCAGGATGGCGGTTTCCCTTTCGGGGGCGATGCCGTGGCTGAGCCTGGAGGTGGCGAAGCTGCGGCGGTCCTCGGGGATGTCCTTGAGCCAGGCCCAGGTGTCGCGGACGGTTTCGGTCACCGGGCGGCACGTCAACCCGGCGGCCAGTGCCCTGGCCGCTCATCCGCCGAGAGCGGATTCGGTGAGCGTGTTCCCTCAGGCGGGCCTCGGCGGACCTGTTCTCGCCGAGAGGCACTCCGTCGAGCACCCGGTTCGGGTCAGCCCGTGCGGAGTTCGGGGACGGGGGTGAAGCGCTCCTGTTGGAGCACGTGCACGCGGGCCGCCCCGATGTCGAAGTAGAGGCCTGTGAGTTCAAGCTTCCCGGCTTGCACCAGCACGTGCACCAGTGGATAGGTGCGGAGGTTGTGCAGTTGCTGGATCACGTTGATCCGGCAGAGCCGGTCCAGGGGCCCGCTGTCCTCCCCGGAGCTCTGGGACGCCACGAATCGGGCCACGCTCGGCCGACCGTGGCGGAGCCAGCTCTGCAGGGATGGCAGATCCGGCGTCTCGCCGAGGAGGGCGGCCATGGCGCCGCATCCCGAGTGACCGCAGACGGTGATGGTCCGGACGCCCAGAACTTTCACGGCGTATTCGATGGCCGCCGCCACGGAGTCGTCAGGCGGGGCGCTGGCCGAGCGGGGCACCAGGTTGCCGATGTTGCGCACTGTGAACAGGTCCCCAGGTCCGCTGGCCGTGATGATGTTCGGCACGATCCGCGAGTCCGCGCAGGTGATGAACAGGTGCGATGGTGTCTGCCGGCGCGCCAGCCGGTTCAGGAGGGGCCGCACGAGGGGCGCGGTCCGCCGCTGGAACTCCCGTGTTCCTTCATCAAGAAGATCGGGTACGGCCGGCGCCTCGTCGTCGGCTTCGGCGTGCGCCTCGTCGTCGGCCTGGGTGGGCCATACGGCATGGAGAGACCGGGTCCCGCGCCGCCGGTCGGCCCACGGCAGCCACCACCGCTCATGCCGGGGCGGGCTCTTGGCGGGGAACATCCGTGCTCCGCTGACCGCGGCCGTGTACCACTCGTCGTGGACCTCGTCGATGTCGATCGTGCCACCACCGCGCTCGTGCTCCAGCCGCCACGCGTGAAGAGCCTCGAAGGCGGCGTTGTCCATGAAGTCGACATGGAGATCGAGGCTGACGGTCGCTCCCGCCGGGATGGTCCGGAGCGAGTCGGTCAGCCGGGGCACGCCGATGAACGTGAGAGAGCCGGTAACGACGACGCGCCAGCTCTCGCCGAGATGGGACACCTGCACGGAAACCCAGGTGAGGCGGCGCAGCGCCACCAATGCGGCGAGGCCGAGGCCGATCACGACCCCCTCGGCCAGGCCGAGCACCACCACCCCGGCCATCGTGACGAAATAGACCGGCATCTCGCCGTGACCGCGCAGATTGCGGGCGTGGCCGACATTGACCATCTGGACGCCGATGAACAGCAGAAGCGCGGCCAGGGCCTCCATCGGGATCAGGGCGATCGCCCAGCCGAAGGCCACCGTGAAGAGGAGGACCCACGTGCCGTGCAGCACGGTCGACCAGCGACTGCGTCCTCCAGCCCGGACGTTGGTGGTCGTCCGGACGACCACGCCCGCCACGGGTAGTCCGCCGAGCGCGCCGGACACGACATTCGCCAGGCCCTGCGCGGTCAGCTCCTTGTCGAGGTCCGCGCGCGGGCCGTCGTGCAGCCGGTCCGAGGCGACGCAGGTGAGCAGGGACTCCACGCCCGCGAGCAGGGCGACGAGCAGGACGGCCGAGAGCACGGCGTGCCAGTCGCCCTTGGGCAGCACGGGCCCCTGCAGTGAGGAGAGGCCGCCCGACAGGTCGACCCGGGTGAGATCCCAGCCTGACAGTCCCGCGGCGGCCGCGGCGATCAGCAGGGCGGCCAGGGGCGCCGGGACGGAGTTGAGCCGGGGGAGCCGCCCCCAAAAGATCAAGATTGTGATGGTGAGGACGCCGATCATGACGGCGTGGCTGTGATTGTGGATGATCTGGGAAGGCAGCTCGACGAGGTTTTCCAGCGCGGAGCGCTGTGGCCGGCCGCCGAGGACGATGTGGAGCTGCGACAGCGCGATCACGACGCCTACACCGGCCAGCATGCCGTGGACGACCGCCGGGCTGACGCCCAGAGCCGCCCTGGCCACCCGGAAGGCGCCCAGCAGCAACTGCAGCAGGCCGGCCAGCAGTGTGATCATGCAGGTCGCGCGCCAGCCGTACGTCTGCACGAGCTCGGCCACGACCAGGGAGAGACCGGCGGCGGGTCCGCTGACCTGCACCGCCGATCCGCCCAGCGCTCCCGCGACGATGCCGCCGATGACCGCGGCGACCAGCCCCGCCGCGATGGGTGCGCCGGACGCGACCGCGATGCCCAGGGAGAGCGGCACCGCCACCAGGAAGACCACGAGAGAGGCAGGAACGTCGCGCCGAAGCACCGACATGCGATTACGACACGAATCCGAACCGCTACGCTCTGTCACATAGCGACTCTATGTGACGACAGCCAGTCACACGACAACAGCCGGGCAATCAGCGGTAATAGTCCGGATAGTCGTTCTCGGGATTGCGGTGGCTGCCCCGGCGGGTGCTCGTCTCCGAGGTGTTGCCGTACAACTCGTCGTAGGAAGGCCAGCTGCCGCCGGAGTCCTGATCCGCTCGCGCCGCAGGCTGCTCGGCGGCGCCGTACCCCTGCTGCTCGTAGCCGTACTGGCTCCGACCGGCCCCGGAGTCGTACGAGGCCTGATCGTACGGTGAGACCGCCCGCGAAGGGCCGGTGGGAACCCCCATGGCGGGGCTGGGCCCGGTGACCGTGTCAGAGGCGTCGATCGTCGCCCAGCCCGCGCTCACCTCGTAGGTGGAGGGCTCGGACGAGTGGATCTTCTCCGGTGAATACGACGACGAGTAGCCGTCGTATGCGGCCGGAGCCGACGGCTGGTGGCTCTCACCGCCGCTCGGCCAGGACGGCCACGAGGAGGTGTTGCGCGGCGGCTCGGGGTCGTCCAGCACGTCACGGGCGCCCGACCAGCCCGGCGCGCCGGCGGCCGGCGGAGCGGGGGAAGCAGCGGCCGGCGGAGCGGCGTAGGCCACCGGCTCGCTCGCCGTGGCCGGGACGACATACGAGGGGCCGGTGTCGGCCGAGAACGGCCCGGTGACGCCGCGTGTCACGTCGTAGGAGTCCGCGCGGGGCGGCTCGTACGCGGGCCGTGTCTCGATCGAGTTGATGGAGGGGGCGGTGGTCTCGAACGGGCCGGTGCCGCGTACCGCTTCGAACGAGCCGGTGGACGGGCCGGCGAAGGAACCCGTGGCAGGGGTGGGCGCCGCCGGAGGAGTGGTCTCGACGGGACCGGTGCCCCGGAAGTTCGGAGCTGTGGTTTCGAAGGGGCCCGTGCTCCCGGCCGCGGGGAACGACCCGCTCGTGCGAGGAGACGCATAGGGGCCCGTGGCAGGGGCGGGCGCCGCCGGAGGAGTGGTCTCGATGGGGCCCGTGCCCCGGGCCGGGGGGAAAGATCCGCTGGTGCGCGGGGACTCGAAAGGCCCCGTGGAGCGTGGAGCGAAGAAGGGGTCGGTCTCGAACGCCTGTGCCGGGCTGATCGGTTTGGCCGGATTGGCTGGGCCGGCCGGGTTCGCCCGGGAGGGTCCGTTGGCGGGAGACAGCGGGTCAGGCCGGCGGGCGGGCGCGGGAGCGCTGGGAGCGCCGAGCACGTCGGGTGTCGGAGCGGAGAAGGTCACCGTCTTCTGCTCCGCGATGACCGACGCCGCCGGGGCGCGCCGCGGCTCGACCAGGTCCGCCAGCCCAGCGGCGGCGGGGACGGGACGCTGTGGCAGCGGGGCCTGGACCGTGACGGCGTTGGCGTCCGCCATGCTGTTGCCAGGAGAGTCGGCGGTCTGGGCGACCGGCCTGGGCGCGGCCATCCGCGCGGCGATCGTGCCCCCGAAAGCACCGTCGTCGGCGCGGACGCGGGTCCAGTAATCATCGTCGTAGTCGTCCGGCTCGCCCCACTCGTCGACGCCGCGGCGGCCTCGTGGCGCGGTGGGCTGCTTGTTCCCGCGCTGCGCGGGGCGGGCGGCCTGACGGCCACCGGGGCGGGGGGCGGGACGGGTGCCCCCGGCGCGCTGTTTCGACGCGGCGCGCTCCGCGGGTTCCTCGAAGGCGTCGAAGTCCTTGGGGAAGCTTTCGAAAAAGGTCTCTTCTGCCGGCCGCCGGGACTTCGCTCCCTTGCCTTCGGCCATCGCTTTGATCCGCTCAGAGGAGAGAGCGCTCTCTCTGCGATTCATCGACCGCATGCCCAGTGCCACGACAACGAGCACAAGGAGCACGACGGCGACGAGGCCCACAATGACCCCGGTCATAGCACCACCCTCAAGGCCATGGCCTTCCAGCGGCGCCGGTGAGATCGCGCGGCCATCGACACGATCTGCCCCCTTTGATCACCTGCGCTCAGCAATTGGATCCGATTCTGCTCGACCACAATGACCGTTGTCACACCCTAGGTGAAGATTGGTTTGCCACTACTACCTCCGGTGTTCAGCATGTCACTCGATGTTGGCCGCAGTGAGGCGACCGCGGGCGATGGTGTGATCCGCGATGCGCTCCAGGGTCTCCGAGAGGGGGGCGCCCTGTTGGAGACCCAGTTTCGCGTCGAGGGCGTAGATGGTGAAACGGTAACTGCCATCAGTGTGACAGGGGGGTGCATATCCGACTTTTCCGTATGTCGTTTTCCCCTGCAGGGCGTCCCGGGGGACGTCGTTCTCGCCCAGCTCGGTCGTGTCGGGATCGATGTTGAACACCACCCAATGCACCTCCGAGCCACTTCGAGGGTTGTTGTCGTCGACCACGAGGGCCACCGACTTGGCGCCCGACGTTCCCGACCAGCGGAGCGGTGGATTGCCCATCCCTCCGCTGCAGGAATAGCCGTGCGGCAGCGGGGCGCCGTCCCGGAACCGAGGGCTCGAGACGCTGATCACGTCAAGGTTCCTGGGCGATCCGCCACCCAGGATCCCACAGCCCGATGCGGTGAACGCGACCGCCATGACGACGGCGGCACGCCACGCGCGTGCTGACTTGTTCGGCGACCCCATGCCCGAAGATGCTACGCGGATACGGATGGTGCGCCGACCGGATCGCAGCGATCCGTGGCGCGGAGAACGTACTGAATCAGCCACAATCGAGGCATGAAGGGGGTGACGTTGGACACAGTTGTACGTTTCGCCATCCTCGGCCCCCTGGAGGTCCGCCGGAACGGACAGCTGATCGAAATCGGCGGGCAGCGGCTGCGCGCGCTGCTCACGCTCCTGTTACTCGACGCCGGCCGCGTCGTCCCCGTGGACGTCCTCGTCGCCGGAGTGTGGGAGGACCGGCCTCCGGCCGCCGTCGGCAACGCGCTCCAGGCGCTCGTTTCCCGGCTCCGGGCCACGATCGATCGCGGCCTTGTCGTCGCTGACGCGTCCGGATACCGCCTGGCCGTGTCCCCCGACCAGGTGGACGTCCATCTCTTCACCCGGCTCGCGCGAGAGGGCCGCCGCGCGCTCGACGGCGGTGACGCAGCCGGAGCCGCGCGCGTCCTGAGCGAGGCGCTCGACTTGTGGCGCGGCGCCCCGCTGACCGACCTGCCGTGCAACGGCGCGGAGGTCGCCCGGCTGGCAGAGCTGCGGATCGCCACCACCGAGGACCGGATCGACGCCGACCTGCTGCTCGGCCGGTACGAGAGCGTAGCCGCCGAGATCCTTCCGCTGATCGCCGCGCACCCCTTGCGGGAGCGGCTGCGCGGCCAGCTCATGCGCGCCCTGTACGGCTCGGGCCGGCACGTCGAGGCCCTGGCCGCCTTCGAGGAGGCTCGGGCCCTCTTCGCCGAACAACTCGGCGTCGACCCGTCACCCGCGCTCGCCGAGCTACACCTCGCCATACTCCGCCGCGATCCGGTACGTCCCGCGCCCGAGAACCGTTCGGTACGCCCTGCGCCTGAGGACGATCCGGTACGGCTGGCAGCTGGGAACCATCCGGTAGTGCCGGCAGGCGGCGGCGATCCCGTATGGCGCGCACCCGAAGACCGGACGCGGATTTCGGCGGCGCAAGCCGTACGCAAGGGAAATCTGCGCGCCCGGCTGACGAGCTTCGTCGGGCGGGAGAAGGACGTGACACGGGCCGGGGAGCTGCTCGCCGAGCATCGTCTGGTCACCCTGCTCGGGCCGGGCGGTGCGGGAAAGACGAGGCTCGCGGTCGAGTCCGCCGAGACGCTCGCCGACGGCATGGAGCAGGGAGCGTGGCTGGTCGAGCTCGCACCGCTGCTCGACCCCGCCGAGATCGCGCAGACCGTGCTCAACGCCCTCGGACTGCGGGACGCGGGCCTCGTGCCCGCCCGCCGGGGAAAGACGCCGCCCCTCGAGATCGACGCCACGACCCGCCTGGCCGCCGCGCTGTCCGGTCGCCGCCTGCTGATCGTCCTCGACAACTGCGAGCATCTCATCGAGGCCGCCGCCGTGCTCGCCGACCGGCTGCTGGCCGACTGCCCGGGCGTACGCGTGCTGGCCACCAGCCGCGAGCCGCTCGGAATCACGGGAGAGATGCTTTGGCCGGTACGCCCGCTCGACCTCGATCACGCCGTGCGGCTGTTCGCCGACCGTGCCACGGCCGCCCGGCCGGGATACCAGGTCGACGGTGAACGTCCGGTGGTCGAGCGCATCTGCCGAGAGCTCGATGGCATGCCGCTGGCGATCGAGCTGGCCGCCGCACGACTGCGGACGCTCTCCGTCGAGCAGATAGCCGACCGTCTCAACGACCGTTTCCGCCTGCTCACCGGTGGGAGCCGAACGGCACTGCCACGGCACCAGACGTTGCGCGCCGTGGTCGACTGGAGCTGGGAGCTGCTGGACGACGACGAGCGGCGTCTCGCCGCCCGGCTGTCGGTGTTCGCGGGCGGCGCCACGCTGGAGGGCGCCGAACATGTTTCCGACAGCGTTCCGGGACCGCGCGATCCCATGCCAAGCGAACCGGTTGCGCCCGATCCGAGTGCACACGCACCGAGGCTTCACGATCCGGATTCACGCGATCCCGGGACACTCGGTCTCGTGACGGGCCCAACGACGGGCCCAACGGCGGGCTCAACGACGGGCCCAACGGCGGGCTCAACGGCGGGCCACGGGGCGGGGGACAACGGAGCGGCGGGGGACGGGGAGCCGTGGACGCTTGACGTGCTCGGCCGCCTGGTGGACAAGTCGCTCGTCGTCTTCGACGACGGCCGCTATCTGATGCTTGAGACGATCCGGGTATATGCGGCCGAGCGGTTGGCGGAGTCGGGCGAGAGCCAATGCGTACGGCTCGCGCACGCGCGGTTCTTCACCGAGCTCGCGGAGACCGCCGATCCTCGGCTGCGCGGGAAAGACCAGGTCGAGTGGCTCGCACGGCTGGCTGCCGAGCACGACAACCTGTCAGCGGCTCTGCGCTGGGCCATCGACGCGGGCGAGGTCGACGTCGCGCTCCGCCTGGTCGGCGGCCTCGGCTGGTACTGGTGGCTCGTCGGTCACCGCGTCGAGGGATCGGCGAAGGCGGCCGAAGTGATCCGGATGACGTCTGACGACACCGACCCTGCCAAGCGTGCGGTGGCGCTGGCGATATACGGGCTCGCGGCCCTGGGCGGCGACGTGGACTGGGACGCGGCGAAGGCCGCCCTCCAGGAGGCCACGCTGCTGGCGGGTATCACAACCGGAAATAGAGCTGTAGCCGGGGCTGGGCCTGTAGCTGGGGCTGGAGGTCCCGGCCGGTTGCATCCGATGGTCGCGCTTGCCGGCCCGGTGCTGAACTTGTTCCTCCGCCAGGAGGAGATCGGCCAGGGCCTCTTCGACGATCTGATCGCAGACCCCGATCCGTGGCTGGTCGCGTCCGGTCACCTGTTCCGTGGTCATGTGCACGTCAACAACGGCATGGTCTCGGAGGGGGAGGCGGAGGCACGGATCGCGCTCGACGGTTACCGCTCGGTGGGGGACCGCTGGGGCATCGCGAACTCGCTGGCGGCGCTGGCCGAGGTGAGCACCATGCGTGGGAAGAACGACGAGGCGATCTCGGTCATGCGGGAAGCTGTCGCGTTCGTCGACGAGATCGGCGCCACCGAGGAAACTCCGTACATGCGGAGCTCCCTCGCGATCGCGCACAACGCCACCGGCGACCGCGTGGCGGCCGAGGCGGCTCTCGACGAGGCGCTTCGCATATGTCTGGGTGGAGATGACCGGGCCGGCCAGGCTCAGGTGTACAGAATCCGGGGCGACTTCGCGCGCGAGGACGGTGACCTGGACCTCGCCCGTGACCACTACACGGAGTCGGTGCGCCTGCTCGACGCCCATGGATCTTCGCCGCCGCAGTTTCGCGCGGCCCTGCACTCGTCCCTCGGCCTGCTCGCCGAGGAGGAGGGCGACCGGGCCCGCTCCCGCAGGCTGCACCGGGATGCGCTCGCCCTGGCCGTCGACTCGCAGGACGGTCCGATCCTCGGGCACGCGCTGATCGCGATGGCCGGGCTGGCGCTCCTGGAGGGCGAGGCGGAGAGGTCGGCCGCTCTTCTCGGGGGAGCCGCGGCGATGCGGGGCATCGACGAAGTGGCCGGATTCGACCACGTACGGATCACCGGAAACGCCAGGGCCGCGCTCGGTCCGGAAGAGTTCTCCCGGTGCCACGAGCGCGGCCGTTTCATGCCTCGCGACGAGATGCTCGCCCTCGCCGGTGACTACCTGTCCTGATCCGGCTCCTCAGGTTCTGTTGCGGAAGGCTCTGATCGACAGTGGGGCGAAGACCAGCGCCAGACCGGCGGCCCACAGCAGGGAGACGGCCGCGTTCGACGCGACGGGGCCGCCGCTGAGCAGGCCCCGCACCGCGTCGGCCAGGTGGGTGACCGGGTTGATCTCGACCCATTTCTGCAGCCAGCCCGGCATCGTGTCGGCCGGGACGAAGGCGTTGGACGTGAATGTGATCGGCATCATCAGCGAGAACGCGAAGATCTGCACCTTCTCCGGGTCGGACGCCTTGAGCCCGATCAGCACCGACATCCAGGACAGTGCCAGGGCGAAGGTGAGCAGCAGCGCGAGAGCGCCGAGCACTCCCACCACGCTCGTCTGGACCCGGAAACCGAGGACGATGCCCAGCCCGAGGAACAGCGCGAACGCCCACACCTGCTTGAGCGTGTCCGCGATGATCCGCCCGGCCAGCGGCGCGGACCGCGCGATGGGCAGGCTGCGCAGCCGGTCGAACACACCCTTGGTGATGTCGGTGTTCAGCCCGATCGCCGTGGTGAGCGTGGCGAAGAGCATGTTCTGCGCGACGAGGCCCGGCAGCGAGAACTGGAGGTACTCACCCGTGGAGCCGGCGATGGCGCCGCCGAACACGTACGTGAAGAGCAGCAGGAACATGATCGGCTGAACGCTGAGGTCGAGCAGCTCCATGGGGTTGTGCTTGATCTGGACGAGGCTTCGCCACGCCAGGGTCAGGGTGTGGCGCAGCGTGGCCGTGAGGCCTACGCGCGGCGGAACGACGACCGCCGGCGCGGTCTGCGTGAGCGTTGTCATGCCTTCTCCTCGTCTCCAGGCTCGCCCGGAGCCCTGTGCCCGTCCGTCAGCCCAAAGGGGCGTCGCCGTGCTCTCTCGCCGACGTGCCGCGTGCGCGTGTTTCCGTCGTTTGGCATTTGGGTGTTCCCGCAGTGCCGGGTGTGCGCGTCCGTGTCGTGTTGCCTGGTCCGCTCGTTCACGCCGCGATCTCCTTGTCCTCGGCGCGATGCCCGGTGAGGGCCAGGAAGACCTCGTCGAGGCTGGACTTGCGCAGGGACAGCTCGCTCGCGACCACACCGAGGTCGTCCAGCCGGCGCACGATGGACGGCACCACTGCGGGGTCCCGCACGCCGGCAGTCACCAGGCCGCCCGCGATCTCCGGAGCGGCGCCGAGGAGGTCGGTCACCACCTGGGCGACCAGGTCGAGGTGGGCCGCCTGCATGGGCCTGACCTCCAGCACCTGAGCGCCGGTGGTCGCCTTGAGCTCGTCGGAGGTGCCGGTCGCGATGACCTTGCCGTGGTCGAACACCACGATGTCGTCGGCGAGCTGGTCGGCCTCCTCCAGGTATTGAGTGGTGAGGAGAACCGTCACCCCGTCGCTCTGCAGGCCGCGGACGACGCCCCACAGCTCTGTGCGGCTGCGCGGGTCGAGACCCGTCGTCGGCTCGTCCAGGAACAGCACCTGGGGCCGTCCGACGAGGCTCGCGGCGAGGTCCAGTCGGCGGCGCATCCCGCCCGAGTAGGTCTTCGTGGCCCGGCCGCCCGCCTCGGTAAGGTCGAACCTGTCCAGCAGCTCGTCCGCCCGCCGCCTGGCTTCTTTCCTGGAGAGGTCGAGCAGACGGCCGATCATCACAAGGTTCTCCACGCCGGTCAGTGCCTCGTCGACCGCCGCGTACTGCCCCGTCAGCCCGATCAGCGACCGCACCTGGTGGGCTTGGGTGACCACGTCGAACCCGCCCACCTGGGCTCGCCCGGCATCCGGCCGCAGCAGCGTCGCGAGGATGCGGACCGCGGTGGTCTTCCCCGCTCCGTTTGGCCCGAGGACGCCCAGGAGGCGCCCCTGGGGCACCTCCAGATCCACTCCGTCGAGGGCTTTGGTCTCGCCGTAGTGCTTGGCCAGTCCCTCCGCCTGGATCGCGTATCCCATCAGTCTCTTCTCCCTTGTCCGTGTGGACACCACCTTCCTCCAAGGGACTGACAATTGGCTGAGCGCCGGTATCAGCCGCTGACAGATCACTGATGGCGCTTAGTGTGGGGACGTGGGAGGTCCTTTGCGTGATCCGGCTCATCCTGTTTCGCGGCGTGCCATCACGATGTGGGTGCTCGAGGCCCTGGTGGGGTCGGTGTTCATGGTCGGAGGGTCGATCCTGGCCGCGTACTGGATCGGGGCGAGCGGCTGGGCGTGGGTGCCCGGCTGGCTGTCGGACCACACCTGGTGGCTGCCCGCCGCCGTCGCGCTCCTGATGCTTCCGTTCGTGATCGTCGAACCTCTTTGGCGCTATGCCGTACATCGCTGGGAGCTGTCGGGGGACGTGCTCTATGCCCGTTCCGGCTGGCTGAGCAGGGAATGGGTGTTCGTGCCGGTCAGCCGGATCCAGACCGTCGACAAGGCGCAGGGCTGGTTCGAGCGGATGCTCCGTCTCGCCACCGTGGAGATCCGCACCGCGTCCTATGCCGGATCCTCGACGATCAAGGGCCTGGACTACGAGGTGGCCGCGCGTCTCGCCGAGGAGCTGGCCCACCGTGCCCAGGAGTTGAGGGACGACGCGACATGACCGATCCCGCCTCCGACCCCGCCAAGCCCTCCATGCCCGGCCCGGCGCAGCCGCCCGAGGCAGGGGTACCCCGGTCCGGCCCGGCACGGCCGCCCGACGCGGGGACCCTTCCGCCGGCCGTTCCTCCGGGGACGGCGCAGCCTCCGCACGCGGGATGGCAGCCGCCCGCGCAGGCTGCCGAACGGTTGAGCCCGCGGGTGCTGCTGATCGACCCCATCCGGATGCTGCCCTCGCTGCTCCTGCCGCTGGCCGGAGTGCTGGTGGCGGGTGGATTCTCGCCCAGGTCCTTCGGCTGGGCCGCGTTCGGGGTCGTCGGCTCCGTGATCTACGCGATCGCCAGGTGGGCCACGTTCACCTACCGGATCGCAGGGGACCGGCTGGAGCTGAGCCGCTCGTTCATCAGCCGCTCCGTCCGGACGATCCCGCTGGAACGGATCCGCGGCGTGGACATCAGCACACCACCCCTCCACAAGCTTCTCGGGCTCGTCGTACTCAAGATCGATACAGGTGCCGGTGGAGAGAAGCAGGAGGGCGAGCTCGACGCGATCACGATCGAGGAGGCCGAGCGGCTCCGCGTCCTGCTGCTGAGCCGCCGTCCGGAGTCCGCCGGAGCCGTCGAGGAGGGTCCGGTGAGCCCCTCAGTGGACGAGCATGTGGACGAGCATGTGGACGAGCATGTCCACGCGCGGGTGCCGCCTTCCTGGCTCCGGTTCGGGCCGCTGTCCGGCGCGTACCTGCTCACCCCGTTCGCCCTGGTGGCGGGCGCGGTCGGCCTGATCTTCCAGTGGGGCAGGGAGCTCGGCTTCAGCGAGCGTTCGGCCTGGCGGGCGGGAGAGTGGGTGTGGGAGCGCCCCTCCCTGCTGGTGGCGGCCGCGGTGCTCCTCGTGCTGGCGATGCCTGTCGTCGGCGGGCTCATGTACGCGATCTTCAACTGGGGCTTCACCCTGCGATCCCGCGACGGATACCTGATCGCGGAACGCGGCCTGATCACGCGCCGCGTCGTGTCGCTGGAGCGCCGCCGCGTCCGCGGATACGAGCTGGCGGACGGGCTCATCGAGCGCTGGGCCGGTCTCGTGCGGCTGTGGGCCGTCGTCACGGGCCTCGGCGACTCCGAGACGCGCGGTCAGCTGCTGCCGGTGACGCCCAGACCGTACGCTCTGAGGGTCGCCGCCGAGGTCATCGGCGGGTTCACCACACCGCTGCGCGCGCATCCTCGGCAGGCCCGCCGCAGAAGGCTCTTCCGCGCCGTCGCGCCCTGGTTGGCCGTCGCCGCCGTGGCCGTTGCGCTCGACTGGGACGTCGCCGCGTTCGCCGCTCTCATGCTCGCCGTGCTGGGGATCCCCCTGGGGCTCGACCGCTACCGCTCACTCGGCCATGCCTATGACGGCACCCGGCTGTCGGTACGCTCCGGATCCCTGCGCCGCGCACAGGCGGTCGTCGAGCGACGCGCCGTGGTGGGCTGGACGCTGCGACAGACGTGGTTCCAGCGCTCGTCCGGCCTGCTGACAGTGATCGCCGGGGTCGGCGCCGGCAGCGGCGGCTACGCGGCGGTCGACGCGGGTGAGACCCAGGGCGTCCGGTTCGCCGCCGAGGTCACCCCCACCTGGCTCGCCCCATTTCTCATCTCCGGACCCGACGAAGACCGGCCTGCGGAGCACAGGCCTGAAGAGGCCAGGCCCGAGGGGGAGTAGCGCACAGCGTGAGGAGGCCATGCCCGGGGTGGGCAAGACGGCGTGCGGAGGTCAAGCCCGAGACGTCCGGCCGGGTCAAGCCCTGCTCGCACATTCCGCGGACCGACCTGCGCAGCGGCGCGTAAGACGAGCAAGGGGGGCGAGGCGAAGAACCCCGACCCGGGGTGATGCCGGTCGTCTGGGTGTTACTCCTGCTTTCGTGCGCCGAACATGATCTCGTCCCAGGTCGGCACCGACGCGCGGCGCCCACGTGACTTGCGCGGACGAGTGGGTGCCGGCTTGGGCGTCGGCGGAGCGGGTGGCTCAGGCTTCGCGTCCTTGCCCGCGGTCTTGGCGGTGTCCTTCGGGCCTTCGGCGCTCGCCTCTGGAGCGGTTTCCGCGCCCGGCGCGGCCCCCGCGGCCGCCGCCATGGCCGGGGCGGGTTCAGGCGCGGCACTCTGCGAGCCTGCCTCTTCGCTGACCCTCGCGGCCGGTACGGCTACCGCCTCCTCGATCGCCTCGGGTACGGCTGCAGCCTCCTCGATCGGCTCCGCTACGGCGGCGTCGAGGCCCTCCACCTGGGACTTGGCCGCAGGCTCGCCCTGCTTGTCGGGCTTCGTGTCGGCCGTCTTGGACGCCGACGGGACCGTGTCGGCGTGCTCGGCGGCAGATCCCTTCGCCGCCACGGGGGCCGTAACGGTTGCCCGCGCCGCGTCTGGTTCGGCGGTACGTGCCGTGTCCGCCTCGCGGACGGCGGCATCCTGCTCGGTGGCGGATCCCTTCGCTGCCGCGAGAGCCGCAGTGGGCGTCGGCGCGGCCTCTGGTTCGGCGGCGTCCGTGCCCGGGACGGCGTCCCGTCCGGCGGCGCGCGTGGCGAGATCGGCGGCCTCCACGGCCGGGGCTGTGGACTCCGCGGCCGCGTCGGCCACGGTGATCTTTCCCGTGCCCGGCACGCTCGGCGCCACCGGCTGCGCAGGTGTGGCCGAAACGGCGTCAGGCTGACCGGGCGTGGCGGAAACGGCGTCAGGCTGACCGGGCGTGGCGGAAACGGCGTTCGCAAGGGTTGGTGTGGCCGCGATGGCTTCCGCCTTGGCGGCGGCAGGCCGATCCACTGTGGGGGCCTCGGATGCGATGGCCTGTGCTCCCACGCGCCGGCCCGGCTCCGCTGAGACCGCCGCTGCGGCCGGTGTGGAGCTCGGCTCCGCCGTACCGGCCGGGGACGCGGATCCTGTCGAGGCCGCGAGTGCGGGCACGGGGGGCTGGGACGCGGGACGAGCCGCGGCAGTGGGCGCCGCGGAGTGTGACGCGGCTGGGACCTGCCATTGAGGCTCGGGACGCGCGGCGGCGGGGTGCGGGGCAGGCTCTGGGACGTTGACGACGCGATGCGGGGTGGGCTCGGGCAGATTGACCACAGGGGCCGGGGCCGGCTCGGGGCGGACGATCGTGGTTCCCTGGCCGGGTGGGGCCGGCTCGGGCCGGTGGGTGGCCGCTGCCGCCGCCGGGGGCACGGGCTCCTCGTACTCCCGGTGTTCGGGCTCGGCTCGGCCGGGCGGCTCGTGCCGTACAGGCGGGAAGCCGTGTTCCGGCTCCGCGCGGGCCGGTGGCTCCTGCCGGACCGCGACGGGAACGGCGGGCAGCGACGGAACCGGCGCGAGCTTGGGCGCGAGGCGGGGCACGAACGGGCGGACCGTCGTGTTGTCCTCACGTGCGGGCTCGACGTACTCGGCCGCGGACAGGCGCATGGCCTCGTCGTCGCCGGGCGTGATGTGGCGGCGTCTCGGGTCGAAAAGCCACTCCGCGTTCCGGGTGTGGCCGTTCCAGACGAAGCCCAGCCGCACCCGCCACAGGTTGTCGTCGCGCTTGCAGGAATCCCAGTCGATCTCGTCGGCGGGAACGCCGCGCCGCGTCAGCCGTTCCGCGACCAGCTCACCGAGCGTCGGTCCGGGCGTGTTCTCACCGGGCAGGCGTACGGCGACACGCTGGGCCTGTTGCGCCATGTACTCGCGCTCCTGGAGCACGGGGCCCTCGAACCAGCGGACGCGTTCCACCGGGATGCCGGCGGTGGCGGCGATCTCCTCCGCCGTCTCGCCGGCGCGGATACGAGCCTGGATCTCCTTGGGGCGCAACGGACTCTCCACTTCGATCTCGTACTGGCCGAGACGGGAGAAGTTGCCGCGGACGGCAGCACGGAGCCGGTCGTCGACGGGAAGCGTGAACCGTGTACCCCGCCCGGCCGTGGCCAGGACGAGATACGTACCGTCCTCACTTACCGCGACGAGACGGAGCTCCTGCATGCGAGTCCCTTCGTCGTCGTGCTCAATCTTCCCCCGGACCCTTGAGTCTCTCGCGTGAGCCGGTTGCCTTCCAGCACCGTACCCGGCATGTCCGAACATCGCCTTCCTCAGAGGTGCGGCGGGCAACGTGACGCCGGTCACATTTTTCGCATTCACCCTTATATAGAGCACTGGAGTTCAGCAACCCGTTAGGGATTCTCGCTAAGGACGGCGGATGTCGCGGTGAACTTGGGTCAAGTGCTGGGAGAAGAACCGGGAAGAATCGAAGGAGTGGTGATCAGCCGAGGACCCGGTCCAGGTACTCATTGGTGAACAGCCGCTGCGGGTCGAGCTTGTCGCGCATCTCCAGGAAGTCGGCGAACTTCGGATAGACGGTGCTCAGGTAGGAAGCGTCGCGGGTGTGCATCTTTCCCCAGTGCGGGCGGCCCTGGAGTCTGGTCATGATCTCCTCGACGCCCTCGAAATAGGCGGGGTTCGGAGTCTTCCGGTAGATGTGGCAGGCGATATATGCGGATTCCCTGCCGTACGCCGTGGAGAGCCACGCGTCAGAGGGAGGCGTGACGCGGACCTCCACCGGGAACGTGATCGTCCACCCCGATCGCTCGATGAGGTCACGGATCTCACGAAGCGCCTGCCCGAGGTGTTCCCGCGGGATCGCGTACTCCGTTTCCAGGAAGCGGACCTCGCGAACGCTGGTGAAGATCTTGTAGGAGGTGTCCACCGACTCCGACGCGCTCAGCACGCTTGCGGAGATCCCGTTGATCCGGGGGATCGCGCCCGGGAACCTCGCGCCGAGCGCGCACGCCGCGCCGAAGAGCGTGTTCTCCAGGAAGACGTTGTCCAGCCAGTGCTTGAACGCGCTCGGCGGCCGGGCCGGCCCCCGCGCCCGGTTGTTCCGCTTGACGAGGCAGGTGTCGGTGTGCGGCAGCCAGAAGAAGTCGAGGTGCTCGTTCTCGGCGGTGAGCTCGTCCAGCGACGCCAGGATGCCGCTGAACGGCAGGGGCTCGCGGCGGTTGTGGAGCAGGAAGGAGGGCTCGACCCGCAGCGTGACGGCGGTCAGGATGCCCAGCGCGCCGAGACCGACCCTGGCGGCGTCGAAGAGGTCGCCCTCGCTCGCGGTCGTGACCGACCCGTCGGCCGGCACCAGCTCCAGCTCCAGCACCTGGTCGGCGAGGCCGCCGATCTCACGGCCGGTTCCGTGGGTGCCGGTCTGGATGGCTCCGGAGACCGTCTGCGCGGTGATGTCGCCCATGTTGGCGAGGGCGAGCCCGCGACGGTGCAACTCCTCGTTCAGGACGTGGAGAGGAGTGCCGGCGGCGACCTTGACCCAGCCGTCGCCCGCCTCCAGGATGCCGGTCAGAGCGTCCGGCCGCAGCATGATGCCGTCCGTCAGAGCCACGCCGGTGAACGAGTGCCCCGTGCCGACCATCCGGACCCGCCGGCCGGTCTTCGCCGCATCCCGTACGGCTCTCGCGACGTCGGCGGCGGAGGCGGGGGTGCGGACCTCGGCGGGCACGATGGACTCGTTCCGAGCCCAGTTGACGAAGCCGTCCATGGCCTTCCTCCACTCCGCGAATATGAATATTACTCACGAATGTGCTCGGTGCCTACCCGTCGCATGCTGGTCACGTCCCTGGAGCGGGGACTAGAAACTACGTTGCTCGACCCGGACCAGGGCCGAGCCGGTCACGCCGACGACGGCGGCCAGCAGGGCGCATACGTAGGAGAAACCGTACGCGTTCGACGCGCCGTACAGGTCCGTCAGGCGCCCGCCCGCCCAGGCGCCGATCGCCACCCCGAAGCCGATGGAGGTCGAGATCCACGCCATGCCCTCGGTGAGCTGCGAGGACGGGACGAGGCGTTCGATGAGCGAGAACCCGGTGATCAGGATGGGAGAGATCGCCAGCCCCGCGAAGAAGAGCGCGACGGACATCGCCCCGATGCCATCCATCAGAAGGATCGGTGTCAGCCCCGCTCCGAAAAGCGAGAGTCCCCGGACGAACCGGCCGCGCAGCGTGATCTTCCAGTGGCGGGAGCCGTACCACAGCCCGGAGATCATGCTCCCGCTCGCGATCGCCGCCAGCATGAGCCCGGCCGCCGCCTTGTTGCCGTGCTCCTCGGCGAACGCGACCGTGACGATGTCGATGGAGCCGAAGACCGCGCCCATCGCGAGGAAGACGGCCGACAGCAGCGCGACACCGGGGATCGCGATCGGCGACGCGGAGTGTTCCCGATCTCGTACGGCCGGCGGCTCCGTGCTCCGCATCGCGGCGAACGCCAGGCCGCCGGTCAGGGTGAGCACGATGGCCGCGATGATCCCCGCGTAGACGTTGACTCCGGTGGCGAGCACGGTGACGAAGGCCGGGCCCGCCACGAAGATCACTTCATCGGCCACGGACTCAAACGAGAACGCGGTGTGCAGTTTCGCCGGGTCTTGGAGAACGTGCGACCAGCGGGCCCGGGCCATCGAGCCGAGCGACGTGGTCGTGGCGCCCGCGACGACGCCGGTGGCGTACAGCGTCCACGAAGGCGCCTTGCCGTGGGCGCACAGCATCAGTGCGGCAAGCGCGGCGCCGTGCGCGAGGACTGACGGGATCAGGACTCTGGCCTGGCCGAATCGGTCCACCAGCCGGCCGGACAGCGGAGCGGCGACGGCATAGGCGACCGACACGGTCGCCGCGACGGCGCCCGCGGTCGCGTACGAGCCGGTGAGGGCCGAGATCAGCAGGACGATGCCGATGCCGAGCATGGACATGGGGATCCTGCCGACGAATCCCGCGAGAACGAAGCCTCTGACGCCAGGCGCGCCGAACAGCCCGCGATACGGCCCGACCATGATGTATCCCCTTGGCACTGTGTGCGTCCGGGCACGCCATGTGGCGGCGGCCACGGGCTTCCAGCCCGTGACACGCGGACGGCCTCTTCTCCATCTCGACCCTTACGCACAGGGCGGCCAGGTGGCAAGTGATTTTTCCGTCAATGGGGTGAAGGGATTAATCTGAGCCGGGTGCCCCGCCCTCCGTCGTTCGCGCCGCTTCGTGCGCTTGTGGCTGGGCTCGCTGTTGTGATCACCTTTGTCATCGCCGTGGGTGGCCTCTTCCTCCTCACCGGGAAGAAGAGCGGGACGCCGGTCGCCGAGGAGGACCGACAAGTCGCCCTGGTGCCCGATCCGACGCTTCCGTCGAGCCCGCCGGTCGTCGGCGGCCCCGGCGTGCAGGTGACCCCGCCGCGCCTGCTGGCCATCGCCCCGTCAACGGTGTCGGTGAAGACTCTACGGAAGATCGCCGATCTCGCGCACGTGCAGAAGGTCGCCGCCGCCGACGGCGGGACCGTCCGGATCTCCGGCACCGGGCTGCGGCTGCTCGCGGTCGACCCGGCCCAGTTCCGGTCCTGGACGCCGAAACAGGTCGCCGAGCACCCCGAGGTGTGGAGCGCGCTCGCCCGGGACGAGTTCGTGGCGGACGGTGCGACGGTCAAGCGCCTCGGGATGGTGCTCGGAGCCGAATACCAGCTGGACGGCGGGCCGCGCCTGCGGGTGGCGGCCTCCGCGTCGCTGGGCCTTCCGGGAGTGGACGGGCTGATAGGCAAGGATCTCGGCCGGCGGCTCGGCTTCGCCCAGGGCGTGGTCGTCCTCGTCCACGGAGACGCGGGCAAGATCAGCCAGGAGCGGGTCAAACGCCTGCTGGGGCCGAATGCCCAGATCGTCCCGGTGGGCGAAAACCGCGCTCCGCAGGAGGCGCCGAAGGCGCGGCAGGTGCTCGTGGGGCGGCCGGAGAGCTACCTGGAGCTCTACCAGCGCGCCGCCACGGTCTGTCCCGGCCTGTCGTGGACGGTTCTCGCCGCGATCGGCCAGGTGGAGAGCGGCCACGGGCGCAACAACGGCCCGTCCTCGGCGGGCGCCCTCGGGCCGATGCAGTTCATGCCGGCCACCTGGAAGACCTACGGCGTCGACGGGGACGGCGACGGCGAGGCGGACATCTGGAGCCCTTACGACGCCGTCCCGTCGGCGGCCAAGTACCTGTGCGCCAACGGCGGGGGACTCGGCGGCGACAAACTCAGGAAGTCCGTCTGGTTCTACAACCACTCATGGGCATATGTGAACAAGGTCCTCGGCCTGGCCGAGGCCTACGCCCGCACCTATCCCGCCCAGTGATCGGCTCGCCCAGGCATGGTCGAGCGCGTGGGCCGGTAACCGGCTCGGCAAGCCCTGCGGCCACCCCCACCACGCCCGGTGATCGCCCCAGCGAGATGACCGGGTGTCCGATGATCGGCGATCAGCTCGGCCGCCGCGCGGGGGCGGGGCAACACGTCGCCTGGCACGCGACCGGCTCCGGCTCGGCGAGCAGCTCGGCGATCATCGAGACGAACCGGGGATGGGTTCCCGCCGTCGCCGCGCGGGCGAGCGGCAGGCCGAGCTTCTCGGCGAGCGACTTGGCCTCCACGTCGAGGTCGTAGACGACCTCCATGTGGTCGGACACGAAGCCGATCGGCACCAGGACGACCGCCTCGGCGCCGGAGGCGTGCAGTTCCTCCAGGTGGTCGCAGACGTCCGGCTCCAGCCAGGGGATGTGCGGCGGGCCGCTGCGGCTCTGCCACACCAGGTCCCACGGACGATCACCGGTGACCTCGCGGGCCACCAGGGAGGCGGTGGCCGCCAGTTGGGCCTGGTAGGCACCGCCCCGCGGCCCGGCCGTGTCCGCCATCGAGACCGGGATGCTGTGCGCCGTGAACACCAGCCGCGCCGCGTCCCGGTGCTCCTCGGGGAGCCGCTCCAGAGCCTCGCGGGTGTGGTCGACCATCGCCGCGACGAAACCGGGATGATCGAAGTAGTGCCGCAGCTTGACGACCTCCGGGGCGCCGGGGACGTTCGCGCGGGCCAGGGCGATGTCGTCGCGGTACTGGCGGCAGCTCGAATAGGAGCTGTACGCGGCGGTGACGAACGCCGCCGCCCTGCGGACCCCGTCGGCGGCCATCTGACGGAGCGTGTCCTCCAGGAAGGGATGCCAGTTGCGGTTGCCCCAGTAGACCGGGAGATCGACGTCGAGCGCCGCGATCAGGTCGCGGCACTGCTGGTTGATCGGGCTGACCCCGCCGAAGCGCTGGTAGTGGGCCTCGACCTCCAGCAGCCGCTCGCGCGGCACCCCACGGCCACGCACGACGTTCTCCAGGAACGGCATGACGTCGTCCGGCTTCTCAGGTCCCCCGAACGACACGACCAGCAGCGCGTCATACCCCTGTGCCATCGCGTCGCCCTCGCCCCTCATCCGCTCCTCGGTGTGCCTTCGCATCGCAGCACGCGTCGCAGCGCATATCGCGGTGCGCGTCCTGGCGCGCGTCGCCGTTCGGATCGGTGCGACGCGTCGTTTTTCGCGAAGGTCGGGTGCCTCCCCAGGCCTCACACCCTATTCGGCCCGGCCGCCGGTCCCCGCGACGGGAGGATGTGATGCGTTGTCGTTCCTTGGGAGCGGCCGAAGATCGGGGTAGGTTCGGTTGGTGAGCGCCGTACCGGACGAACTGGACGCCGGGGATCTGACGCCGGAGCCGGGGCGCGCGCTCGACGAGGCGTCGTTCGCGGTGACTCCGGACGGGGCCGCCGTCATCACGACCTGGGCGGTCCCGGTCGGCAACGGCCGGTTGCGCTGGGAACTCGTCGCCATCGACATCAGCCCGGGCGCGGGCGCGGCCCGGCGGGTCCTGGCCGTGTCGGAGACGCATGACTTCGGCGGGCCGGTGGTCGTCTCGCCCGACGGCGGATACGTCGCCTGCACTCGGGAGCGGCACTCGACCGAGGACCTGTCGACCGCGGTCGAGCTATGGGTGGTCGACCTCGGCACCGGGGAGGGAATCGCCCAGGCGCGGACCACGATCGCTGACTGTGATCGGGAACCACATGAAATCATGGCAAAGCGTGATCACGGCAAAGGAGGGGCAGGTCGGCATGATGGAACCGGTGCGTGACCACGAGGAGTCGCTGGGGCTGGCCGTGAAGATCGCGGTGGAGGCGGGCGACATGCTGCTCGCCAAGCGCCCGGCCCGGCCGGAGGTCCTGGAGACCAAGTCGAGCCCCACCGACGTCGTCACCGCCCTCGACCGGGCCGCCGAGGAGCTGATCCGTTCACGCCTCACCGAGGCCAGGCCGTACGATGCGATCTTGGGCGAGGAGGGTGGCGACACCCCCGGCAAGGGCGGCGTCCGGTGGATCGTCGACCCGATCGACGGCACCGTCAACTTCCTGTACGGCCTGCCGGAATGGTCCGTCAGCATCGCGGCCGAGGTGGACGGGGAGATCGTCGCGGGCGTCGTCAACGTGGTTCCGCGCGGTGAGGTGTTCACCGCGGTCAAGGGAGGCGGCGCCTGGCTCGGCGGGCAACGGCTGCGGTGCAACACCGCGGTCCCCCTGGACCGGGCGCTGATCGCCACGGGCTTCGGTTATGCGCCGGGGCGGCGTGCCGTACAGGCGGAGGTCCTGACCCACGTGCTGCCGAAGGTCCGGGACATCCGGCGGGCCGGCTCCGCCGCGGCCGATCTCTGCTCGGTCGCGTCCGGCCGGGTCGACGGTTTCTACGAACGCGGCCCGATGTACTGGGACTTCGCCGCCGGCGGGCTCATCGCCACCGAGGCGGGGGCGCGCATCGAGGGCCTGTACGGCAAGCCGTACAACACCTCGCTGGACAAGGTCGAACTGGCCATCTGCGCGGGCCCCGGCCTGTTCGAGGACCTGCACGACCTGCTGGCCCCCTTGGATCCCGACCGCGACGCCTGACCGGCCGCCGGAAGCTCAGGAAAGCCGCCGGAACCCCAGGGAGAGTCGCCCGCCGGAAGCGGCGGAAATGACGGCGCCGGTCATGCGATCACAGGGATCGCATGACCGGCGGTAGGACAGGAGTGCGGAGTACCGTTACCGCTGAATCGGGACGCCGTGATCGTCGGCTAGACGGTGCAGGTCTTCGATCTCGGCGGTGAGGGTGTCGGCGAGGAAGTCATCGCCGTTCGACGTGGCCTCCTTGAGGCCTTTGTAGGCCTGGTCGAGCCGGCTCTCGATTGTGGTCGTGAACTCGCCCATCTCACCTTCTTTCTCAGGGGGCGAAAGGTGCCTCGCGGCGGAACCCCCACCGGCTCCTGGGGAGAGCGCGCTCTTCCCCGGCAACGATGGAGGGGTGTAGACCCCACCTACCCACCCCCCATGTGTTCCCAAACCAACGAATTTCTGTGCACTACCTCACCTGGAGTAGGGGAACCGCTTACCGTCCGCTTACGTCAAATAGGGCCACAATGAAGCACTGCCTGCGGGCGCGTGGAGGGCCACGCGCCCGCAGGCGGCACGACCGGGCGCTGTTCCAGCGAGGAGGATCTACATGCGAGTGCTTGTGGTGGAGGACGAGCGGGTGCTCGCTGACGCGATCGCGACCGGCCTGCGGCGCGAGGCGATGGCCGTCGACGTGGCGTACGACGGCGCCGCCGCGCTGGAGAAGACGAGCTATATCGACTACGACGTGATAGTTCTGGACCGTGACCTGCCGAAAGTCCACGGGGACGAGGTGGCCCGGCAACTGGTCGCGCAGCGGTCCGCCTCGCGGATCATCATGCTCACCGCGTCGGGTGAAGTGGACGCCAAAGTGGAGGGCCTGGAGCTCGGCGCCGACGACTACCTGGCCAAGCCGTTCGTCTTCGTCGAGCTGATCGCCCGTGTGCGGGCACTCGGCCGCCGCTCGGCGCCGGCGCTGCCGCCCGTGCTGGAGCGGGCCGGGATCCGGCTGGACCCCGGCAAGCGCCTTGTCACCCGGGAGGACAAAGAGGTCGTGCTCACCAAGAAGGAGTTCGCGGTCCTTGAGGAGCTGATGCGCGCGGAAGGCGCCGTCGTCAGCCAGGAGGACCTGCTGGACAAGGCCTGGGACGAGCACATCGACCCGTTCACGAACGTGGTGCGCGTGACGATGATGACCCTGCGTAAGAAGCTCGGCGAGCCGCAGGTCATCGAAACCGTGCCCGGAGTTGGATATAAGTTGTGACTGAACCGCACGAAACAGTGACGAGTGCGGGTCCGGCGGACCGGATGAACTCGACGATGGGGACGGGCCCGTACCGCAGCCAGGTCCCGCCACCGCCGAGCGGTCCACCCGCCTGGGACATCCCGCCGCCCTTCAGCGCCCCACAGGCGAAGCGTGGTGCGATCAAGCAGATCAAGGCGTTGCCCGGCCGGGTCAGCATCCGCTGGCGGCTCACGCTCACCTACAGCACGCTCTTCTTCGTCGCCGGAGCTCTGGTGCTCCTGGTGACCTATCTCCTCGTGAAACCGCTCGTCTACGCGACCCTCGACCTCCAGCTCAAGGTGCCGGCGGACACGCCCCAGAGCCTCATCGAGTATTTGCAGGATCAGATCGTGGTGCAACGCCACGGGGTGTCCGAGGCGGTGCTCGACGGGTTCATCACCAGATCTCTGATGGCCCTGACCGGGGTCGGGATCATCGCCATCATCCTCGGATATGTCGTGGCAGACCGGGCGCTTAGGCCGATCAAGCAGATGACCGCGACAGCCCAGAAGCTGTCGAGCACATCCCTCGCGCACGAGCGGATCGGTCTCACTGGCCCCGATGACGAGCTCAAAGAGCTGGCGGACACCTTCGACGCGATGCTCATCCGGCTCAACACGGCCTTCGACGCGCAGCGGCGGTTCGTGGACAACGCCTCACACGAGCTGCGCACGCCGCTGGCGATCAACCGGACCGTCCTGGAGGTCGCCCTGTCGGATCCGGAGGCGTCCGAGGACCTCAAAGTGCTCGGCCGTACCCTCCTGGGGACCAACGCCCGCAACGAGCGGCTGATCGAGGGCCTGCTGCTGCTCGCCCGCAGCGAGCGGGAGCTGTCCGTGCGCAAGCCCGTGGACGTGCAGGAGGTCGCGAAGACGGCCGTGGAGCAGCTCGCCCCCTTCGCGTCCGAGGAGGACGTCACGGTCGAATACGACCTCCAGCCCGCGCCCACGACCGGTGATCCGGTGCTCCTCGAAAGGTGTGTCGCCAACCTGGTCGAGAACGGCGTCAAGCACAACGCCGGCCCGGCCGGAAAAGTCTGGGTCCGATCGGGAATTGTCGACGGGGGTGCCGTTGTTCAGGTCGCGAACACGGGACCGCACGTCCCCGCGTACGAGGTTGACAGCCTGTTCGAGCCGTTCCGGAGACTGAACGCCGATCGGGTGCAGTCGGCCAAGGGCGCGGGTCTCGGCCTGTCCATCGTGCGCGCGATCGTCCGCGCGCACGGCGGAACGGTGACCGCCGTTCCCCGTGACGGCGGTGGCCTGGTGGTGTCGGTGCGCCTTCTGGGCACCGCTCCGGGCCCCGGGGCGGCACAGTCGGCGCGCTGATACAGCGAGCGCGTCGCACATGTGGTTGGATGTGCCGTCGAACGCGGTGGGTCATAACGCCAGCACTGTGGTTTTCGCCATATTTGGCTAACTCCAACCAGGTGCGGTACAGCCCCCGTGTGTCGGAAGGTTCAGTGTTCATCCAAGCGGGTACCGATTGCAGAATCTCCCGGGTGGATCGGGCACAAGAACGGCCTCCCGAGCGTTAAAGAGCGCGCGACACGGCGCAGACAGATAGATGAGGGGGATGGAGTACGCACATGGCTACCGACTACGACAGCCCGCGCAAGACCGACGACGACCTGAATGAGGACAGCCTTCAGGAACTCCAGGCGCGGCGCAGCGACAAGTCGTCGGGCAGCATCGACATCGACGAGACCGACCTTGCCGAATCGCTCGAGCTGCCGGGGGCGGACCTGTCGAACGAGGAGCTGTCGCTCCGGGTGATTCCTCGGCAGGCCGATGAGTTCACCTGCTCGCGCTGCTTCTTGGTTCACCACCGCAGTCAGCTGGCCTCCGAGAAGAACGGCCAGCAGGTCTGCCGCGAGTGCGCAGCCTAGGAGACGCTTGGAGGGTCCGTTGACTTCCGACGCGGATCGATCAAACGACGAGGTCGCCGAGCTCGTCGGCCGGCTCGTGAACTCCGAAGAGACGGACGGGACCGAGCGGCGCCGGCTGCTCGGCCGCCTCGGCGACGCGCTCGCGGGCTCCGCCAGGAAGGCAGGCGAGTCCGGGGTGGGGCGCGGCCGATGGCTGGCCGACGTCTTCATGAACATCGCACCGCGGGTGCCCGTCAGGGACTTCGCCACCCTCTCGGAGCACCACTACGGCCTGATCGGGGAGCAACTGGCCGACGATCTGGTCCGCACCGCGGCCAAGGCCACCATGGCCGTGGGCGCTGTGGGCGGCGCGCTCGCCGCCGCCGAGTTCGCCGCGCCTCCGCTGCTGCTCTCGGCCCCCGCCCAGCTCGTGGCGGAGACGCTCGTCGTCGCGGCCATCGAGGTGAAGCTGCTCGCCGAGCTGCACGAGGTGTACGGCGTGCAGGTCCCGGGCACCGGTTCCCAGCGTGCGACGGCGTTCGCCGTGGCCTGGTCCAAACAGCGTGGCATCAACCCCCTCACCCCCGGTTCGGCGACCCTAGCGCTCGGCGCCGCCGCCAAGACCGCGCTCCGCAACCGCCTGATGCGCACTCTCGGGCGGCATCTCACCACCCTCGGCCCCTTCCTCACCGGCGCCGTCGCCGGTGCAGCGCTCAACCGGGCGGCCACCAAGAAGCTCGCCGCGGCCGTACGGGCCGATCTCCGGCGCCTGCGGGCTCTCCCGCCGGCTTGATCGCCATGCCGTACGCTCCCAGCGGTTTGATATGTAAATGTAACTAACCTGGTCTAAACCTCGCGGTAACGGCCCGTGAGCTGCGTGAGATCATTCTCACACCTTCCCAAATGAATTGTGCACATCAAGCTGGGTATGGGCGCTTTCGAGGACCTTCCGTATCGTGGGGGCGCAGGCGACCTTGGAGGGGCTCATGCGTGGCACAAGCTCATTTCTGATCGTCGCGAACCGGCTCCCGGTCGACCGGGTCGGCGAGAACGAGTGGCGCCGTAGCCCTGGTGGACTGGTGACCGCGATCGCGCCCGTCATGCAGCGGCGTGACGGGGCATGGCTGGGTTGGACGGGGGCCGCGGGGGAGGAGCTGAAGCCGTTCGATAACGACGGCATGCACCTGATCCCGGTGCCGCTCTCGGCCCTTGAGATGGAGCTCTATTACGAGGGCTTCTCCAACGCGACGCTGTGGCCGCTCTACCACGACGTCGTCGCGACGCCGATCTACTCGCGAGTGCTGTGGGACGCCTACCGGGCGGTCAACGACCGGTTCGCGCGCGCGGCCGCCGACGCCGCCTCGCCCGGCGCGGTCGTGTGGGTGCAGGACTACCAGCTCCAGCTCGTCCCGGACATGCTGCGCAAGCTCCGGCCCGACCTGAAGATCGGGTTCTTCCTGCACATCCCGTTCCCGCCCGCCGAGCTGTTCTGGCAGCTGCCGTGGCGCAAGGAGCTGCTCGAAGGCCTGCTGGGCGCGGATTTGGTCGGCTTCCAGCGTCCCGGCGGAGCTTCCAACTTCATCCGGCTCTGCCGCAAGCTGCTCGGTTTGCAGAACCACCGCAACGAGGTCCACGTCGATGGCCGGACCGTCCGGGCCGAGGCGTTCCCGATCTCGGTGGACTTCGGCGAGCTGGACCAGCTCGCCCGCGAGCCCCACGTCGTCAACCGGGCGAAGGAGATCAGGGCCGAGCTCGGCGACCCCGAGCACGTGCTGCTGGGCGTCGACCGGCTCGACTACACCAAGGGCATCGGCCAGCGGCTCAAGGCCTTCGGCGAGCTGCTGGCCGACGGCTCGATCCAGCCGGGGGAGGCGGCGTTCGTGCAGGTCGCCACGCCCACCAGGGAGCGCGTGGCGGAGTACATCAGGCTGCGCAACGACATCGAGCTGCGGGTGGGCCGGATCAACGGCGAGTACGGCCTGCTCGGCCGGCAGCCCATCAACTACATGCACCAGTCGTACAGCAGGGTGGAACTGGCCGCCCTGTACCGCGCCGCCGACGTCATGGTCGTCAGCCCGCTGCGGGACGGGATGAACCTGGTGGCCAAGGAATACGTCGCGTGCCGTCACGACCTGCGAGGCGCGCTGGTGCTCAGCGAGTTCGCCGGGGCGGCCGACGAGCTGCGGCAGGCCTACCTGATCAATCCGTACGACATCGAGGGCATGAAGCGGGCGATGGTGGCCGCGATGCGGGCGACGCCGCACGAGCTGGCCCGCCGGATGCGCTCGCTCAGGCGGCGGGTCGCCACCCATGACGTCGACAGATGGGCGGACGACTTCCTCACCGCCCTGGAGGCCCGCTGAGGTTATAGCCGTGACCGGAGAGCCGGGCTTCGGCGGCGCCAGGCGGTGGCCGGGGAGCGTGGCTTCACCCGGCGCTGGGCCGTGACCGTGGCCGGGCTTGACCTGGACCAGGGCTAGGGCTTGATCTCTTCCGCGGCGGACTTCCAGGCCTGCCACTTCCTGGCGGCGGCGCGGGTGGCGACGATCCGGGCGACCTCCATGCCCAGGCCCATCACCACGGCGTACGCGATGGCCTCGCCGAGGCTGATGTCCAGCGCGTCGGCGCTGGCCGGCGGCTTCTTGCCGGTGGCCTTCTCCCAGGCGAACGAAAGGACCTTGCGGGAGGCGAACCCCACCGCGAGACCCACCAGACCGCCCACTACCCGCCACTGCATGTCTGGTTTCTCAGATTTGTCCGCCATGATTCCTCCTCGGTAACGACCTTAGCCTCTCGGCGCAGGGGAGTGGTTCACGCCATACCATCGGTAGGCATGACCGATCAGCGACCGCGCCACGCAGCCATGCCAGAGAAACCCACTCTCGACGGCCTGGAGGCGGTATGGGTAGCGCGCTGGGAGGCCGACGGCATCTACCGCTTCGACCGCACCCGGGGTCGGGACGAGATCTACTCGATCGACACGCCCCCGCCGACCGTGTCCGGCTCCCTGCACGTCGGCCATGTCTTCTCCTACACCCATACCGACACGATCGCCCGGTTCCAGCGCATGCGCGGGCGTGCCGTCTTCTACCCGATGGGCTGGGACGACAACGGCCTGCCCACCGAACGTCGCGTGCAGAACCACTTCGGCGTGCGCTGCGACCCCTCCCTGCCCTACGACCCGTCCTTCGAACCCCCGGACCGGCCGGGAAAGCAGCAGATTCCGATCTCCCGGAAGAACTTCATCGAGCTCTGCGAGCGGCTCACCATCGAGGACGAGAAGGCCTTCGAGGAGCTGTGGCGGCGGCTCGGCCTGTCGGTGGACTGGTCGATGACCTACGCCACCATCGACGCGAACGCCCGCGCCGCCTCGCAGCGCGCCTTCCTGCGCAACCTCGCCCGTGGCGAGGCCTACGTGTCCGAGGCGCCGACGCTCTGGGACGTGACGTTCCGTACGGCTGTCGCCCAGGCGGAACTGGAGGACCGGGAGTGGCCCGGAGCCTTCCACCGCATCGGCTTCAAGCTCTCCCAAGAGCAGCGGGATCAGGGCTTCGGCGACCGGGTGTGGATCGAGACGACGCGGCCCGAGCTCATCCCGGCCTGCGTGGCACTGGTCGCCCACCCTGACGACGAGCGCTACCGGCCACTGTTCGGCACCACGGTGCGGACGCCGATCTTCGGGGTCGAGGTCCCGGTCGTCGCCCATCACCTCGCCGAGCCGGACAAGGGTTCCGGAATCGCGATGATCTGCACGTTCGGCGACATCACGGACGTCACGTGGTGGCGGGAGCTCGACCTCCCCACCCGCCCGGTCATCGGCTGGGACGGTCGCCTCCTCGCCGAGGCTCCGGAAGGCGTGGCGGCCGGGCCGTACCAGGAACTGGGCGGGAAGACCGTGCACAGCGCGCGCGAGCGGGTCGTCGAGATGTTGCGCGAGTCGGGCGACCTGGAGGGCGAGCCGAGGAAGGTCCAGCGGCCGGTCAAGTTCTACGAGAAGGGGGACCGGCCCCTGGAGATCGTCACGACCCGGCAGTGGTACATCCGCAACGGCGGCCGGGACGTGTCGCTCCGCGAGCGGCTGCTCGACCGGGGCAGGGAGCTGAACTGGCACCCGCCCCACATGCGGGTCCGCTACGACAACTGGGCCGAGGGTCTGGCGGGCGACTGGCTGATCTCCAGGCAGCGGTTCTTCGGCGTGCCGATCCCGGTGTGGTATCCGCTGGACTCCGAGGGCCAGCCGGTCCACGAGGCGCCGATCACGCCGGACGAGTCGTCCCTGCCGGTCGACCCGTCGAGCGACGTGCCGCCCGGCTTCGCCGAGGACATGCGTGGCAAGCCCTTCGGCTTCATCGCGGACCCGGACGTGATGGACACCTGGGCGACGTCTTCCCTCACCCCGCAGATCGCGGCGGGCTGGGAGCGGGACGACGACCTGTTCCGGAGAGTCTTCCCGATGGATCTGCGTCCACAGGCCCACGAGATCATCCGCACCTGGCTGTTCTCCACGGTGGTCCGGTCCCATCTGGAACACGGGGAGCTGCCCTGGAAACACGCGGCGATCTCCGGCTGGATCCTCGACCCGGACCGCAAGAAGATGTCGAAGTCCAAGGGCAACGTGGTCACACCCATGGGGTTGCTGGAGGAGTACGGCTCCGACGCGGTCCGCTACTGGGCGGCCAGCGGCAGGCCCGGCACCGATACGGCTTTCGACACCGGCCAGATCAAGATCGGCCGCCGTCTGTCGATCAAGATCCTGAACGCGTCCAGGTTCGTGCTCGGTTTCGGCGAGGCCGCGGGCGAGGCCACCGAGCCCGTCGAGCCCGTCGACCTGTCGATGCTGGCGGCGCTCCGGGCGGTGGTCGAGGACGCGACCGAGGCGTTCGAGGGCTACGACTACACGCGGGCGCTGGAGCGCGCGGAACGGTTCTTCTGGGAGTTCTGCGACGACTATCTGGAGCTGGTCAAGGCGCGGGCCTACAACGGCGACGCGTCCGCGCTGGCCGCCCTCAGGCAGGCTCTCGATGTGCTGCTGCGGCTGTTCGCGCCGTTCCTGCCGTTCGTGACCGAGGAGGTCTGGTCCTGGTGGCGGCCGGGTTCGGTGCACCGCGCCGCCTGGCCCGCCGTCTCCGAGATCGGTACGGCCGGCGATCCTGCGGTGCTGGGCGCGGTGGCCGGGGTGCTCCGCCAGGTCCGCAAGGCGAAGTCCGAGGCCCGCGCGTCCATGCGTGCCGAGGTGTCCCGCCTGGTGGTGTCCGGAAGCCACGCCGATCTGGTCCGGCTCGCGCAGGACGACCTGTGCGCGGCCGGCAACGTCGAGGAGTTCGTCCTCGAGCCCTCGGACGCCGAGCCCGGCGTCCAGGTGATGCTCGCCCGGCCGGAGTGAGGGGCGTTTCCCGGCATGATCGACCCGGGATGATCGACCCGGGATGATCGACCCGGGATGATCCACCCGGCATGGCCCGATCTCGGGCCGTGCCGGGGCCGACGGTTCAGGGGCGGACCAGGGCCGGGACGGCCATGATGGGTTAAATGAGTGCGCGTTCGACTCCGGGAAGTGCCAGGCTGGACAGGTGATCCCGGAACACGAGCGTCCCGAGCCGCGCGTGCCCCCTGTGCTCGCCACGCTGGCCGCGTGGAGCTGGCGCGTGCTGCTGGTTCTCACCATGGTGTACGTCTTCGCGTTGATGATCGGCCGGATCAGTTTCGTCGCGCTGCCGGTGGCGATCGCCTTCCTGCTGACCGCGCTGCTGTATCCGCTGACCCGCAGACTGCGGCTGGCCGGGCTGCGCCCCATCTACGCGACCTGGATCACCATGCTGTTCGGCATGGCGATCATCGTCGGCATCGGCTTCATGATCGGCGTGCGGGCCAACGACGAGTTCCCGCGTCTCGTCGAGCAGATCCAGCTCACCGCGCGCAACGCGCAGGACTGGCTCCTGCATGGACCGCTCCAGCTCAAGGAGGCGCAGCTCGCCGACATCGTCGACGAGCTGACCAAGCAGGCCAACGAGCGGCGCAGCGAGATCACCGGCACGGTGCTCAGCGGCGCGACGGCGATCATCGAGGTGCTCGCATCCATCGTCCTGTTGCTGTTCGTGACGTTCTTCCTGCTCAAGGATGGTGACCGGATCTGGGCCTGGTTCCTGCGCGCGTTCGGGTCGGCGGCGCCGCGCGTCGACCGGGCCGGGCGGGCCGCCTGGATCACGCTCTCCCACTACGTCCAGGGCACCGTGGCCGTCGCCGCCATTCACGGGATCATCATCGGCGTGGTGCTGGCGGGGATGCAGGTGCCGCTGTGGGCGCCTCTGGCTGTGCTGATCTTCCTGGCCAGCTTCATCCCGATCGTCGGCATCCTCTTCGCGGGCGCCGTCGCGACCCTCGTGACGTTCGGGGCGCAGGGCTGGGTGTACGCGCTGATCTTCGTGGGTGTGCTCATCCTGGAGCAGCAGCTGGAGAACCACGTCCTGCAGCCGCTCATCGTCGGGCGGGCACTGGAGTTCCACCCCTTGGCGATCATCCTGGTGCTCGCGGTCGGCGGTCTGCTGGGCGGCATCGCCGGGGCCGCGGTGGCCGTGCCGGTCGTCGCCGTCATCTACCGCGCGCTCCCCGAACTGCGCCGCGACCGACCGGCTCTTCCGCCGCCCGCCGCGCCGCCGCCCCTCGAGCCCCAGGAACGTACGGTGCCTGTCCCCGATTCCGAGGAAAGTACGGCGCCGGTCCCTGAGGCCGAGGCACGTACGGCGCGGGATCCCGAATCCGAGG